>JANPFJ010000018.1:0-7926 GCA_031423355.1 Gemmatimonadaceae bacterium | reverse complement strand
GTCTGGAAGACCGATGATGCCGGCATGCACTGGACACCGCTGACCGACGCCTTCCTCGACAACGGCAATATCGGCGCGATCGATGTGGCCGACAGCGATCCGAACGTCATCTACGTCGGCACCGGCAGCGCCTCGATCCGCGGCAACGTCTCGACCGGAACCGGCGTCTGGAAGTCGACCGATGCCGGACGCAGCTGGCGCTTCATCGGCCTGCGCGACGCGGGGGCGATCGGCAAGCTGGTGATCAACCCGACCAATCCTGCCGAAGTGTTCGTCGCGGCACTCGGGCATCCGTTCGGGAAGAACCCGGAGCGTGGCATCTTCCGCACGCGCAACGGTGGCTCGACCTGGCAGCATGTCCTGGCACTCAACGACAGCACCGGCGGCGTGTCGATCGTGATGAGTCCCGATGATCCGCGCGAGCTCTGGGCCGGCATGTGGCGCGCCGAACGCAAGCCCTGGACGCTGATCTCGGGTGGGCCGGAAGGCGGGCTCTATCGGTCGCGTGATGGAGGCGACACCTGGACGAAAGTTGGCGGGGGACTGCCTGCGGGCATGGTCGGCAAGGTGCAGGTCACGCAGTCTCCGGCGGACCCGAACCGGCTGTGGGTGCTGATCGAGGCCGAGCCGGACGGTGGTCTGTACCGCTCGGATGATCGCGGCGCGACGTGGACCCGCGTGAACAGCGAATCGCGCGTACGTGGCCGGTCGTTCTACTACGGGCATGTGCGCGCAGACCCGAGGAACCGGGATCGAGTCTACGTGCTCAACGTCGCCGCGCTCCGTTCCGAAAACGGCGGCGCGCGCTTTGACACGGTACCCGTGCCGCATGGCGACGTGCACGACATCTGGATCAACCCCGAGACGCCGTCGATCTTCGCGATCTCCGATGACGGCGGCACCGTCGTCACGCTCAATGACGGCCGCACATTCTCGTCGATGTACAACCAGCCCACCGCCGAATTGTACGATGTGCAGGTGGACAACCAGTACCCCTACCGCATCTACGGGTCGCAGCAGGACAACACCGCGATCAGCGTGCTGCAGCGCCGTCTGCACAACACGCTGCGTCCGCAGCAGGAATGGGGCTACGGCGCCGGATGCGAGACCGGACCGGTGGCAGTGCATCCGGACCACCCTGAGACCATCTGGGGCGGCTGCTATGGCGGTGCGATCAACCGATACGACGTGCCGACCGACACGCGTATCTCGGTCAAGGGATGGCCCGAAGCGACCACGCTGGCACCGGCGGAGATGACGAACCGGTGGCAGTGGGTCTCACCAATCGTCGTGTCTCCGACCGAACCCCGTACCCTGTACCACGCCAGCCAGTACCTGTATCGCAGTCGTGACGGCGGCGACGCCTGGACCCGGATCTCTCCCGACCTCACCACCAACGACACGGCGTACCAACAGTGGCCTGGCGGCCCGATCACGCCGGACAACACCGGCGTCGAGGTCTTCACGACCATCTTCGCCGTCGCACCGTCGGCGCATGACGCGCAGACCATCTGGGTCGGGACGGATGACGGGCGCGTACACATCACGCGCGACGGGGGCAGCGCCTGGACCAACATCACCCCGCCCGGGATGCCGGCGCGCGGCACCGTGAACCGGATCGCGATCTCGCCGCATGCGCCCGGACGCGCGTTCGTGGCCGTGCAGCGGTACCGCGAGGACGACTTCACGCCGTATGTCTTCCGGACCGACGACTTCGGGACGACCTGGCGCCGCATCGCGGACGGCACGAACGGCATCCCACCGCGTCACTTCGTGCGCGTCGTCCGCGAAGACGACGTGGTCCGTGGACTGCTCTACGCCGGCACCGAATTTGGCGCCTACGTCTCGTTCGATGATGGGGCGCACTGGCAACCGTTGCAGCTGAACCTTCCGGTCACGCCCGTCACGGACATGAAAGTGCACCGCGGTGACCTGGTGCTGTCCACGCAGGGCCGTTCGTTCTGGGTCCTCGACGATCTCACGCCGCTGCGGGAGATCGCGACAGATCGCGCGCTGGCGGTGCGGCTGTATGCGCCACGACCGGCGGCGCGCGGTACGGTCGGGGAACCGTTGCGCGAAGTGGACCTGACCAGCCCGGACGATCTCCCGGACGGCGCACTCATTCACTTCGTGCTCCCGCGCGCGGCCGGACGAGTCGCGGTCGACATCCTCGACTCACTCGGCGGATTCGTGCGGCGATTCGACAGCGACAGCGCTGCCGCCGGCGCGAGCGGCACCACGCGATTGCGGATCAGTGCCGGCTTCCATCGCGTGCAGTGGGACCTGCGCACGTTCGGCCCGCGCACGGGCACCAGCGGTTCTGCCGGCAACGGCGTGAAGATGCCTCCGGGTCGCTACTCCGTGCGGCTCACCGCCGACAGCACCGTGCTCGCGCGGTCGCTCACGATCATCGGCAACCCGGCGGCGCCAGGCATTACGCAGGCGGACTACGACGCGCAGTATCGCACCGCCATCGCTGTGCGCGACACGATCAGCGCCATCAACGACGTGCTGACGACGATTCGCGCGCTGCCTGCGGCCAAGCGTGACTCGGTGGCGGCCATCGAGCGAGCGCTGGTCGCGAAGGCCACGCCACCATCGACCATACTCCCCGCCCGCCTGCTCTCGCATTTCAGCGCGCTCTACAGTGCGCTGGTCGGCGACGGCGGCTACGGCTCGGGCAGCGCGGAAGGAAGACCGTTGGCCGGGCCGCTCGCGCGCAAGGCGGATCTCGAGGCGCAGTGGGTCGAGATCCGGCGGCAGTTCACGCGAGCGATGGGTGCGGTTCTGCCGTGACACCCATCGTCAGCCGATCACCTTCGGCACCGCGCGACTGATGACGATCGTGATGTTGTCGCTCCCGCCATTCTCCAGCGCCTCCTGCATCAGCTGCTCGCACGCCTGCCGTGCGGATGTCATGCTGCCCAGCACCTCGGCGATCCGTGCCTCCGTGACGTGTTTGGTGAGCCCGTCCGAGCAGAGCAGGTGCACGTTGTTCCAGTCGAACTCGAGGCGCGTCACGACCGGCGCTGTCTTGTCGGAGCCGATCGCGCTCGAGAGGATGTTGGCGAACGGCGTGCGGGCGGCGGCGGCCGGCGTCATGACGCCGTCGTCCACCAGGTCCTGCGCCACCGTCTGATCGCGCGTGAGCTGCGTCAGCGCGCCATTGCGCCAGACGTAGTACCGCGAGTCGCCCACCTGCAGGACGTAGTACACCGGCCAGACGCCGATGTAGAGCGTGAGCGTCGTTGCCATCGTGCCGCGAATGCCCTGCTCGACACGTCGCGCGACAACTGATTCGTGCGCCCGCAGCGCGGCGGCCTGCAGAAGTGCGCCGAACTCGTGCCCATCGTGCCGCGCGCCGTAGTAGGTGGCGATGGCGCTGTCGACGTAACGCATCGCGGCCTCGAGGGCAATCGCACTCGCCTCACCGCCTCCCTGCCCACCCCCGACACCGTCGGCCACCATCGCGAGATAGGCCAGACGTTGTTCCTCCGCCGGCATGTGCACATGGATGTCACGCAGATTGGAGTACTGGACATCCAGACGCTTGTGGAACGAGGCCATCAGGAAGTGGTCCTGATTCTCGCTGCGGACATTGCCCTGATGCGAGAGGCCGTAGCGATCGAGTTCGTCGTCGCGCGGCTTGCGTTGCCTTCGGGGCGTGTCGGTCATGCGCATCCCTCGGTGTGCAGAATGTCTCTGAGGAGCATCGCCAGCGCCTGAGAATGACGCGCGTCGCCACGCCGCGACTGGGGAAGTATATCGGGCGCGCGGCACCAGCAGGTCGGGGCCGCTGGACCACACGTCATGGCGCTGGACGGGCGACGTTCACGCCGCCCCCACAGTGCGATCGAGTGCCGCGGGCCCCGGACAACAGGCCGAGCGCCGCAGGCTCGCACGGGCGCCACTCCGCGCGCTGTGCAGTGGTATCGCGCAGCACGATGAGAGGCGGCTGCCGCGTCTCTCCCCCCGAGGTAGCTTGCGGCAGCAGCTGACCCGGCCAGCTCACCACGAGGTAGAGATGCAAGCCAGAGATGGAGGGGGGGGTCTCCCCAGCCGGGCGAGCAGTCGCCTGAGTTGCGGAGGTGTTCGCCTCGCAATCACGACCAGCGTCGGCATCGCGCTTCTTGTGTCAGGTTGCTCGCGCGATGGCGCCGCTCCCGTCGGCAAGCCCGGAGCGGGCACCGTGACCGCGGCAGCCGCGGGTGCGACCGTCCCGGATGCGCGAATCGCCGTCCCGCGGCCCGGCCCGCCTGGCGAGTGGCCGATGCCGGGCGGCGACTACTCCAATTCACGATACGCCGAGCTCGGCGACATCACGCCGGCGAACACCCGGCAGTTGCAGGTCGCGTGGGCCATGTCCACCGGTGTCTTGCGCGGTCACGAAGGACAGCCGCTGGTGATCGACAACACGATGTACGTGATCACACCGTATCCGAACGTCGCCTACGCCATCGACCTCGCCGCGGCAGGTCAACCACTCAAGTGGCGCTTTCGGCCGGAGAACGCACAAGCTGCCGCAGGCCGCGCTTGCTGTGACGTGGTGAATCGCGGCGCAGCGTATGCGGATGGTCTGCTCGTCTACAACCTGCTCGACGGCCATACCGTGGCCATCGACGCGGTCACCGGCGTACAACGCTGGCGTACGCGCATGGGTGACCTGTCCCTCGGCGAGACGATCACGATGGCACCGATCATCGTGAAGGGGAAGGTGATCGTCGGATCCAGCGGTGGCGAGATGGGCGTGCGCGGCTGGATCGGCGCGCTCGACCTCAGGTCCGGCAAGCTGCTGTGGAAGGGATACAACGTCGGCCCCGATCGCGACGTGCTCATCGATGCGTCCTACAAGCCATTCTATGCGCAGGACAGAGGGGTGGACCTGGGCCAGACCTCGTGGCCGGCCGACACGTGGAAAGTGGGCGGCGGCGTCTCGTGGGGATGGGTGTCGTACGATCCGGCGCTCAACCTGGTGTACTACGGCACCTCGAATCCCGGGCCGTGGAACGAGGGCATGCGCGGCGGCGACAACAAGTACACCTGCACCATTCTCGCGCGTGATGCTGACACCGGCGCGGTCCGATGGACGCTGCAGGTCACGCCACACGACATGTGGGACTATGACGCGGTGAACGAGAACATCCTCGTTGACATGCCGGTCAAGGGAGTACCGCGAAAGGTGTTGGTGCACTTCGATCGCAACGGCTTCGCCTACACCATCGATCGCGCCACTGGTGAAGTGCTGGTCGCCGAATCGTTCGTGACGACCAACTGGGCCAGCGGCATCGATCTCGCGACTGGACGTCCGATCGTCAATCCGGACAAGCGCACCGGCGAGGGCAAGCTGGTCAAGGACATCTGCCCGAGTCTCGAGGGCGGGAAGAATCAGCAACCGGCGGCGTTCTCGCCGCAGACGGGTTTATTCTACGTGCCGACGGTCAATCTCTGCATGGACTTCAAGGTGCGTCCGGTCACCTACATCCCCGGTACGCCGTACATCGGCGCCGACGCGCCCGAGAAGCTCGGAGCGGGCGGTCACGGTGGCGAGTTCATCGCCTGGGATGCGAGTCGTGGAAGGAAGGTCTGGGGGATCAAGGAACCGTTTCCCTTGTGGAGCGGCGTGCTGGTGACGAAGGGTGGCGTTGCGTTCTATGGCACACTGGACGGATTCTTCAAGGCCGTCGATGCACGCACCGGTGCGCCACTGTGGCAGTTCAAGGTGGGGAGCGGCGTGGTGGGCAATCCGATCACCTATCGCGGCCCCGATGGTCGGCAGTACGTCGCGGTGTACGCCGGAATCGGCGGTGACATGGGGCTGCTGATAGCCGGCGACGTGGCGGCCAATCTGCCGTATGACGTGCGCGAGCGTGGCAGCACCCTGCCTGGCCTCGCGAAATGGACCAGCTGGGGAGGCGAACTGTTCGTGTTCGCGATACCGCAATGATACGTGACCCATTCAGGAAAGCGGCGTACGCCTCGCGCGCCGCAACAGCCGCGGTGCTGGCGCTCTGCATCGTGATCGCCTGGCACAGTGCTTCGCGCGATGCGGCGGCAGCGACGGCGGCGCCAGCAGTTCGACAAGTGCCTGCGGCCGCGGCCGATACGCTGCGCTTCGTCGACCATCCTGACACGTACCCGATTGGCTGGCCATCCACCGCGACGCCGATGGTGCTCACGAATCCATTTGAGCGGAATGACAAGGCACTGGCGACCGGCGCACGACTCTATGTCGCATACAATTGCATCGACTGTCACGGCGCTGGCGGCGGCGGATCGATGGGGCCAAGCCTGGCTGATGGTCGCTGGCATTATGGTGGACGCGCCGATGAAGTATTCGAGTCGATCTACCAAGGGCGCCCCGATGGCATGCCGGCGTGGGGCGGCCGGATTGCGGCCGACCAGATCTGGATGCTGGTGACGTACGTTCGTTCGCTCAATGCCGGGCGCGACCTGAGCACGGAGAACTTCACGGGGCGCACAGTGGAGCGCACCGGCCATTGACGTCCACACTGGGTGAATGCCGGGCCACGAGGATTCAGCCATCGCGCCGGGCACTGCGTTGGAGCGGGATCCGGTTTGCGGATTTCTATCGATAGATCGTCGCGCACCTCGACCGGATCGAATTCTGGCGCAGCAGTGCGCACTATAAGCCACTCGGGTTTCGTTTCATGGTGCACCCTCGATCCGCCGGGTGCTCCCGCTATCGCTTCCCCGCCTCACCCGGCATCGCGTCATTCGACATCCACCACTGCTTCGGCAACGCCTTCGCCCGTGGCCACACCTCAGCCAGGGTGCTGCCTTCGTACAACCGCCCGTTCTTCATCACCCAGCGGATCGTGTTCGTGTTGCGGATATCCTCCAGCGGATTGGCGTCGAGGATCAGGATGTCGGCCAGCTTCCCCGCTTCGATCGAGCCGAGGTTGGCCTGCAATCCAATCGCCTCGGCCCCGAAGATCGTACCCACACGCAACGCATCCATCGGCTTCATGCCGCCGCTGGCGATGCTCCAGAGCTCCCAGTGCACGCCGAGGCCCTGCAACTGGCCGTGTCCGCCGAGTCCAACCCGGCCACCGGCCTCGACCACCTTTTTCGCCTGTTCGGCAAACAGCTTGAACGAGTACTCGCTCTCACGAAACCACTGCGGACGACGCAGCCCACGACGCTCGAGTTCCGAGAAGGGCGTGAAGTGTGTGAGCTTGGCGTCGGCGAAGATGTCGTAGTGCTCGTACCACCAGTTTTCCGCCCAGGGGCCGCCGTACTGCACCAGCAGCGTCGGTGTCCAGGTGGTGCCGCTCTGCGCGAACAATCCGATGGCGTCCTTGTACATCGGCGCGATGGGCAGCGTGTGCTCGATGCCCGCGTACCCGTCCATCGCTTCGGTCATGTTCTTCTTGAAATCCAGACCGCCCTCGAGGGTGGGCGTGATCTGCTGGGCCCGGGCGGCCATCGCGATCCACTGCCGCTGACGGCGGTCGCCAGCCATGTACTGCTTGATCGTTTCGGTCTTGTAAAACTCCGAGTAGCGACGCATGACGTCCTTCGCATCGTCAGCGCTGGTGACGTCGTCCTGAATGAAGATCCCTGGTCCGGTGGTGTAGACGCGCGGGCCGATGATCTGGCCCACGTCCACCGCATCTCCATACGAAATCACGTCCGATGTGGACGTCTGTGGATCACGCGTCGTCGTGACGCCGTAGGCGAGGTTGGCGGTGTACATGTATGGCTGCGGCGAATGCACGCCCCACTGCGGCCACATATGCGCATGAATGTCCATCAGTCCCGGCATGATCGTCTTGCCGCTGACATCGATGATCTTTGCCCCGGCAGGCACGGTGACGCTCCCCTGCTCTCCCACGCCCACGATGCGATTGTTGGTCACGACGACATCGCCGCGGGCAATCACCAGATCACCCTTCATCGTGATGA
>JANPFJ010000017.1:0-6539 GCA_031423355.1 Gemmatimonadaceae bacterium | reverse complement strand
CGCGCTGGCGAGGAGGAACGCGCCCGGGAGCTGATGCTTGCCATGCGTGATGCGTCGGGTGGTGTACTGCCTGCGATGGCCACGCTCGCGGCCACACTCGCCGCCCTCGGTGACGTCGATTCAGCGGTCAGCCTGCTGGGGAAGGCGGCCGCTCGGCACGACCCGACTCTGATCTTGTTCAGCCGGGGCGGGCGTTTCGACACCCTGAGCAGGGACGCGCGTGGGGCTGAGGTTTTCGCGGGGCTTGTGCGCTGGTAGGTGGCCGACGGGCGCGGTGATCCGCGCGCGCTGGCAGGAGGGCCTCGATCGCCGGGACTGACTTCGCGCAAGCGCCCTGATCCGGTTCTTTTGCACTCGCACATCCTGCCCGGGTGGCGGAATCGGTAGACGCAGGGGACTCAAAACGGGTCCCCCCTGCCCGCAGCCGACACCGTATCGTGTTGCTGCGCAACGACTTGAGTCGTGACATCACTCCCGTAGCCTGCACGGCGGGGGCAAAGTCGGGGGAGAACGGTGCGGAACCGCGCGGAACTCGCCCCCGCTTCGTCGTCGGAGCGCCTCATACCTGCCGCCGCTCCGCCGCTTCGGCCTCGATGAGCGCTCGCACCGACGGACGCCCTTCGAGGTGCCGCGTGTAGATGTGGACGAGGCCCAAGCCGGCGTGGCCGAGCCGCTGCGCGATGGAGTGGAGGTCCAGCTTGTCCAGAGTGATCCACTTCACGGGGGCCACATGCCGGAGGTCCTTCATCGAGATCCGCTGCGCCTTGTCGACTGTCTCGCCGAAGCCCATCGGCGTGATCAGTCGCCAATGGGCATCGGCCAGTTGGCGGACCGTACAGCCGAACAACCGCCCATTGCGCGCGCTGATGGTCGCCTCGTTTGCCCGCACATGGTCCAACAGCTCCTCCACCCACGAGTGTGGCAACGGCGTCTCGCGGTCCGCTGTCACTGAGGTGTCGCGGATGCGCTTGGCCGTTTTCCGTCGCACACCAGGCTTCACGATCCAGCGCTTGTTCGGCAGTCGCAAGAAGTGATCTGTCGTGAGCTGCAGCACATCGCCGACGTCCAAGCCGGTGTAGAACAGGCACCGGAGCGCGAGCCCGATGTCGGGGCGCTCCTCATAGCGACGACGCGGCCCGTCCACGCGCACCCGGGCCGCGTACGTGCCCTGCAACCAGGCATGGCGCTGACGAGGCGTCCAGCGCGGGAATCGCGGTGTCGGGGCGGCGCCCGTCGCCGTCGGTACCTTGCGAAGCACATCCTCATCGACAACGCCGGCCGTGATGCCCGCGACGAAACCGAAAAACTTGCGGAAGGTTGACCGATACCGGTTCTGCGTCGACGACACCACCGGGACCCAGCTCGTCGGGTCGTCATTCAGCAGGGCTTTCGCGCCGCGCTTGCCGAGTTCCGAGAAGAAGGCGGTCAGCGTGGCAACATCGCTCCCCAGCCGCACCGACTTGGACTTCGTCCGCGCCTCCGCGAAGGCCGCGTACGTCTCCAGATGCTCCTGCTGCTTGCCGCAGTTGGCGATGCCGCGCGCCCTCTCGAACGCGTCGAAGCGCGCAATCGCCTGATCCCACTCCAAGCGGAACGTCTTTCGGGAGCGCAGAATCCGGATGGCGGTGTCCGCATCACCCTTCGCCGCCTGCCGGAACACGCGCTCGACTTCCGAGACGCCCCACTTTTCTTTGACCGGGAGCGCCTGCCATTCCGCGAAGAAGGCCGGCGCCTCGATGGCGTCAGCAAGCGTGTCCAGCACCCCAGCCCGACGCTTGCAGACGACCGGATCCGTGGTCTCCGCGCTGACCCGGAATCGCGCGCGCGGGAGCCCCAGCTTGGTGTAGTTCCGCTCGATGTAGAGCGGCGACGGCGCGGCGGCACCGGCGGATTCGGTGGGCGTGCCTTGGCGAGCCAGCGCTTCCGCACGGCTCCCGGCTCGCCGCGCTCTCGCGGCGCCACGCGCGGCTGACCGCTCCGCGCGCACTGTCCGCTGTGCGGCTTTCGCCGCCTCGCTCATCCGCATGCGACCGCCGCACCGTCGCGGTGCTCCGCCGGGGCGAACCGCACCGTCAGCAGAAACTCGTACAAGTCGACGTCCAGCCACAGGGTTTTCGTCGAGCTGAGGACGTAGCGGACGCACTCGGACTCTCGCAAATACTTCGTGGACACCTGCAGCATGGCGGCTGCCTCCGTCGTGGTGAGGACCCGCGCCTTCGTGGACGCGAGCGTCGCAGCGAAGCGCTTCCGGTCGGCGTCGAATACGCCGGCGCGTGCAGCCAGCGTCGGGGTGTGCGACCGGGGGCGCGGCAGTGCCGTCGGACGTGCCCGCCCGGGGCTCGCCCCCCGCTGTCCCTCGTCGCCCCCGCGTGCCGAGGCACGGCTACCGCCAACGGCGCGTCGTTTCCAGGCGGCCAGCGCCGACCGGCGGGCACTTTCGCGCACGGGGCCCACCGAGCGACCTTGAATCGCTCCCGGGATCGACGGAGATCCCACCTGTATTCGCGCCTCGGCCGTTGTATCTTCCAACGGCGGCGGTCGGGCGTGAGCGATGATCGGTACCACCGCGGTTTGAAGCGGTGGGCGGATGCGCGGGCGGGAAGCGAAAGCGGGCATGCGCAGAGCCTACCGCACAATTTTCCACCCCCATGCCCGCACCTGCCCCGCCCATGTCGCGACGCTGATGGGCCGCCCATTCATGTCGCCCGCAGCCATGCGCCGGCGTCGGATGCTGGCCGTGCATCTCCGGCGGGAAGAGAAGCTGAGCTACCGTCAGATCGGGAAGCTGCTCGGCTGCTCGCACACAGCCGCCAAGCTCTTCGTGGAGGCGCCGGACGCGCCGCTCCGGTGGGACCGCAAAGGCACGAGCGGTCGCGTTTGGGATGCCGGTGACGCCCAGGACCGGCGCGCCACGCGCCGACGCCGCGCGGCCGAAGCGAAAGGCCTGATCTGGAATGAGGCGGACGACGATATCCCACCAATCGACGTCCAACACCTCTATGACTTGCCGATGGAGGCCGGGAGTTGGATCCCGCACCCGCTCGGGGGGGACCGGCCCGGCAAACAGCTGGAGTGGGCTACCAAGGAGAAGCGCCAACGCGTCGACGCGTACGTGGATGCTGACCCACGCCGTCGCTGCAGCACGGAGGCGCTCATGGCGCACTGCCGGTTGTTCTCTGAAGGCAGCGACGACACGATCCGCGATGACTTCGACGCGCTGTTGCGTGTGTGGGGTTTTGTGCGCCGAGCCGATGGTGGATGGAGCCGACCCCCAGTGCCAGGATCATCGCAGTCGGCGTAGACGACGGGGGCACAACGTGGGCGTGCCGCGACAGGCCTGATGCCCGTGCGGCTCGCGGTTTCACATGGTGCATACCCTCGGGTCCGACCGTGCTGCTCCGTACGCCGCACCCGCGGCGGCGTGTCGGAGGTCTACCGTGTGGCGTCGATCCCCCGCAGCAAGTCCTCGGTCTCACGAAGAAGGACCCGTGCTCGATCTGCGGGGATCACGTCGAGCAGCGTGACGCGCGCGATGCGCACCCACTGATCGACGTCCGGGTCGCGATCTCGCCCGAACAGGCCCTCCGTCGCCATGAGCGCTTTGAAGAGGTACTGTGCCTGCGCCTGCGTGGTGATCGTGATCTGCGGCACGCTGGAGCGCGTGACCACCGGGAACGCCTGACGCACCATCTCAGTCCTCCGCCGTGAGAGTGTCGAGCGTGAGCGTCAGGATCGTGGCGTCGTTCGCTGCAGCCGCATCGCCATTCACGGCATCGTCGTTCGTCGCACCGTGCGGCGCCGCGTACACGAACTTCTTCTTCCAGCCGTCCTGTACCTGAATCCACCCGTCGCCACGGTCGGTGATGTTCGCGACGGCGTCCGTCAACGGCTGAATACGACTCGACAGCAGGTCGGCCGATTGTACGCACCACGCCTCGCGGCTCGCCGGTTCCGAGATCGCCCCCCATTGCAGCTGCATGTGGTGACTGGCGATGATGTGTTGCACATGTTCGGCGAGTTGGCGTTGCCGCGGTGTTGGCATCCAACCGTCGACCAACTCCGCTCGCGTCAACGCCTCCGTCACCAGCCGCAACCCATGGCCCATGTGCGACATCGAGCCTGACAGCGGCGCCATGGCAATCACGCCAGTCCACCCATACTCGAGAATCTTCCCGATGTCGTGGACCATGCCGCCGAGGCGGACGGCGTCCATGTCCAGATCGGGAGCATCACCACTGCTGCGGTACGCGAGGGCCACCGCTTCGGCGCCTTCGGCAACCTGCAGGCTGTGCCACCACAACCCGTTGATATGGGCATGGTGATGCCCGAGAGCAGCAGGTGCCTCGGCGAACGCAGCGTTCACTGGTGCGAGGACACCGTTCACTCCGCGCACCGGCGTCCGCATGATGCGGTTGAACAGATCCTGCGCCTCGGGCGACAGTGCGTTGCGCACGCGCATCGTCCGCGCGGTCAGGTCGGCGCGCGAGACCGGGCACTGTGGCATCGCTTCACGACTGACGGCGTGATTCGGAGGCAGTGCATGGATGTCCGTGAAGTGCCACTCCAGCGCCCCATCCCGTCCAGCGCCACCCGTGAGCGTGATGTGCACCGGCGATCCAACGCCGATGCCCGCAATCACGTCCAGCTGATTCTCCCAGACATTGACCGTTACCGCGCCAGTGCGGTTCCGAAAGCCGAGCCGCACGTACGGCCTGCCCTGACGAGTGACCTTCTCTTCGCGGTCGACGAGTGCCGCGACACCAGACTCGACGCATCCCAACGCGGGTGGCGTGGAAAGGGGGAACCGACCGGCGGTATGATCGCGCGAAACTACAGGCGTATCGTGCACGAAGCACCTCGTTGTGATGGGAGTGTCCAGCGCGGAACAACGTGAGGTTCGACAGTCACAGTGCGGCATGGCGCACCCATCCACGCGGGCCCGAGATGACAGCCCTCGTGGCCGTGCCCCGGGGGCGCGGGATGGGACGCCAGCACATCATGACGGCGATGAAGTCACCGCCTACCAGCTATGGCCGACATGCCGCACGCAACCCTGGATTGCCGGCGGCGCGCGTCAGGCGGCGCGCTTACGGCTCGTACTGACGCCACGTGCCCGGCGGGCGCGCACAGCACGACGCAGGTCCGCATGCGTGTCCAACACGGCGCGGGTGGTCTCGGCGCTCACCCACGCATGCAGCGCATCATCCGAATGCGCCGTGCAGGTGTGGAGCTGTGCGGCCACTGCAGCGAGGGCGTGTTCGGTGTACGCCTCGGCTGTCAGAATAGGCGGGCGCAAACCCGCGTGCAGGGGCGCGACGTGGCGTGCGACACGCGGGCGGAAGATCTCGATGAAGCAGGTCATCGACGGAGCGCCGAGCTCCGCGACGTCGGAGACAGCGTTCTTCGCCAGCGTGATCAAGCGGGTGGCGGAGGACATGGGATAGCAGCGCGAGACAGCCATTTGATGACACCTCCGGCGATTGCCGGTGCGATGAGGATCAGCATCGACGCCGTTCAGCGTCGTGTGTGAGGCTGCAGGCCGCAGCACGGGGGCACCGGTCGGGAATCGCGAGCAACCACTCCGCACGCGGCAGCCATGCGGCGCGCACCGTCACGCCTCCTCCAACACGTCGGACATGGCGATGCTCGAACGGTGCTCGATCAGGGCCACGGCCAGCGCGCCGAGCATCCGCTGGGACACGTAGTCCCGAAGTCCGCGGACGCCGACGTATCTGTCGGAGTCGCCCGGCGCTGGGAGCTCACGAACGAAGGCTTCGATGCCCGTCACCTCCACATCGAGGTGCGCCGCGAAGGCGACGAGGTCCGCGAGCGCATTGCGTGCGAGCGTGGCGCGCACCGACGCGGAGGGCAGCGGCAGGGCGACGATAGGGCCCATGCGGTCGACCAATTCTGGCATGAGTCCGATGGCGACCAACGACTTCGGAGTTACCCGCTCATCCGGTGGGAGCATTGCGAAGGCGCCGGCGCAGATCACGATGCTGCGACGCAGCGACCACCGGAGCGTAGTGGACCCGTGATCGTAGTTCACCAACAGATCACTTTCGACATCGAGGACGGGCAGCAATGACTGCTGGCGACCGAGCCGTGCAGCGGCGGCCGTACCATCAAAACGAATTCCGTCGTGCAGCAGTGCGCTCTTGTCGATTTCGTCTAAGAGCAGAATCGACGGACGCTCGATACGAGCAACCATCGGGACGACACGCTGCGTGATACCGTCGGTGCGAAACAACTGCGGATGCAGCATCCGACAAACATCGCCGATCTGCGCGCCGCGCCAGCCGGTTTCCGCGATGTCCATCAGCGGAACCACGACGCCAGGGATGCGCAGCGTGCGTGCAAGAACATTGAGCAATTTCGTCTTGCCGCTGCCCGTTGGGCCGATCATCGTCAGCCGGAGCGGGTATGGCGCGTGCAGATAGCGCGTGAGGGCCAGCGCCAGCATCGCGAGCACTCGATCCATCTGCTCGCCGGACGCAGCGCCGAAGGCCTCGATGAACGCGGTCAGCAACCGGGCGAGG
>JANPFJ010000016.1:0-1570 GCA_031423355.1 Gemmatimonadaceae bacterium | reverse complement strand
GCAACGCCACTTCCAGCGCGCGCAACGTATCCACATCCAGATCGTTCGTCGGTTCGTCCAGCAGCAATACGTTCGCACCGGCCATCAATGTCTTCGCCAAGTGCAGTCGGTTGCGCTCACCGCCCGACAAATCGCCCACCTTCTTCTGCTGATCGGTGCCGCGGAAATTGAACGAACTCAAATAGGCGCGCGAATTGAGCTCGCGCTTGCCCACCATGATCTGCTCCACACCGCCGGAGATTTCCTGCCATGCGGTTTTCGTAGGATCAAGCGTGCGCGATTGATCCACGTACCCCAGGTGCACGGTCTCACCGGTCTTCAATGAGCCAGCATCGGGCTGCTCGGTCCCGATAATCATGCGGAACAACGTGGTCTTACCGGCACCGTTGGGGCCGATCACGCCAACAATGCCACCGCGCGGCAATGAGAAACTCAGCGTGTCGTACAACAACTTGTCGCCGTACGCCTTGGTCACGTTCTTCGCGATCACCACGTCATTTCCCAACCGCGGCGGCACGGGAATCACGATCTCGTTGTTCGACACCTTCTCCTGCTGCATCTCGCTTTCCAACTCCTCAAACGCCTGCACACGCGCCTTGTTCTTGGCCTGACGCGCACGCGGGGCCATGCGCACCCACTCCAGCTCGCGCGTGAGCGTGCGCTGACGCGCCGACTCGGTCTTCTCTTCCAGCGCCAACCGATTCTTCTTCTGCTCCAACCAGCTGGTGTAGTTGCCTTCCCACGGAATGCCCTTGCCGCGGTCCAACTCCAAGATCCACTGCGCCACGTTGTCCAGGAAATAGCGATCGTGGGTAATGGCCACGACGGTGCCGGGGAAATCGGCCAAGAACCGCTCCAACCACGCCACACTCTCGGCGTCCAAGTGGTTGGTGGGCTCGTCCAGCAACAACATGTCAGGCTGCTCCAACAACACACGACACAACGCCACGCGGCGGCGCTCACCGCCCGACAACGTCGTGACGTCGGCATCACCCGGCGGCAATCGCAGCGCGTCCATCGCGATCTCGATCTTGTTGTCCAAGTTCCAGAGATCCAGCGAATCAATGCGCTCCTGCACCTTCGACTGTCGGTCCAACAACTTCTCCATCGCCGCATCACTCATCGGCTCAGCAAACTTCATGCTGATGTCGTTGAACTCGTTCAGCAAATCACGCTGCGCCTTGATGGCCAGCTCCACGTTGCCACGCACATCAAGCGTGGCGTCCAACTGCGGTTCCTGCGGCAGGTACCCGATCTTGGTGCCCTGCGCGGCCCACGCTTCGCCCTGAAAATCCTGGTCCACGCCGGCCATGATGCGCAGCAATGACGACTTACCCGCGCCGTTCGCGCCAAGCACGCCGATCTTGGCCCCAGGGTAGAACGACAACCAGATATCGTCGAGAATGATGCGCGAGACGGGTACGACCTTGCGCAACCCTTTCATCACGTAAATGAACTGCGGTGCCACGGATGCCGTCCTGAATTCAGAGAAGGGCGTCTGCACCTTGCACAACGCCGGATGCCCAAAGCTAACGGGCCTCAAGAGCCGTTGCACGGTCGTATGTTTCGC
>JANPFJ010000015.1:0-19667 GCA_031423355.1 Gemmatimonadaceae bacterium | reverse complement strand
TGTGTTGCGGTTCTCCGCCACCAACGTGCCCTGCACGCCGTAGATCTCCATGTCCTTGCGACCGATCGGCCAGTTCCACGACGCCTGGATGATGGCCTGCGCACCCGGATACGTCAGGATGATGGTCGCTTCGTCATCGACCTTCGGGTAGTCGTTCGGCTGGAACTGCTGCAACACCGCCGTCACTGAGGTGGGGCGCTGGCCCTGCATCAGATAGGTCATCAGATTGGCGCCGTAGCAGCCAAAATCGATCACTGCGCCGCCGCCATTTTTCGCCGGATCGCGGAGCCAGTCCAGAAACTCCGCGGTCACGCCGATCTTCTTCGGTCCCTTGTGTCCGTCGTGCACCACGACCTTGCGCAGCTCGCCGATGCGGCCAGCGCGCAGGAGGTCGGTGGCCTCGTAGAGCGATGGATACCAGGTCGTTTCGTAGTTGACCATCAGCGTGATGTGGTGCCTGTCGGCCAGCGCCTTCATGCGCGTCGCGTGCTCGAGGCTCATCGCCAGCGGCTTCTCGACCATCACGTGCACGCCGCGCGGGGCGGCTGCCTCGACCACGGCGAGGTGTTCGAGGATGCTGCCGAACGCTGCCACCGCCGTCGGCCTGGTCTTGTCGAGCATCTCGGACATCGAGTCGAACACGATGTCGGTGCGCAGCCCGTATTGCGCGACGTAGCGGCGGACCAGTTCCCGGTTCGGCTCCACGATACCGACGATCTCGATGTCGCCGTCGCGCTTGCGACCCAGCAGCCAGCCCACGTGGTCGTGCGTCAGCCCGACGACTCCGATACGCAGCGGAGCAGCGACAGTCTCGCGACGGCGTATCGGGGAAGTCATCCTGGCCAAGCCTTCATCACTGGACATGAGACGGGAAGCGCCCGGGAGAGGCGTCACCGCGGCGACACCGGTGCGGAGCAGCGGCTGGCCGACCAGCGGCGTGGCGCAGAGTGCAGCGCTGACACCCGCACGAACACAGGCGCGCAGATGAGTTTCGAGACTGTGCATGACGAGAAGATGACGGCAAGTCATCGTCTGCCGCCAGCCCCGGGCCGCGGCCCGGGCGCCGTTGGTCAGCGACCGGGAATCACCACCGCCTGCATCACCTGTGGAATCAGCACGTCGCGAATCTTCCGCCACACGTCGTACTGCCCGTAGTTCCCCGCCGTCGTCGCGACGACGAGGTCGAGCGCGGGAACGACCACCACGAACTGGCCGCCGTTCCCGCTCGCTTCATAGGTGTCGTAGGCCGTGCCCCAAACTCGCAGCACGTGACGATGCCAGCCGAATCCATCGGTCGACCCATCGGCACGATCCACCTGTCGCGCCGTGGACTGTCGCACCCAGCTGGCACTCACCAGACGTCTGCCGTTCCAGAGCCCACCGCGCAGATAGAGTTCGCCGAACTTCAGCGCATCACGTGGCAACAGGTGCAGCCCGCCGCCTAGGTATGCCTCCCCATTCGGCATGAGGTTCATGGCATACTGCGTGATCTGCATCGGCTGCGCCAGAAACTGGTCGAAGAAGCGCGGCAACCACAGCTGCGATGCGAGACCGATCACGCTGCCGACCATGTTGATGCCGGCGGAGCAATAGTGATACGCCGCGCCCGGCGGACGCGCCCGCGGCAATGTGGCGAAGAATCGATACCAGTCGCGCTCCTTCTGTTGGGACTGCATGGTGTCCTCGTTGCCGGGAGACGTCTCGTCATCGTCATCACAGGCGAGCCCGGACGTGTGTGTCAGCAGCTGCCCCACTGTCGCGACTGGTGCACCGACCGATCCGACTTCGGTCGACATGTCGAATCGGGCGCCGCGGTGCATCGCGACGCCCGCCATCACCGACGTGACCGTCTTCGAGGCCGATCTGAGATCGTGCAGCTCCGCCTCCGAGTACCCGCGGAAGTACTCGTCCAGCACCAGCCGTCCACGGCGAGCCACCAGCAACGCGTGGAGCCGCGGCAGCGTGTCATCCAACGCCGGGACGGCAACGAGGTCCCGCACCAGTTGCTGCAGTCGCGATTCATCAACGCGAACAGCGCGCGCGCGTGCGGGGCGCCAGCCATCACCTCGATCCGTTGGCAGACGGTAGACGTATGAGGGGGCCGAGGGTGAGCGCGCCACGAAGCCCGCGGCCTGCTCAATCGTGCGAGGCGTGAGCACCACCGGGCCGCCAAAGTCGAACGTGATCGTGCGCGCCGCCGAGTCGTACGGTTGGCGCCACATCACTTTCCCGGTGCGCGGCACGATGACGTCGATGTTGTCACCGGTGTGTCCGATTCGGTACCAGCCGCCGCGGCCTGGCCAGTTCATCGCCGGGTTCCGAAACACGCCGCGAAGCTGGCTGGCGGAATCACGAGACACCTGCAGATACAGTGGGAATCGCGTCACCAGTGGCGTCACGTGCCCGCGCCACAGATCGCTGCCCGCCCCGATGAACTGAACGGGTGACGCGTACGCCGGCGCGAACGCGCTCGCCGGCTGGATCCAGAAGCCCGCCACCGTGACACCGCGCAACCAGGCCCTCAACTCCCCCTGCCCTCCGCCCAGCGGGATGGAGACGCTGTCGCCACGCTGCGTCGCGCTCACCTCGAAACCACCGACGCGGAGCGTCCACAGCCCGCCACGTCGCTGCAGGATCGCCTCGCCACGCACAGCGGGCCCAAGGTCCGCTTCAGCGCCCCAGAGGCCGAGCAGGTCGTCATCGGCGCGGCTGACGGCTGACTGCGCGCGGAGCGACGGACTGGCCGCCCCAACGGTCGCCACAACGGCTACCGCCCGCCACACCCCGCCAGACACCAGACCACGAAACTTCATGACTCTCTCTCCGTCAGTAGAATTTGCCAACACAGCGTGCCTGAACTTCTCTCACGCGCGGTCGGCCGTCTTGTACGCATGCAACATCTGCGGAGCGCACACCCGTATGTCTGGCTTGATCGCGGCGCATGGCCACGTCTCGCTCCCCTTCGGGAGCTTCTACGGTCGCCTCGATGTCCGGTGTCACGCGCCTGGCCTCGACATAGCGATTCTGAATGCCGATCCCCATCGGGTGGTCGAGCGTCACTCCCATGACGATGCCCATTTCGTGCTGGTACTGCAGGGTCTCTACGCCTCGAGCGCTGCCGGTGCCGACGCAATCAGCTGCGGTACGGCGTTGATCTTCAATTCGGCCGGCACCACACACCGCGACACCTTCGAGTCACGATCGCGGGCGGTCGAAGGACGATTCATGACGCTCTCGATCGGCGCCGGGCTGATGGCCGGTGCGAGTGACGAATCGGGGGTGTGCGCGACGGCAACGGCGATTCACGATCGACGCGCCATCAGCGTTGCGCTGCAGCTCGCACGCGAATGTCTGCAGCGCGGAGCGGACGTCACGCTGATGCGGGAGTCGCTGGCGCTCTCACTGCTGTCGCACGTCGCGCAGGCACGCGGCACGCAGCCGACTGACGCCCCGCGCTGGCTGTCGATCGCGCGCGAGCAGCTCGACGACCGCTGCCATGAGGAAGTGCGAATCGCCGACGTGGCGCAGGCGGCCGGGGTGCACCCCGTGCATCTGGCGCGGGTCTTCCGGCGCCACCTGGGTTGCACACCCGGCGAGTATCTGCGACGACGGCGCCTGGAGCGATCGCGCACCCTGCTGCGCGAAACACAGCGTTCGCTCACCGACGTCGCGCTCGACAGCGGGTTCTCGGACCAGAGCCACTTCGCCCGGGCCTTCAAGTCGGAAACTGGACGAACGCCTGGTGACTTCCGCCGGCGTCATGCGCGCGACCACCGGTAGGCCTGCGTGACGTCCGCACCGGGCTGGCGCACCGCCGCACCGCTCCGTACGCTTCAAGATGACCGTACTCACTGCAGCACCCATCGCGCGAGTCATCACGCTCGACCAGATACACTCTGTGCTGCCCACGCTCGACCTGCAGCCTGCGATCGAAGCAGCGTTCGTCGCTTACTCGCAGGGCCGCGCCACGGTACCGCCTGTCGGAGAACTGCTCTTCACGACGCCACCTGGCGATGCACACATCAAGTACGGCTACCTGCACGGCGGCGACACCTTCGTGATCAAGGTCGCGACCGGGTTCGCGCAGAACCCCGCGCATGGGTTGCCAAGCTACTCAGGCGTGATGCTCGTCTTCAATGCGCGAACCGGGATGATCGAGACCGTCCTGCTGGATGGTGGTCACCTGACCAATGTGCGCACGGCGATCGCGGGCGCAATTGCGGCGACGTATCTGGCACCGGCACGGGTTGATCGGATCGCGGTTTTCGGCACCGGTGTTCAGGCGCGGATGCAGGTCGAGGCCATCGCGAAGGCCGTCAACTGTCGCACCGTCACCGCGTGGGGCCGGCATCAGGCGGCACTGGATGCCTATCGATCCGACATGGAAGCCGCCGGTTTTTCCGTCCGGACGACCCTGGACGCGGGTGACGCGGCGCGTGATGCTCAGGTCATCGTGACGACGACAGCGAGTACGGTTCCACTGCTCGACGACGGGCAGGTGGCCGCGGGATCACTGATCATCGCAATGGGCTCCGACACACCCGGGAAGCGCGAATTGACATCGGCGCTGGTCGGGCGCGCGGACGTCTACGTGGCCGACAGCGTCGCGCAATGCCTCACGCGCGGCGAGCTGCACCACGCTCTCGCCGACGGCATGCGCGCCAGCGAGAGCGTGGTGGAACTCGGCCACGTCATCCAGGATCGCGGGCGCGGCCGCACGAATGACGCACAGATGGTGATTGCTGATCTCACCGGTGTGGCGGTGCAGGACATCGCCATTGCAACCGCGGTGTCGCAGGCACTGGCGTAGTATGCCGTATCCGCAGCACGCGTTGTGTGCACCCCGACTGGCCCGCGACTCACCCCTGAACGCCGCATGACACCACCGAATGTTGACCCGATTCTCGTCGCCGCCATCGGTCGCGCGGACGAAGCCATTCGCCCCACCGTGCTCGAAACGCCGGTTGTCGGATGGCCGCAGTACGCCGAACGGGTTGGCGGGCCGGTGTTCGTCAAGGCCGAGCACCTGCAGCGCACCGGATCGTTCAAGCTCCGCGGCGCGACCAACGCTGTATTGCAGGCGATCCCGCTCGGGAAAACCATTGCGACTGCCAGTTCGGGCAATCACGGCCTCGGTGTGTCACACGCCTTGCGCGCGGCGGGCCAGAACGGCGTCGTGTTTCTTCCCGAAAGTGTCGCCCCGGCCAAGCTCGATGCCGTGCGCCGCACCGGCGTGCGCATTGAACTCTTCGGGGTTGACAGCAACGACACCGAAAGGGAAGCGCAACGTGTCTCAGCACTCGAGGGATGGCACTACCTCTCGCCGTACAACGATCCTGATGTGATTGCCGGTCAGGGCACGATCGGCCTCGAACTGCTACGGCAGCTCGACCGCATTGATGTGGTCTACATCAGCGTCGGTGGTGGCGGACTGATCTCGGGGATCGCGGCCGCGCTCAAGTCAGCCAGGCCCGACATTCACATCGTCGGCTGCTCGCCCGCCAACTCGTGCGTGATGCACGAGTCGGTGCGCGCCGGACGCATGCTCGATCTCGAATCGCTGCCGACCTTTTCCGACGGCACCGCGGGTGGCGTCGATGCGGATACGATCACATTCGGGTACTGCCAGACGCTGGTGGATGAATGGGTGCTGGTCAGCGAGCAGGAGATCGCGCACGCGATGCGTGATCATATCAACGATCTGCATCAACTGGTGGAAGGGTCGGCGGGGGTGGCGTTCGCGGCGCTCATCAAGCATGCAGGAGCGGATGCACGGTTTGCGGGTGCGACGCGAGTTGCGATCTCGTGCGGGCAGAACATCGGGGTGGCACGGTTGCTCGAAGTGCTGGCGGTGGCGGGGTAGCGACGCATTTTTGCGCGGATGCCTCGGCGATCCAGCACTCCCTGACGCGGTTCGCCAGACAAGAATCGTGATTCCTCACACGGTCCGTTCGCAACGACGCGGGCGAGAGTACCTCGATGGCGAGCATCAACGACTTACCGTGAAGATCCCCGCAATACACATCGGATTGCGGGGATCTTCGCTGTGATCAGGCGCCGAAAATTCCGACACACTTCTGCCGACTTTTCGGCACGCTGGCCGTCCTATGGCACGTAATAGAGGTCGCGCCCGTCGCAGAGCTGCAACGTCGAATCCCGACGCCTGTTGACGCACTCCCGCGTGAACGTCGTCATCGCATCGCGGGTCCACCCGTCCATCCAGTCAGCATGCAACGACCGGCCGCCACGAATCGACGACGAGTACATGTCGCTCGACAGCCGCCACTGCAGCGGACGAGAATTCGCCGTCACCGGGAACGCGACGATCTCCTCGACGCGCGGCAACCCGATCGGGTGCGTTGACGGGCAGTACGACGTGCCACCGTTCACATAGATCGCATAGGCCATGTGCGACTGGTGATCCGGAGAATCCAGGTCGCGCCCGTTCCAGCATTCCGGGAACGCCACGGACAACATCACCTCGTCGCCCACCGGGCAGTTGGGAATGAACCCCTCGGTATTCGGGATATTGGTGCGCGAACAGTACCAGTCCGCGACTGACTGATAGCCCGTGGCATTCTTGTTCCCCGCGATCATGCGCAGGCCAGCAGGAATCGGCTGGAGCCCTTCGGGCGGCAGAATGTGACTCTTGTAATAGAACGTGCCGCGTGACGGGATCTGGATCTCCTGCGTGACGGCATCGTACACCGCCGGGAACCAATAGCCGGTGCGGTTCGCCGTCCCGCCGTGACAGGTGCTGTTCCCCGAATTCAGGATCGACTGTGTCGTCGACGTGCCGGTTACGCCCGCGTTGCCGAAAAACATGTGCAAGTGGCCCGCGAACGGCTGATCCGGAAACACGATCGGATCGAAGAAGCCAAATTTCGTGAAGCCGCACGACATCCGGAAGTTGCCTTCGAAAGTCAGAACGCCGGGCTGACTCGTGGATGGCCGGATCAAGGCAACACCCTGACCAGGGTCGCCCATTGGCACGGTCACCGTCGCACCGAACCCACTCATGCCCGGCGACGGGTTCGTAATCACTTCCGTGCGAAGCCGGCCAACGTCGCAGCGGCTGACAGTCGAGCCTGGCGGCAGCTGCGCGGAAAATGACGGCTGATGGCACACGATGCGACCGAAAGCGTCCTGCGTCACAAACTGCCCGCTCGAAGCCACCAGTCGCACGGTGTGGAGCCCCGTGAAGTTCTCGCAGAAGGCGCCCGGATTCGAGCAGAACGTCCAGGTGGTGTCGCCTGGCGGCGGGGGTGGTGGTGGTGGCGGCGCCGCCGCAGCGCGCACCGTCACCAGCCGTGTTGCGGTCAGCGCCACTCCCGTGACCGTTGCGCGCACGGTCAGGGCGGTGCCCGCGGTAGTACCGCTGAAGGTGCTGCGGTAGGACGAGTCGCTGGCAGTGTACGCGACGGCGCTCAGGCTGCCCACGCTGGTACCGCCGGTGGCAGTGACGCTGACCACCAGTCCGGCGCCGCGCTTGTTCCCCGCGGCGTCGCGGGGCGTAATCGTGACGACGCTGGACCCGCCAATGGGAATCGAATCCGCACTCGCGGTCAACGCGCTCACACCTGCTGAGACCGGACCCGCCGTGACGCGCACGGTCCGCGACTGCGTCAGCGAGACGCCTGCTGCGACTGCGCGCACTGTTGTCGCTGTGCCAACTGCAGTACCAGTGAACGTTGCGCGATAGCTTGAGTCGCCAGCGGTGAAACTCACCGCCCCCACCGCGCCGGTCGCCGTTCCGCCAGTCGCGGTCACGCTCACCGTTTGGCCTGCGCCAAGCAGATTGGATTGTGCATCGCGGGGAATCACGGTCACGACGCTCGCACTTCCGACGGGCACGGTGTCAGCGCTGATCGTCAGGGTGCTCGAACCGGCACTGGCCGATCCTGCCGCAATTGTGATCGGGAAACTGAGTCCGGCAAGACCGGGGCTCGTCATCTGCACCCGGGCCTGACCCACGCGACCGCTGACGCCAATCGCAGGGAAGGTGGCGCTGCCGTTGCTTGAGGTACTGACGGGGCCAGCACCAGTGATCGTGCCGCCAGTCAACACGCCGCCGAGCGGGTTCGTGAGGCTGGCAAAGATGGAGACGCCGCCTTGCGCCACCGTGGTGTTGGTCGCACTCCGGAGTTCGGCGACCGCTTGTGCGAGCGTGCTACCACTGCGTACCACAATCCCTGTTGTGGTGTCACCCGGAAGCAGAGTGAATGCAAGCCTCGTCGCCGGAACCAGCGAAACCACCGGTGTGACGATCGTCAATTGCCGCGTGGCAGCCAATGCTCGGCCATCCACGGTGGCTGTCACGGTCGTGGCGGTGCCCGCCGTGACACCGGTCAGCGTCAGACGGTAAGTGGAGTCGGCGGTATTGAAGACGGGTGCCGAAGGCGTCGCGGTACTCGTTCCACCACTCAGCGCCACGGCGACCGTTTGTCCCGCGCCAATCCGATTGCCGACCGCGTCCAGAAGCGTAATCACGACTTGCGACGCGCCACCGACCGGGACGCTGTCTGGAAGCACCGTCACTGCCGAGGCCGTCGTCGATGCCGCGCCAGCAGTCAAACGAATCGCCAGTCGAACCGGTGCGAGCGCCGGTGCCGCAAACATGAGGCGTCCGGTGCTTGCCGGGCCACTGACAGTGAGTCCACGAAACGTCGCAACACCATCCGCCGAGGTGACCGCGGTATCCGCGCTCACGATCCGCGCACCAGGCAGGGGCGCGCCAGACACCGTGGTCAGCGCGACGGACACGCGGACGCCGCTCTGCGGCACGGCGCTTCCGGCGGCATCGACGAGTTGAGCGGTGATTGCCTGCGAGAGGCTGTCACCACTCTTGACGGAGATTTCGGTGAGAGAATCAGCCGTGATGCCCGCGATGCGCAGCCCGGCGGCAGTTTGTGTCGACGGCGGCCCGGCCGGCTGATCGACGTCAGCCAGCGCCGCATCGCCGCAGCTGGCCAGCAGCACGAGCGACGCGATCGTCAGCATGCGGTGACGCGTACCTGCCGCGAGTCCGACAGCGCCGTCGACCGCGAGGCGCGAGCGCACCGACGAGGGCTTCGCCGCCGCGACGATCGGCCGCACGTCGCCGCCAGGCAGCTCATCGCGGTGGTTCTGTGCCTGCACACTTTGCTTCGTCGCGAGTGTGTACGTCATGACGATCTACCTCTTCCTGTCGTATTGGGGCTGCGCGAGAATGTCGAGGTCGTGGTGATCTGCGCCGTCCACGTCCACACACTCCATCAGCTTCGCAAGAGTCACTAAGGGGCGTCCGGATCCTTCGAATCGCAGTGGACTACGGGCGGACGCCCCCGCTTCGGGAACGCCTCGGCCAGTTCCTGGGCATAGCGTGCGAAAGAGCAGGCAAATGCCGTGCCTGTCATCCTCAGCGAATGCTTCGCCCTGCCACCGGTAAGCAGACGGGTTCAGTTGCTGTGAGGTAACCATGCGGGTACCGGGGGGATACGGTGGTCTGAACGACCCTCGGCGGGTGCGGGTCCCGAGGCGAGTGCCGAAACCAGAGACTGAATCTACGGCAACGTCGTCTGGGGCGTCCCACTCACGTCCCACTCACGTCCCACTCGGCCAGGCGGGAGGCCGCCCTCCGGCCAGAGGGCGCTGGAAAGCGCCCGACGGGGCCGGGATGACGTGAAATGGGCGCCCCCCGGCGCACTCAGCTCCCGGACGGCCATCGGCGCCACGGCGGGCGCTCCTCCGCCCCGCCCCCCTCCCCCTGCGGCGTGTCGATGCTCACGACGTTGGTCGGTCCGCCGCTTGTGCCGGCGAACGACTCACCGCCGTGACGGCACCTGGCTCGGTCGGCAACCACGCCATGCGTTCACGAATGCGGGGCCCGGGAACACCCGAACAATCCAAACTGCCCCAGCACCCGCTCGAGCGGACAGAACCCCGTCACACTCGACTGCAGCAGATTCAGCCCGACGAACGCGGTGAACGCCAGCCAGGCAGGATGCACCCACACCCCGAGCGCCACCGACAGCAGAATGAACACGCCGGCGAACCGCCGGATGATGATCTCACGACACATGTGACGCTCCTCGCTTGAGTTCCCAGTACAACAGCGGCACGACGACCATCGTCAGCATGGTCGCCACGATCGCGCCGCTGATGAGTGCAACCGCCAGGCCCTGAAAGATCGGATCCAGCACCATCACCAGCCCTCCCACCACCACCGCCGCCGCCGTCAGCGCGATCGGTCGGAACCGCACCGCGCCGGCTTCCAGCACCGCATCCGCGATGGCACGCCCCCGTGTTTCCTCCAGCTGGATGAAGTCCACCAGCAGGATCGAGTTGCGCACGATGATGCCCGCCAGCGCAATCATGCCGATCATGCTCGTTGCCGTGAAGAACGCACCGCTCAGCGCGTGCCCCGGCAGAATCCCGATCAGCGTGAGCGGGATCGGCGCCATGATCACCAACGGAATCGTGAAGCTCTGGAACCACCCCACCACCAGCACGTAGATCAGCAACAGCACGATGGCGAAGGCGAGACCCAGATCACGGAACACCTCGATCGTCACCTGCCATTCGCCATCCCACTTGATCGCGGTCTCGTTCAGCGATGCAGGCTGCACGGCGTTGTAGCGCGCGATCTGCACACCGCCCACACGAATCGAATCCAGCTGCCGGTTCATCGCGAGAATCGCATACACCGGGCTCTCGATCTCCCGTGCCACGTCGCCAGTCACGTAGATCGCCGGTCGCAGATCCTTCCGGATTCGTGACATGTCGCGCGTGCCGGATACCACGGTCACGAACTGCGCCAAAGGCTGCGGACCGCGCGCCGTTGCCACCGGCAGCGCCAGCAACGCCTCCAGGCTCGACCGGGCCTCGAGCGGCAGCCGCGGTACGATCGCAATCCCTTCGCGCGCCGTCGCCGAACTCGCCGCACCAGCCTGCATGCCGGAGAGCGCCAGATAGAGCGTCTGCGTGATCTGCTCCACGCTCGCGCCCGACTCCGCCGCGCGGACGCGGTCGACACGGAAGGTGCGCTTGGCTTGCGGCGCATCCACGGTCCAGTCCACGTCGACGACACCAGGCGTGTTCTCGAACACCTTCCGCACAGCCACCGCCGCCGCCAGCCGGCTCGAATCATCAACCGCGTACACCTCGGCCACCAACGTCGACAGCACCGGGGGACCAGGCGGGATCTCGGCGACTTTCGCCGATGCGCCGTAGCGCCGCGCGATCGAATCGATCGTCGGCCGCACTGCCACCGCAATCGCATGGCTCTGGCGTGAACGCTCACCCTTCGGCTGCAGGTTCACCTGCACGTCCGCCACGTTCGCGCCTGCGCGCAGGAAATAGTGCCGCACCAACCCATTGAAGTTGAACGGTGCGGCCGTGCCGGCGTACACCTGCGTGCTGACGACTTCCGGCACGCTCCCGAGGTACGCCGCAATCTCAGAGGCCGCGATGTTCGATGTCTCCAGTGTCGTACCCTCAGGCAGGTCGAGCACGACCTGAAACTCACTCTTGTTGTCGAACGGCAGCATCTTCACTTCCACGGCCTTCAGGAGCACCAGTCCCATGCTCGCGAACAGCAGCACCACGACACCACCGTAGAACGCCATCCGCGTACGCTTGCGTTGCATCAGCGGCTGCATGATGCGACGGTAGATCCGGTCGATGCGGGCGCCCTCCTCGGGCGGATGCGTCACACTCGCATGCGCGTTCGCGACGTGACCGCGCAGCAGCCGGAAGGCTAGGTACGGCGTGACGATGAATGCCACCGCCAGCGATGCCAGCATCGCCACCGACGCGCCAATCGGGATCGGGCGCATGTACGGCCCCATCATCCCGCTCACGAACGCCATCGGCAGGATGGCGGCGATGACCGTGAAGGTCGCGAGGATGGTCGGATTGCCGACTTCATCCACCGCGTCCAGCGAGGCCTGCTCCGCGCTCCGATCACCCATCGCGATGTGCCGGTAGATGTTCTCCACCACCACGATCGCGTCGTCCACCAGAATGCCGATCGAGAAGATCAGCGCGAACAGCGTGATGCGATTGAGCGTATAGCCGAGCGCGTAGTACACGAACAAGGTCAGCGCGAGCGTGACCGGAACGGCCACCAGCACCACCAGCGCCTCGCGCCAACCCAGGAAAAGCCAGATCAGTGCCGTCACACTGAGCGTGGCAATGGCAAGGTGCAGGATCAGTTCGCGCGCCTTCTCACCGGCCGTCTCCCCGTAGTCGCGTGTGGTGGCAATGCTGATGTCACCCGGAACGAGACGGCCTTTCGCCTGCGCCACCCGCTCGAGCACGGCGTGTGTCACCTCGGTGGCATTGGCACCTTTCCGCTTCGCCACCGCAATCGTCACCGCGCTTTCGGCAGCCTTCCCGCCCTCCCGGTGCGACACGTACGATGACGTCTCGCCGAAGTCCTCACGCACCGTGGACACGTTTCGAAGGTAGACGGTGCCGGCGCGGGACGAGACGACGACGCTGCCGACATCGAGGGCCGATGTGAGCGGCGCGCCGACGGCGATCTGCAGCACACTGTCGCGGGCCGCCAGTTCGCCCGCCATCAGGCGTGCGTTGGCACCGCGCAACGCCATCACCACCTCACCCGGCGTCACGCCACTGGCCGTGAGCCGCGCGGCATCCAGTTCCACCCGGATCTGCTTCGGTGCACCGCCGGTCACGAAGGCCTCAGCCACCTCAGGGACCGTGCGGATGTCGTCCGCGAGCTGCACTGCCACCTGACGCAGTGTGTTCGCATCGCTCATGGCCGAGTGGAGTGTCAGCGCCAGCACCGGCACGTCGTCGATGGACCGCGCCTTCACCACGGGGGGCAGCGCGCCGAGGGGCGCGGCATCCATCGCACCGGCCAGCTTCGCCTGCACCCGCGTGACGCTACGCTCCTGATCCTCACCGACCTTGAAACGCACCGTCACCATCGAGTAGCCATCGCCCGACATCGTGTAGACATGGTCGACGCCCGGCAGTTCGAGCATGCGCTGCTCGATCGGCCGACCGAGCAGATTCTCTGCTTCGGCCGGCGACGCGCCCGGGAGTGCCGCGACCACATCGATCATCGGCACCGAGATCTGTGGCTCCTCCTCCCGCGGCGTGGCGAGGATGCCAAGTGCGCCGAGGGCGAGGGATGCGCCGATGACCAGCGGCGTGAGCTTGGAATGAAGGAATGCGCGCGCGATGCGGCCCGAGATACCGAGTGGAGCAGACACGTTCAGGCCCCCGGCTTCGGTGGAGCCGCAGGCGGCACGACGATCGTCTCGCCGGCGCGGAGGCCGCTCGTCACGATCACGAATGCGCCGCGCGTCGCACCAATGCGAATCCAGCGACGCGCGTCACCACGAAGGTCTCGAATGATCACACCCGTCAGGTCGCCATCGTGTACCAACGCGGCGGTCGGGATCAACACGGCACGCTCGATTCCGGACGGCAACGACAGGACAGCGGCACTCCCGCCTCGATAGGTGTTCGACCGATTGGTGACTGTGGCGTTGACCGTGAACAGATTGCCGGACGCTGACGGTACGATGCCTTCCACGATGGCGGACGCTGCCACGCCATCGATGGTGGCGTCCACCGACTGGCCACGTTTGAGCTGTCGCACGGCCTCGGCAGCCGCGCTGACGCGGATACGCAGCGTGGACACGTCTTGCACCGTGACGAGTGGCGCACCCGGTGCCGCGAAGGTACCGGGATCTGCCTGGCGCGATGTGACCACACCGGCAAACGGAGCGCGGATGGTGGCGTAGGTGCTGACGGCGTCCAGTTCGCGTGATGCCGCACGGGCGGCGCGCAATCCGGCATCGGCGCGAGCCAGTCCGGTCTGCGCCGCGTCGAACTGTGCGCGCGTGGCGGCACTGTCGGCGTACAACGCGCTCATGCGACCCGCCTGCAGTGCCGCGTCGGCCCGTGCCGCGGCTGCATCGGCAATCGACGCCTGCACCTGCGCGGCCTTGGCAGTCAGTTCGCGGGCGTCGATTTGCACCAGCACCTGCCCTTGCCTCACGACGTCACCCTCGTGAACGAGCACCGCGGTGACGGTCCCCATCAGCTTCGTGCTGAGCATCGCCTGCCGGAGTGGCTCCGCCACTCCCGACGCATCGATCGCCGTGCGCACATTCGTATCGCGCACAATGAGTTCCATCCCGGCAAGACGTGGCGTTTCGTCTACACTGACGGGCTGCGAGTCGGCTGCACTCCCGCCGCACGCCGCGAGGGTAGCAAGGCCGAGCAGGAGCGCAACGCGCGCAGACAGACGCGCGGGATGTATGACTGATCGCATGACAGTGGCTTCCGATGCCGCTGGAGCGCGGCGTGCAAGTGATGTGACGATGTTCATGGCTTCAGCGCCCGGTGCCGAGAGTGCGAAGGTCGGCGGGATCGCCACCGGAGGCGCGCCGCCAGGTGGCCAGCGCATCGATGAGCGCCTGACGCGACGCCAGCTGCGCGAGGACCCTGCCCGTGAGTTCCGCGTCGGCGCCAAGTCGGTCGGCAATGCTCACGAGCCCGGCGGCGTAGCGCTTTTCAACCAGGCGCTGTGCCTCGCGGCTCTGCTCGGCCGCAAGTGACGCGAGATCGAGGCGCTGCAGTGCGAGCACGATGGCCCGCCGCGCCGTGCGGCGTTCAACGCTGCTCTGGGCCATCGCCGCCTCGCGATCGGCGAGTGCCGCACGTGTACGCGCCGCCGTCCCCGCCATGTCGGCCAGCTCACTGCCGCCACCGAACAACGACAGACTCGCCATCACTCCAACCGTCCAGTTCGGACGCCCGCCGAACAGCGCCGTCGGCGCAAACCAGTCGTATCGCGCAAAGCTGTTCACACGCGGCAACAGCGCGCTGGTGGCGCGTCGGTGATCGGACGCCGCCGCGAGGACACCTTCCTGCGCCGCGCGCACATCCGCGCGCACGGTGCCTGCGGGGGTAGTCTCCACGCTCGTGTCGCGCTCGGCCATGGCCCGCACGAGCGCGTCGGTGGGCAGCGAATCAGGGAGCACGGGCAACGTGCCATCGGTACGTCCCAGCAGCAGCGTGAGCTGTTCGAGCGCGACGCCGGCTGTGTTGCGCGCGCCGAGCACCTGCGACGCGACGTCGAGGGCGCGGACACCGGCCTGCAGCGCATCCGCCTTCGTCACGAGTCCCTGCTGCACCAACGCCTGCACCTGTCGCAAGGTGGCGTCCGCGGCGCGCTGTGATGTCTCGAGGGCGGCCACTTGCTCGCCAGCGACCACAGCGCCGAAGTACGCCCGGATCACATCGGTCCGCACGCCGATTGCCGTCCAATCACCTCCGGCGGTCGTTGCTGCAGCCGCCGCACGTGCGGCGCGCCGCCCCAGCCAGGCATCGGCGTTGAGAAGCGGCACTTCGACGATCAGCCCGCCCTGGACGTTGGTGATCGGCGCGGGGTTGTTGAGCCGCGCCGGATCGAAGGCGGCGGGCGAAACGGCCCGTTGTCGCAGTGTGGCGCCGAACGCCCCGATCGGATCGGTGGTGCGGACGGCGCCCGCCTCGACGCGGAGGGACGGCAGTATGCCCTTGAGCGGGACGCGTGCCTGTGCCGCCGCAGCGTCCCCCTCGGCCGCGGCGCGCCGGTTGGCAAAGGCGTGTTGCTCGGCCTCGCGGATCGCGGCATCGAGCGTCAGGACGACGGCCGGCGCTCGTGCCGGAGGCGCCTGTGCCGCGGCGGGCTGGCCGAGCGCGACGAGTGTCGCGAGGGTTGCGGCGAGGGTTGCCACGGACGTCGGACGCCCAACCGCACGGATGTACACCTTGTAGGTCATATGGGTATATAACTATGCAGTTGTGTATTTGTTGTCAAGGCACCACGCGTCCGGCGCCCCGCGTCGGACTAGGCCGAACGCATGGGGCAGGTACTGAAGCCGAGCACCGAATAGAGGGGGCAACTGCCGACCAGGCCGGTGACCAGCGGAATCAGCCCGACGTACGCCCACGGTGTGTGCAATCCCAGGAACACCTGCGACAGGATGCCAAGACCAACGACGACGCGAATCCCGCGATCGAGCGAACCTTCGTTCTGTGCCAGCAATGACGACATGTGAGCTTCTCCAGTCTGTCCGACGAATCGGCGGCAACTCCGCCTTGTGGCGCCGCGTCTCGGCACCTCAGGAGTACAGAGCGTCGGGGACCGGCAGCATCCTGCCAGCCTTTGCCTGACATGGTGTCGCGCGGCGGTCGACTGAGGCGCTGCGGCCGCGCGTCGCGGCCGCCCGACACCTGATGCAGGCCAGAGGCGACGCATGCCGTCATGCCTGCACACTCGCGGCGTTGCCGCGTTCGTTCCGATCGGAAAAGCGTGCGGGCGGAGCAACATGAGTCGTTGCCCCGCCCACACGTACTGACAGATACCGATATGGGCCTGCGAGGAGTTGAACCTCGGACCTCACGCTTATCAGGCGTGCGCTCTAACCACCTGAGCTACAGGCCCCAAGAACCGTACAACCTATGTGCGCCGGCCTCGTTTCGCAACGAAGATGGCGGCCGGAATCGGGATCAGTACCTGGGGGCCGCATCGCCCCCGAGCCCACACGATTCCGCCGCCGGCGCTCACCCACGCGTCCCCGCCCTGCCCAACTCGGTTGGTCAGGGTCAGGCCGGTGCCCCGGACGCCTTGTCACGCAGGACCACCTTCGTCGCCCCCTTCCTGATCTCGGTCGCAATCAGCGCCTGCGTGCCAGCCGCCATCAGCGTCGAGCCGGTCACATCGACCACATCGCCTGCGGCCAGCGAGATCGACTTCGCCGACAGGAACTCGGCCGGTGCCAGCCACGCGGTCACCGAATCCTTGCCGACGACCCGGACGGCATTGACGCTCGAGCCGTCGCCCTGCTTGACGGTCTCGATGCGCAACACGGTCACGCCGGTCAGCGCGACACTCGCGCGGATGTCGCGTCCATCACCACGCTCGTTGACTGAAGCAACGCTAACGATGACCGCTGCACCGAACCGATCGACGCTGCACCGCTGGAGACCGACTCGAGCGATCGTGCAATTCAGCGATCGAACTGCTGCAACGCAAAGACGGCAAGGACGCCAAGGCGCAAAGAACAGCAACTGCGTGCGCATTCGCGTCACACGACGGCATGAGGTGCGGGTCGCTCCGAGCTGTGCGCGACATGCTCGGCGGAATCGCGGATGAGGGCTCGTGACGACACAGTGAGCGGGCACGGCGCGAGACCGTCCACCGCCACTGCTTCACCGCCCTCCCGTGATCGCACGCACCTCTTTGCGTCCTTGCGGCCTTTGCCCCTTTGCGTTGACGCAGTTCCGGCGTTCGCAGAAATGCAGCAGCCGGGCGCCGCGGAACGACACAACGCCCCCGACACTCGTGAGAGCGCCGGGGGCGACGTGTTCTATATACTGGCAACCGAGAGAAGAGCGCGTGGTGATGCGACTACTGAGTCACTTTCGATCCCGAGGGACCTACTCGTGGACTCCGTTAAGGAGGTGATCCAGCCGCAGGTTCCCCTACGGCTACCTTGTTACGACTTCGCCCCAGTCATGATGCTCGCCTTCGGCCGCTTGGTCCCTTGCGGGTTCCGACACGGACTTCGGGCGCTCACCACTTCCATGGCGTGACGGGCGGTGTGTACAAGGCCCGGGAACGTATTCAACGCAGTAGTGCTGACCTGCGTTTACTAGCAACTCCGGCTTCATGCAGGCGGGTTTCAGCCTGCAATCCGAACTGAGGACAGCTTTGATGGGATTGGCTTCGCCTCGCGGCTTCGCGACCCGTTGTACTGCCCATTGTAGCGTGTGTGTAGCCCCAGGCGTAAGGGCCACGCTGACCTGACATCGTCCCCTCCTTCCTCCGAGGTTTTCTCGGCAGTCTCGCCAGAAAAATACAACTGGCGACAGGGGTTGCGCTCGTTGCGGGACTTAACCCAACACCTCACGGCACGAGCTGACGACGGCCGTGCAACACCTGTGCATGCTCCCCGAAGGGTCCCTCAGCTTTCACATCAGTACCACATGCATGTCAAACCTGGGTGAGGTTCTTCGCGTATCATCGAATTAAACCACACGCTCCGCTGCTTGTGCGGGCCCCCGTCAATTCCTTTGAGTTTTAGCCTTGCGGCCGTAGTCCCCAGGCGGAGTACTTATCGCGTTAGCTTCGGCACAGAGGGGGTCGATACCCCCTACACCTAGTACTCATCGTTTACGGCGTGGACTACCCGGGTATCTAATCCGGTTTGCTCCCCACGCTTTCGCCCCTGAGCGTCAGGACAGGGCCAGGATGCCGCCTTCGCCACTGGTGTTCCTCCAGATATCTACGCATTTCACCACTACACCTGGAATTCCACATCCCTCTCCCTGCCTCAAGCCTGGTAGTTTTCGAGGCACCCTCCCAGTTGAGCCGGGAGATTTCACCTCAAACTTACCAAGCCGCCTGCGGGCGCTTTACGCCCAATAAATCCGGACAACGCTTGACACCTACGTATTACCGCGGCTGCTGGCACGTAGTTAGCCGTGTCTTATTCGTGAGGTACCGTCAGAACTTCTTCCCTCACAAAAGGGGTTTACGACCCGAGGGCCTTCGTCCCCCACGCGGAATTGCTGCGTCAGGCTTTCGCCCATTGCGCAAGATTCTTAGCTGCTGCCTCCCGTAGGAGTCGGGGCCGTATCTCAGTCCCCGTGTGGCTGACCATCCTCTCAGACCAGCTACCGATCGTCGCCTTGGTAGGCCGTTACCCCACCAACTAGCTAATCGGCCGCGGGCCCCTCTCGTAGCGCCGGAGCTTTTACCACCTGGAATCTCACCAGGGGTGTTATGCGGTATTAGCTCGCCTTTCGGCGAGTTATTCCCCACTACGAGGCAGGTTACCCACGTGTTACTCACCCGTTCGCCACTAACCCGAAGGTTCGTACGACTTGCATGCCTAATACATTCCGCCAGCGTTTGTCCTGAGCCAGGATCAAACTCTCCAAAAAAACAACAAAATCATCAGCCTTGCGACTGAAAAGTTTCGTTTTAACGGGTTCCCAGACGTTCTCTTTCGTCCGCTATCCAGTTGTTAACGTGCGTCGGCCTCTCGCAAGGCCCGAACGAGAAGATTAAGCCTCTCGTCCCTTCCCTGTCAACCAGCCCTCTTTGCTCGGGCTGGCTCCTGCTACCGGAACCGTGGTTGGGGGATACTTAGAGTACATACCCGGCGGCTTACCGCAACCCGCGCAGTTCGAAGATTCACGCTTTGCGTGTGCCAGCCGGCCGGCCGCGGGCTACCCACTTCTCTTTCTGTTCCTGACGGACCTTCTCATCCACCGCGTTGTAGGCGCCACGAAATTCGTCTGCGAAGTCGTCGAACCGCCCCTCCCGGATGGCCCCGCGCATGCGCTCGGTCAGGCGTACCAGGTAGCGAATGTTATGAAGACTGGCGAGTCTGTATCCGAGGATTTCATCGTTCCGAAAGAGGTGATGGAGGTAGGCCATGCTCAGCCTGGAACATGCCGGGCAGTCGCAACTGGAGTCGATGGGGTTTGGGTCTTCGCGGAAGCGGGCGTTGCGAATGTTCGCCCGTCCATGGTCGGTGAAGAGGGTCCCGTTCCGGCCGAGGCGCGTTGGGAGGACGCAGTCAAACATGTCGATCCCGCGACCGACGGCGTTGACGAGATCCTCGGGGCTGCCGACTCCCATGAGGTAG
>JANPFJ010000014.1:0-17816 GCA_031423355.1 Gemmatimonadaceae bacterium | reverse complement strand
CTGGACTGTGGCGTCGGCAAGGAGCAGGCCAGCCAGTGAGTGCGTGATGTTGTCCACGAGGCGGGAGCGAGTGCGGGTGCGTTGACGCTGGGACCGTTTTCTTGTCGCTTGGGCAAGCTAACGGCCAGGCGTCCAGGGCGGCCGAGGGTCGCGATGGCCAATACCGCGGCGTTACCGTTCCGGCATGACGACTTCCTTCCGATTCTGTGTTGCTGCGCTGTTGCTCGCCGCCCCCGCCGCCGCCCAACCCCTGCGCCCCCAGATTGACAGCTGGCGGCGCACCCACGAGCGCGAGATCCTCGACGAGGCGTTCGCGCTGCTCGCGCTGCCAAACGTGGCCAGTGACACGGCGAACATCGCGCGCAACGTCACCTTCCTGACCCAGGCATTCGCGAAGCGTGGGGTGACGATGACGACCCTGCGGTCACCAAAGGGAGGCAGTCCCGCGCTGTTCGGTGAACTGCGTGCAAAAGGCGCCACGCGCACCGTCGTCTTCTATGCGCACTACGACGGACAGCCGGTCGCGGGCGGCGGCTGGGATGGCGCGCCGTTCACACCTGAACTTCGCCACTACGCCAACAGCGTGGCGACCGACGAAGTGGCGCTTCCGGCGCGCGGTACCACCGTCGATCCCGAGGCGCGTATCCGCGCCCGCTCGGCCAGCGACGACAAGGGGCCGATCATCGCCATGCTCGCGGCTCTCGATGCGATGACGGCGGCGAAGAAGACGCCGAGTGTCAACGTGAAGTTCTTCCTCGAGGGGGAAGAGGAGGCGGGATCGACGCACCTTGGCGAACTGCTCAACGCACATCGCGACAAGCTCGCGGCCGACGCGTGGCTCTTTTTCGATGGGCCGGTGCACGTCAGCGGTCGGCCGCAGATCGTGCTCGGTGTTCGCGGCTCGATGGGCATGGAAATCACGTTCTACGGAGCCAATCGCGCGCTGCACAGTGGACACTACGGCAACTGGGCACCGAACCCCGCCGTCGCGGTGGCGCACTTCATCGCCAGCATCCGCGATCGAGATGGTGCGATCACGATTCCGGGCTTCTACGACGACGTGCCGGACATCACGCCCGCCGACCGCGAACTGGCGAGGGCACTCTCCCAGACCGACGACTCGGTGCGTGCCTCGCTCGGCCTGGCGCACACGGAGGCCTCAAATGCGGCGCTGGGTGAGCGCATCATGCGTCCCGCCTTGAACATCCGGGGCATTCGCGCCGGCAACGTTGGCAGCGCAGCGTCGAATGCGGTGCCCACCAGCGCGACCGTGTCGATCGATATTCGCCTCGTTCCCGACCAGCGGCCGGCAAAAATCCGCCAGATGGTGGAAGCGCACCTCATCTCACTCGGCTACACCGTCACGCGTGATCCGGCGGTGGCGGCTCGGAGCGTGGATCGCAGTCGGATCGTGTTGCTCTCGTCGGGCGAAGGCGGCTACACCAGCGTCCGTGTGCCAAGCACGCTGCCCGCCGTCGGCGCGGTCAGGCGCCTGATGGCACGGAGCTACGGCCAGGAGCCGTTCGTGCTGCCGATTCTTGGTGGATCACTGCCGCTCTTCCATTTCGTCGAACAGTTGGGTGCGACGGTGATCACGGTGCCGACGGTGAATGCCGACAACAGTCAGCACGCGCCGAACGAGAATCTCCGGCTTCAGAATCTCTGGGATGGTATTGCGGTGATGGCGGAACTGATGACCGGGTTGGGCAGGGAGTGGCCGGCGGCGGTGATCAAGTAGGGGAGCATTGCGTACTGAGTGCGCGCGTCGCCACTACCCCTGTGATCGCAGCGCCAGAATCGTCCGTACTCTGGCGATCAGATCGGCACCGTGGAAGGGTTTGGGCAGCACGCCATCCGGACGATCACCTTCGCGGAGATCGAGCAGGTCGTTCTCCGAGTATCCGGTCATGAGCAGAACGTGCAGGTTCGGCTTGAGCTCTCGTGCCGCACGCAGCAGTTCGACGCCGCTCATGCCGGGCATGACGACGTCCGATACGAGAACCGCCGTGTCCCGCCCGTCACCTGCGAGCCACGCCAGTGCTTCCGCTGGTGTGGGCGCGTCATGCACGATGAAGCCGGCGCCGCTCAGCGTACGGGTCACGATCCGGCGAATCGCAGGGTCATCGTCGCAGACGACCACTCGTGCGGCATCGTGCGACACCGATGCGCCCGCCGCCGCGCTCGTATCGGTGTCCGGTGCATGCGACGCCCGAGGGAACCAGAGCGAGAACGTGGTTCCCGTCCCGACGACGCTGGTCGCATCCACGGCGCCGCCCAGCTTGCGGACGATGGCGTGCACGGTGGCCAGCCCGAGTCCCGTGCCCAGGGGTCCCTTGGTGGTGAAGAACGGTTCGAACACGTTGCGCAGAACGTCCGGCGCGATGCCTGGCCCATTATCTCGTACCGTCAGCGTCGCGTACTCGCCCTCGGGGAGCTCCAACCGGGTCGCTTCACGCGTGGGCAGGCGCAGACTCGCGGTCTCGATCCAGAGGTGCCCTCCCGCCGGCATGGCGTCTCGCGCGTTGGTTGCCAGGTTCAGCATGATCTGCTCGAACTGACCAATGTCCACTGCCACGTTCCACGGTTCGCCACGATGCGAGACGTCGATGACCGTGTCCTCCTCGACCACGCGCCGCAGCAATGCCGCGACTGCATCCACCTGGGCACAGAGTGGCACGACGCGCGGCGCCATCACCTGCGCTTTCGAGAAGGCGAGCAACTGAGTCGTGAGGCGCTTCGTCCGATCGACCGTTTCGTCGATCGCATCGAGCGATTCGGTGGCCTCGGGCATCGAACTCACGCTCTGACGGAGCAGGTAGCTCTCGCCAAGGACAATCGTCTGCAGGTTGTTGACGTCGTGCGCGATTCCACCAGCGAGCCGGCCGATGGCTTCGAGGCGTTCGGCGCGGGCTCGGACGCCTTCTTCGTGCTCACGGCGCAAAAGATCCGTCGCGCTCGCCACCGCACCGACGATCTCGCCGCTGGCATTCAGCATCGGCTCGTAGCGCATCTCCAGTCGGGTGCTCTCGTCGGGTTCCAGAATCACGACCTGCGACTCGCCGCTGAGTGCACCCAGCCAGGCCATGGCCCGACGATGCAGCAGCTCCGGCGGTCCGCGCGTCGGGCCGAGCGGATCGGATCCAAACGTCACTCGCTCGCCCTGCGTCCGCTCGAAGACCGTCTGCGCCGCCGGACTGAAGCCGACGATCCTTCGATCACTGTCGACCACGATGATCGGCGAGTCGACCGTCTCGAGGAACGACTGTAATCTCGCCGCAGCAGCGCGCAGGTCGCGCAGCACTGCTGCCAGCAGCACCATCGAGACCCCAAGCGTTCCTGCATAGAGCTCAACTGCTACCAATCGGGAGAACCCGGCGGCGCGGCTGACGGCGAATGGCCCCGCCTCGTTCAGCGTGATCACCAGCAGCGTGACGAACGTCGCCACCGCGGCCCAGGCGGTCATCGCAACGCCGTAGCGAAACCCAATCACGATCATGACCGGAATCACGATCAGACTGATCGGCAACGTCACGCCGGCGATGGTCGGTTGCAACGCGACTGCCGCAACTCCGCCGACCAGCACCAGCAGCGCCAGCGACTGCTCGGCCGCGCGACGCCACGGTGTCCGCCCCCCGCGGCCGACGCTGGTGATGCCGACCCAGAGCGCGGGCGCCAGAAGCAGGGTCATAACCACTTCCGGGATGTACCATCGGACCCATCCAGCGAGGAAGGGGGTGCCGCTCGTGATCGCCAGCGCTGCCGAGCCGATCAGTGCCGTCGCCGGTGTGATCGCGAGTCCCACCAGGGCCGAGAACCGCAGCAACGGCCCACTCCGATCGAGATGTGGCCGCGTGCCCAGTGCGCGGACGAGCACCTCGGCGCCGCCCCAGTCGCCCAGCAGTCTGATGGTGAGCGCGAGCGCCAGCGGGGCTCCGCGCAGTCCGCCGAACGCCATGTGGGACGCGAAGTTCGCCACCAGCGTGCCGAGGGCCACCCGCCAGCGCCAGCCGTCTGGTGCGCACAGGATCATCACCAGGCCAACCGCACCGGCCGGCCAGAGTCCGGGGTTGCCACCGATGCGTGCGGAGAGTGCCAGCGACGCGCATTGCGCGGCGAAATAGAGTGCGAAGGCCGCAGCCACGAAGCGGAACGGCCCGGAGTTGCGTGCGGAGAACGACAGCGGGACAGCTCCGCGAGAGACATGATCCTGCGGTCAGCGAAATCCACCGCTGGTTTCACTGAGTATAGCACGGATCGTTCGCGCCGACAGGCGCGTCTTCAGATGCCAGCGTCTCTTCGGGGGATCAGACTGCCTTCGCCCCGACGCCGGGTGGCACCGTGCGCGCGCCAGCGGCGAATCGTGTCACCGCGGCCAGTGGCGCTGTCGAGCAGCTCCCTCACTTCGGCGGTGTGCCAAGATATCGTAGCAGCGTCGGATTCAATGGATGTGGGAGAAACTGGTCGAACTCCATGTAGTACCGTTCAGGATCGAATCCCACGAAGGCCCGGTACCGACCGGCATCGTCGTCGGCGATTGCATCGCTGCGAAGTGGAAACGACTTCCGCTGCTTCACGGAGGCGAACCAGCCATCGAGATCGTCGAGAATGAACGACACGTTGACGGCCTTGGTCTCCGTCGAGCGGTTCATGCCGCGGCGTTCATCCACCAGTCCGACGAATCCAGTGCGCGAGGCCTGATAGACCTTGGCCCACCCCTGATTGACCACCTGACGCAGCCCCAGGACTTCCTCATAAAACGTCTCGATCGCTGGCAGGTCCTTGTAGTACAGCCAGGTCACGGTTGCATTGAAACCGAGGCCAGCTGGCACCGTGCTGGTGGGTGACCGCACCGTGACTGCCTCCGCCAGCAACGGCACGAACGTCTCGTTCTCCGGATGCTGGTTGAAACGCTCGAACTCGAGCAGATACCCCTCAGGGTCGGCGATCACGAACCCATCGTGTGCGCGGCCAGGCCGGACGGTGAACGGTGACTTTGGCGAAAGCCCCTTCGTGGCCAGATAGGTGTGCCAGCCCTCCAGCTGATTGGTCAGCAGAGCAAGCGCCACCGATTTCGGTTCATCAGCGGTGTGCATGCCCTTCGTCGCATCGACCAGAATCAGATACGAATCGGTCGTCATGCGAAAGATGCGCGCCATCTGATAGTCGGCGACCAGTTCCATGCCCAGCGTCTGCTGGTAGAACGTCGTGGCCCGTTCGAGATCCTTGTAGTAGAGGAAAAGATTGCTGGCCCGGATGCCGAAGTCGTGCATCGTGCGGAAATCGCTCTGCTGTGACAGCAACTGGTTGATGCGCCAGGTCGGATAGCTCAACATGCGCCCGAATCGGCGCGCGATCATCTCACGCGCTCTGCCGGTATCGGCACCCGCCGCCGTCAGCGCGCGGGCATCGGCCTTCAGCTGCAGATACTCATCCTTCGTCGTGCCCTGATAGATCAACAGCACGTCCTTCCCCTTCGCGACATCCGCGGGGAAGAGACTGGTGACGAGCAGATCGCTCTCTCGATAGAGCCGGACCCCGTTGCGCTCAGCCACCGGCGTCGCTGCCGCCAGCAACCGATCCATCTCCGCGATCGGCAGCACTGCGCTGAGCGCCAGTTTCTTGACGCCGGCGTTGACCAGTTCGCCGAAGCCGGCGATGGTGCCGAGCGAGTACGACATCGCCGTTCCGTTTTGCCCGGCTCGCGGCGGATGTGCACACGAGACAGCAAGCAGAAGGACGCTGAGTACTGCTGGACTGCGATATCGGGGCATGGGTCGAGCGCGGTGGGAAGGTTCAGGAGGCCGGCCATTCGGGAAGCGTATCGCCGGCATCGGGTGTTCGCTGCGGGGCGAGGACATGAGATTCGCGGTATGCGCGGTATGCCGCTGGTCGCAGTAGCGCATTAGAATGTCCCAACCGACAGACCGCCCGCGGAGTAGCCCTGCTGCCAGCGAGCCAGTCGCGCGTCACCCCACCCGAGCTCACGGAGTAGACCATGCAGATCACCGATATCCTCGCCCAGGTGGGCGGCCTGCAGTCGATCGCGAAGGAACTTGGCATCAGCGAAGCGCAGGTTGCCTCCGGCGCCGCCGCGCTCGCCCCAGCCATCCTCGGCGGGTTCAAGAAGCAGGCGCAGGCACAGCCGAATGGTCTCGAGGGTCTTGGCGGACTGCTTGGCCAGCTCGGAGGCGGTGGATTGCTTGACGCCGTGCTTGCCCCCGCGCCAACCGATGTCAGTCAGGGCAACAACGTGCTTGGACAGATCTTCGGCACGAAGGACGTCAGCCGAACCGTCGCGCAGACGGCCGCGTCGCAGACAGGACTCGACGTCGGCGTGTTGAAGAAGATGCTGCCGATGCTGGCGATGGTCGTTGCGGGCTACATGGCCAGGAACCAGGGTGGCGCTGCTGCGGCGCCGCAGGCGGAAGCCGGTGGCGGTGGAATCGGCGGCATGCTGGGCGGGTTGCTTGGTGGCCTGATGGGCGGGTCCACTGGCGGTGCGCCGAGCGGCGGCGGTCTGGCGTCGATGCTCGACATGAATGGCGACGGCAACGCGCTGGATGACATGATGCGCATGGCCGGCAAGATGATGAAGTAGTGAAGCCCGGGGCGTCGCGGTCCGGAATTGCCATCGGCAGTCCTGACCGCGACGGAGAACATGTCGGGGTGGTGTCATGGTTCAATGCTTGTTAAACTATTAAACGACAACACGCCCCCCTGACTGCCCTGCATCAATGCCGTCCGTTGCCGAACCGACCCCTGCCGCCGTACCAGTCATCACGACGGCGGCGCTCTTCCATCCGATCACTCTCCGCGGTGTGACCGCGCGGAATCGCATCGCGGTCAGCCCGATGTGCATGTATTCCGCCACCGATGGCTTCGCCTCCGACTGGCATCTGGTACACCTTGCCAGCCGTGCCGTCGGCGGTGCCGGTATCGTGATGGCAGAGGCTACCGCCGTCGCCCCGGAGGGTCGGATTTCGCCGGGCGATCTTGGCATCTGGAGTGACACGCATGTCGAGGCGCTGTCGCGTATCGCGCGCAGCATTCGTGACAACGGCGCGGTGGCTGCGATTCAGCTGGCACACGCCGGTCGCAAGGCCAGCGCCGCCCGCCCGTGGGAAGGCGGTCGTCAACTGGCACTCGACGCCGGCGGCTGGCAGACGGTCGCGCCGAGTGCCGTGCTGTTTCACGACGCGGATCGGCCGCCTGCTGCGCTCGATGCGCACGGCGTGACCACCGTCATCGCTGGGTTCCAAGCCGCGACCCGTCGTGTGATTGCGGCGGGGTTCCAGATCATCGAAATCCACGCTGCGCATGGCTATCTGTTGCACGAATTCCTGTCGCCGCTGAGCAATCATCGCACCGATGCATACGGCGGCAGTTTCGACAATCGAACACGGCTCTTGCGCGAGGTTGTCGCGACCGTGCGCGCGGCGATGCCCACTGATGCCGCGCTCTTCGTCCGACTCTCGGCCACCGATTGGGCACCGGGCGGCTGGTCCGTCGATGACACTGTCGCGCTCTCGCGGATGCTGCCAGCGCTCGGCGTCGATCTGGTCGACTGTTCATCAGGTGGGCTGGTCCGCACCCAGCAGATACTCGATGGTCCTGGCTATCAGGTGCCATTCGCGGCCCGCGTCCGTCGTGAGGCTGGCATCCCGTCCGGTGCCGTCGGCCGCATCACGAGCGCGGCCCAGGCGGAATCGATACTCGCCAGTGGCGAGGCGGACATCGTACTCCTCGCGCGCGAACTGCTGCGCGATCCGTACTGGCCAATCCACGCAGCGAAGGCCCTTGGTGTGCCACCGGCGTGGCCGATTCAGTACGTGCGCGCGGAGACGTGAGTCGATGACGCGGATGTCACGTTCAGCGGCCGCTGAGCACCGCGCCTCGGTCTTCAAGGCGCTCGGCGAACCGACACGGCTGCGGATCGTGGACTATCTCCGCTCGCGTACCCGCGATGCGACAGGCACCGAAATCGCCGCACATGTCGGCATCAGTCTGGCGCTGCTCTGCCACCACACCGACGAACTGGTGGAGTGTGGCTTGCTGACCAAGCGCAAAGAGGGGCAGACCAGTCTCTGGCACCTCAACGGCGATCGCCTTGCCGCGACCGTGGCGCATTTCGTCGACTGAGTGGTTCGGGGCACGGTTCTGGCGCGCTCGTGCGGACATCGTGCGCGTCGTGATGCTCGCGGCCTTCCATCTGCACCGTGTGCCGGTCGGAAATCTCGCGGTGTGTGCCGCCGTCCGCCCGCGGCACCGTTGACGGTCTGCACGCCGTGGTTAGGCTACGGAAAGTCCCGTAGACTTCCTCTTCCCGGCGCGACGCCATGAACCGCACCCTCACCAGACGAAGGCGGCCTTTGCCGTGGGTGACGTGTCTGGTGGCGCTGAGTCTTTCGGCGCCGCGTGCCGTCTCGCAAGCGGGAGATGCAACCAAGGGCACGCTACAAGGCAGTGCGACCGCGGCGCCGATGAACATTCCGTTGCCATTTGCGGTTGTCAGCATTCCGCAGCTGGCCATCGAACGATTCACCGACGCGGAAGGGCGGTTCACGCTCGTGGCGCTGCGGGCCGGTCGCTACGAAGTCGTGATCCGCCGCATCGGCTACACTCCATTTCGTGACAGCGTGCAGATCGTGGCCGGCGCCGTCGTGCGCCTGGACGCGCGGCTGACACAGATTCCCGCGCAACTGGCTCGCACGACTGTCGTCGCGTTGACGTCGTGTCCGCGACCCGGCGCACCGGATCGCGAGCGTGATCCGATCGTCGCCGATCTCGTCTCGCTGCTCCGGGAGAACGCCGATCGGTACCGATTGCTCGTGCAGCAGTACCCGTTCAGCTATCTCCAGGTGCGTGCGATGGGGCAACTCGGTGACACGTCGCTCACGCTCCAGTCGGTTGATACGACGCTCAGCAAGGGGATTGCACGCGTGACGTATCGCCCCGGTCGCGTGGTGAGCCTTACATCCGATTCACGGCGAGGGAAAGAATACTCGATGAGTCTGCCGACGATCCTCGATCTCGCCGATGACCAATTCGTACGGAATCATTGCTTCGCGTATGGCGGGGCGTCCGATCATGATGGCGAAACCTGGATGCGGCTCGATGTGCGCGCGGCGGACAAGATCCGGTCGCCCGACGTGCATGGCAGCTTCTATCTCGACAGCGCCACATCGGAGCTGCGTCGGATGGATCTCACGATGAGTCGACCCGATCGGCTGCCGAAGGCACTGCAGGGGGTGCGAGGCGTGGATGTCGTCACGTCTTTCATCAGCATTGCCTCCGGCCTGTCCGTGATCGACAAGGTCTGCGGATTGAACTTCCCGCGCCGGGTCGGGAACTCGGCCGTCCGGGCCATCCCGGCCGAGTTGCAGCAGCTGCTCGCCTATCAGTTCGTCGAACCGCCGAGTGGTGTTCGCGCCAGTGGCGGTGTCGCGCCGCCTGAGTCCTGGCGCGTCGGGGCGGTGCTGCCACGCAGCGTGGCTTGGTGTGCGTCGTAGGCGCAGTCGTAGTCGTAGCATGAGCGCCTCGCGTGCGTAGCGCGACCACCGTCTACCAGGTACCACCCGCCGCGTCGATCAGAGCCAGTGCCGGCTCGCTCACAAAAATCGGAGCCTGGAAGCGTTGCCCATACGACCGCGCCGTCACATCGCGGAACTCGTGTCGCCCGGGAATGTCGTACCCGGGGTGCAACTCCTTCCAGATCGACGCCCGCAGGTTGGGATCCGCCCCGTGTTGCAGCAGGAGCTCGGCAAAGGGGGCCGTGAACGGACCACGCTGCTGGTGGTTCATCCAGAAGTTCGGCTGCGACACCACCGTGCAGAAGAGCGGAGTGTATCCACCGAAGCCGCTCGCGCCGATCGTCGCGCGCGCATTCACATCAGAGCCGTTGGCGATGAGCCACTCCGCGATGTCGAACTCATCGTAGTCGACGCACATGTGGAGCAGGGTCGTCCCGGCCAGCGGTGTCCCGACGGTGGCGTTGATCGGATCGGCGCATCCCATCTCGGCGGGATAGATCTCGCGATGGGTGAATCGCCGGGAGAGGAGCAGGGGATCTTCCCGGAGGTGCCGCTCCAGCAGGTCCAGCCGGCCGCGGTGCAGCGCCATCGTCGGTGTATCCGGCAGTATCAACCCATGTGTTGCGTACAGCTCGAGGATCGCGTGTTTGGCAGCCGGCTTGCGACTGTCGGTCTCGAGGACCACATCCACCGGTGCCAGGCGGGCACCGGTCACGCTGATCACCGGCGCACCGATTCCGAGCATGAACGCGGTGCCGTTGACGTCCAGCGTGTAGGCCGGTCCATCCAGAGCGTTCGCCGGAGGAAGCGGGCGTCCGGACAGCTCATGCAACAGCGTCGCGGTCGGAATCTGACCCTGCAGCGCGGCGCGGTTCAGCGCAGGCTCCAGATCGCGAGCGCCGAGCGCGTGCAGCACCCGGATGATTGCGTCGCGACCGAGGTTCGCCGCGTACGACATCGGCGGACCCCAGTTGCTGTCGGGGCGGATGAGCACGTGCTCGTGCAGCAACGCGGGGTGCTCCGTGACAAGTCGCCGCACCGTTTCGATCTCGTCGCGCCAGATTGCGTGGACGAGATCGACGGCCTGCATCAACCGGCTCCAGTCGGGTGCGGTGTAGCTCCGCGCCAGCGCATCTCTCGCCTGGGCAAGTGTCAGACGCGCCGGGTCAATCCTTTCGGCTCCGGCATCCGCTACTTCGCTCAGTGCACCAAACTGCCCGTCACGCGCGGCGCACAGCAATACCTCGGCTTCCTCCTCGAGGTGGCCGCGTTCCGGTCGCACCGGCAGCCTGCGATTCGTCATCTGCCGGGTGCGTGCAAGCGCGCTGCGTTTCTCTACATGGCGTAGAAGAAATCCTCTCGAGCGATCTTGCCATCCTTGATCGTGTAGAGCGCTGCCTCTTCCATCACGAACCGATTGCCCGAGGGCTTGTTGGTCACATCGTATTTGAAGGTGACGATGAACTGGTCCCCATTCGGCCACGGACCACCGAAGCTGGCCTCGTGCACGATGTGGTTGTCCGCCCACCACTGGCCCTTTGCCAAGACCGCGTCGATGCCGGACATCTCCTGTGGCATTCCCGGCGCGGCGCCCGCTTCGTTGGACACGATGTCCTTCGAGTACAGCGTGGTCATCGCTTCGTGGTTCTTGCCCTGCTTGCAGAGATCGATCAGCGTGGTAGCGATCTCCATCGTGCTCATCGTGGCGGTGCTCATTGGTGACACTCCTGTGACAGGCGATTCAGGGACGGGAAGCGAGGATATGGGCCGGTCGTGCGATTCGCAACCGAACTCAGTCGGGACATCTCATGGGCGAGTCGACTGGTGAGGGCCACCGTTACGTCTTCAACAGTTTGGCGACGTGGATGCCTCGCGAGAGCACGGCTGAGTACGGTGAAGTCGGACGGGATGCGGATCTGTCCGCACGTCCGCCAACCGTCGATACTGATTCGTCAGGCAGGGCTGCCCGTGTGCGACGTCTGCGGGCCGACGCGCGCGGAGTGGGTGAGCTTCGGCATGGACGCCCCGGCGATTCAGGGTCTGGCGAGGAACGCCAATCCCATCGCTCGCTCGCGGCCTGCCGGGCCGTAGTTTCACCTGCATGCTCCTCTCATGTCCACCTGCACAGCTCGTCGCCGCGTTCCTCGCGGTCGGCGCCCTGACCGCATGCGATCGTCGTGCCGCGGCTGATCCGCCGCCAGATCTGATCCTCGTCAACGCGCATGCGTACACCCTTGGGTGGGCTGATCCCACCCGCGAAGGTGCACCAGCGCCTGACGCACCGTTCGTCGCTGCGCGCGGCTGGCACCATGATGCGACCGCTGTCGCTGTTCGCGACGGACGCATCATCTACGTCGGCAACGACTCTGTTGCGCTGGCGATGCGTGGCACCTCTTCACGGGTCGTCGACTTGCATCAGGCCACGGTGCTGCCCGGATTCGTGGACGCACACACACACGTTGCGGAACTCGGACAATCGCTCGATCGCGTGAACCTCACCGGCATTGCCACCGAAGCCGAGGCGGTGGAGCGCATCGTGCAACGCGCGGCAGTCACGCCGAAGGGGGAGTGGATTCTCGCCTTCGGATGGGATGAAGGGGCGTGGGCCAATCGTTACCCCGACAAGCGGCTCATCTCTGCCCGCGTGCCCGATCATCCGGTGATCCTTCGCAGCCTGCACGGATTTGCGGCATGGGCGAATGTGCTGGCGTTGGCGAAGGCCGGCATCACGCGCGATACGCCCGCGCCAACCGGCGGGGAAATCCGAAAGGACGCGAGCGGCGAGCCGACTGGACTGGTGCTGAATCGCGCCGTACCGCTGCTCGATGATGCGGTACCGCTGCCGTCCGCTGCGCAGCGCGATGCGCAGATCATGCGCGCACTCCACGTCATGGCTGACGCGGGATACACCGGGGTGCACGAGGCCGGCGTGGCGCCGGATGTACTGGCCTCGTTCGAGCGGCTCGCGGCCAGCGATTCGCTCCCCGTGCGCGTCTATGCGATGCTCAGCGGGCGCGATTCAGCACTCATTCACCGTGCCATCGCGCGCGGCCCCTTCACCACCACGAACGGCATGCTCGCGGTCCGCGCGGTGAAAGCGTACTACGATGGCGCACTTGGTTCACGCGGGGCACAACTGCTCGCCGACTACAGCGACAAGCCCGGTCATCGTGGCGTGAGTGGCGGTGCTTATGGCTTCAATCGCGCGGTGGTCGGTGACGCGATGGCGGCCGGCTTTCAGGTCGGGATTCACGCGATCGGTGATGCTGGCAATCGCGCCACGATCAACTTCATCGATTCCGTGATGCGGGTGGCACCGAAGGCACGCGGCCTGCGACACCGCGTGGAGCACGCGCAGGTCATGTCGCCGGCGGACGTTCCACGCTTCGCTGCGCTTGGTATCATCGCGTCGGTACAGCCGCCCCACGCTGTGGAAGACAAGGGATGGGCCGGAGTACGACTTGGTCCGGATCGTGTGACCGGCGCCTACGCCTGGCGCTCGCTGCGCCGCTCAGGGGCGGCGCTGGTTTTCTCTTCCGACTTGCCGGGTTCCGACTGGAGCCTGTTCTATGGTCTCCACTCCGCCATCACCCGCCAGGACACTGCTGGTGTGCCGCCTGGAGGCTGGTATCCCGACCAACGCATGACCCCGGAGGAGGCGGTCCGCGGCTACAGCGCGTGGAGCGCCTTCGCAGGCTTCGATGATCGGGAGGCCGGAACGATCGCGGTCGGCAAGCGTGCCGACTTCACCGTGCTCGATGTGGATCCGTTCCGGCTCGCTACGCCGGCCGAGCTGCTGCGCGGTCGGGTGATGCTGACGGTGTCGCGGGGTCGCGTGGCGTATGCACGCGACCCCTGACACACCGTTCGTCAGACGCGCAGCGCCGCCGGCAGTGCCGCGACGAAGCCCTTCATCTCGACTGGTGTGCCGATACTGACGCGGGCCCAGTCCATGAACGGAGGGAAATTCCGACCGGTCAGGAACCCCTTCTCCTTCATCGCCGCCCGGAACTGATCGTTGGGCATTCCGGCCTTGAAGAAGATGAAGTTCGTCTGTGACGGGGCGACGCGCTTGCCCATTGCCGTCAACGTCGACGTCAGGAGCGCGCGGCCTTCGCGGTTGCGCGTCTTCACGAACTCCTGATACGACGTGTCCTCGAGCGACGCGATCGCCGCCTGCATGCCAAACGCATTCGGGTTGCCCGTCATGCGGGCCTCGAGGCGTTCGATGATATCCGGCCTGGCAATCGCGAAGCCCACGCGCAGCCCCGCCAGCCCATGAATCTTCGACGCTGTGCGCGAGACGATGATGTTCTCGCCCTTCAGCACCAGATCCGTCATCGACCGATGGCCCGGTGTATCGACGAAGTCATGATACGCCTCGTCGACGATCACCAGCGCGCGATGCTGCGTCGCACTGACGAAGCTGCGGATCTGCTGCGCATCCGAGATCGTGCTGGTCGGGTTGTTCGGATTGCAGACGAAGACGAGCCCGACGCTGTTGGTGATGCGTGTATCCATCGCCGCGAAGTCGTGCCCCAGGTCGGCCGTCAGCGGGACCTTGTGGACCGTGACACCCATCGTTTCTGCGTAACTCGGCAATCCTTCGAACGTCGGCCACGGTGCGACCACCTCGCGACCCTGCAATCCGTAGGCGAGCGCCGCAACCGACAGCGTCTCGCTCGAGCCCTGCGTGATCAGCACGTTCGATGGATCGACGCCGACGTGTTTCGCGAAGACCTGCTTGAGTGTGTCGTTCGACTTCAAGCCATACTGGCTATGCTCGAACCATCCCGACATGATGCCGTCCTTTGCCTTGGGCGACATCCCGAACGGATTTTCATTCGACGCCAGCCGGATCGGCCCGGCCGCACGCCGCGCTTCCGTGGCGCTTGCTTCCATCTCGAGGAGGCGATCCTGATAGTTGCCCGTGCCGTCGAGTTTCTGCGCCACGCCCAGTGCCGGCAACACCCTCGGTATCAGCACCGACGATCCGGCTGCGAGTCCGGTGGAGATCAACCACTGACGACGATTCACGGGAGCTGACATGGAAGCCTCATGGGGACCAGGTGGGCAGGGTGCGTCCCTGACAATAGCACCGTCGCGTCGCGACTGGTTAGCCCATGGCCGGCCGTGGCCTGTGTCCCCCGGCTAGCGCCCCCGCAGCCCGGCTCGGACTCCGATCGTGGCCTGCCGCTGAAATGCCGCCGTCCACCCGCTCGGCCGCTGGTCGAAGAGGTTCACCACACCAAGCGACAGCTCGACCGAGCGCTGCAGCGCGAGGCGGACCTGGCCATCCACCGACAGAAACCCCGCCTGCGTGACCATGCCGCGCGGCGCCGAGCCGGTGTAGCGGGTCGAGAGATCGCCGGCGATACCGCCGAGGACCTGCCACTGTCTGGAGAGCGCCGCACGCGCCGTGTGTCGCGCGCGGCCGTCCAGCGTCGCGCCGGTCAACAGGTCCCGGGCGCGCAGGTAGTCGTAGCCGAACGCCAGCTCGGTCGCTGCTCGCGTCAGGCGGAGGTTCGTTTCGATGCCTTCGGTCCGTGCGCGTTCGACGTTGATGTTCTGGAAGACGAGGAGTCCGGCAGCGTTGGTGCCGGTGTTCCGCGTCGCGATCAGGTTCGAGAGGGCGTTGCGATAGCCCTCGACTTCAAACAACACGCCGCCGGCCGGTGCCCAGGTGCCGCCCACGCTGCTGCTCCACGACGACTCAGGGCGCAGCGTATCGTTCCCGACGATCTGATACCCTGCCGCGCCGTTGATGAACGTGTAGCGCAACTCCTTGAACGCCGGCGCACGAAAGCCACGCGCCACGTTCGCGCGCAAGCGCCATGCGGCGGAGGCTTGCCACACGGCACCGACGCTCGGCGTTACGGCGTTCCCCCAGAGTGAGCTCGAGGTCGAGCGCGCGCCGGCGGTGACCAGCACCGGCCCGACCGTCCAGGCGTCACGGGCAAAGAACTCGAGCACACGATCGTTGACGCTGTCGCCATCGATCTTGTTCGGGGCGATGATCCCGCGAGCGCTGAACTGGACGCCCACGTCGAGCGAGTGCGTGGAGAGCGCACGCGAGTAGGCCAGCAGCCCGCGCGCCATCTGTTCGCGCTGCTCGAGTGAATCGGCGGAACCCGCGATGGGCAGATCGCCGAGTGCTTCGCGGAACTGGTAGGCGTATCGTTGCCCGAAGACTCTCGCGCGAAGCTGCCCGCCAGCCGTCCGAGCCTGCGCTTCGACGAAGCCCTGTGTCGAGCGGTTGTCGATGAAGCCGTTGAAGCCCGCGCCGACCGGCCATCGCTGCCGCTGCTGCGAGAGCGTCAGGTCGGTGCGCAGCGACACGCGGTCGGTCAGGCGAATTCTGGTGTCGCCCCGGAAATCGTACACGCGATCGAGCGTCGAACCGGAGGCGTTGATCGCGGTGACGCGATCCGACTGCCGCCAGCCACCACTGAGACGCACGCCGACCGGGCCGAAGCTGTTGCTCATCTCGGCCGACGACTCCCGCCGCCCGAGTTCCCCGGTTCGCACGATGACATCGGTCGAGAGCCGAGACGTTGGGGCTGCGGTGACGAGATTGATCACGCCACCCAGCGCTTCGCTGCCGTACTCCACGCTGGAGGGGCCCTTCACGACCTCGATACGCTCCGCCGCAAGCGTCGACAATCGGCCGATGTCTCGATTCTCGGTCATGGCACCGGCCACCGGCTCGCCATCGACGAGGACCAGCACCCGCGACTGATCGAGCCCGCGAATCGCGATCGAGGTCTGCGCCGGGGGCGAGGCGATCTCCTGCAACCCGGGCAGGCGACGCAGCAGCTGATTGACTGAGACTGCGGCAGCAGCGGCGATATCGGCCTTTGCCAACACCATCACGCTGGCCGGCGACTCGCCGGCACGGATCTCACGCTGGCCCACCGTGGTCACCACGCGATCGAGCATGGTGGGCACCGGTTCCAGTGTGATCCGCACATCCGCGGTCAGCACCCGGATGCGTTGCTCGCGAAACCCCAGTGCGCGAACCCGCAGACTGTCGCCCATGCTGGCGCTCACGCGAAACCGCCCGTCCACGTCCGTGCGCGTACGTCCGCCGGCAGGACTCGCCACGACTTCCGCCGACACCACAGGTGTTCCATTGCTTCCGGCGCTGATCACGACGCCGCGGACCGTCTGCGCAGCAGCGGCTGCGGCCCAGACGATCAGCGCGAGGCACATCGCTACGGCCTGCACGCACAATCGCGAGCAGACCGCAGGCCGATGCACCACGGCACCGTTCATCGGATACGTGCGTATCGCAGCGTGGGGAAGCCGCCAGCACCGGAGGTGCCGTAGTACCCGATCACCTGCAGCTTCCAGGTCTTCGTTCCGCGCCGGATCAGATAGGTATTGAACGACGGCGAGAGCCGCTGATCGTTGTTCAGATCGTAGCGGAAGGGTCCGCTGATATCTTCGATCGAGTTCGGAATCGGGCCGGTGAGCACGGCGAGGTACTGGGCGTACTGTGGCGCATCACCGGCCGCCGCGGTCCCGGCGAAGCCAGGAGTCGGCTCGCCGGGATAGGTGCCGACGTTGCAGGCCGTATTCACGCCCAGTTCGTAGACCGAGGGCGAGATGAGGATGTCCCAGTTGCACCCGTTCGGCGTCACGGCAGTGCCGGTGGCGAGATCGATCGAGAGTGGTGTGCTCCCGGTTACGATCGTGAACGCCTGTGCCGCACCGAGCGTGGTGCCGGTCTGCGCGCGCGACTCGAAGCTGATGGAGGTCAGCGCGCGTCCGGCGAATGTGATGGCCGTGACGCGGACCAGCGCAAACGCGCCGTTCGCGCGCCGGACCTTCCAGAATGCCGCGGTGTTGGCAGTTGGCGTCGCTCGGCCGACGTTCAGGAACGCATTGGCATTCGGAATCAGCCGATCGGCCTTGAAGAACGAATCCACCGGGATCTGAGTGTCACGGATCGAGTCGAACGCGGCCAGTGTATTCTGATTCGTGAATGCCAACACCTGCGCCGCGGTTGCCGTCTTGTTGTTGCCGAAGGCGTAGCCCGTGCCACTGCCGGTCCCCGACACTCCACCGTTGACGCGGACTTCGTACCGCCGGAGGGCGATGTCCCAGTCCCCGGTGCGCGGGACGAGCCGTCGTGAATCGAAGCTGAAGTAGACCAGCGTGTCGGTGGAGCTGGCGTTCACCGGCCCGGCGACGACCACGGCATTCACCGCCGGAGGGCCCTCGCCGATCGGAGCCGTGTTGCCGATCTCGGATTCTCCGCAGGCGGCCAGCGCCAGCGCCAGC
>JANPFJ010000013.1:0-39274 GCA_031423355.1 Gemmatimonadaceae bacterium | reverse complement strand
CCCCCCCCTTCTCACTTCCCACTCCCCACCCCCCCCCCTGGTGGGGTTGGGGGGGGGGGGGGGGCGCCCCCCCCCCCCCCCCCCACCACGCTCTGCTCACTCTATCACACGCGTGCAGGGCGTGCCCAGGCACCGTGACTGAACACCGGTGGCTCCGGCGCCATACCGCGAAGTGCCGGCAGCGCATCCACCAGCTGCTCGCGCGACAGGCCCAGGAGGTCGTGCCGCTCGATGAGGAGATCGAGATCCACCGGATACAGGTTGTGTCGCGCCGGGTCGGCCAGGCCTGCCACGTTCCGGGATGTAATCGCCTCGGTCACCCACGCCGCGTAGCCGGCACGCGCCGCCACGCTTCCCGTGTGGCCGTCGCCGTTGGTGATCGCGCGGAGTCGTGACAGGCTCTCGCGCAGCAGCGCTTCCGAGGTGGAATCGCCGACACCAAGGAAGCCACCCCACGCGGCGAACGCGTCAGCACTCAACCGCTGACGGACCTCGGTGAACGACACGATTGCGAAGTAGAGCATCGCGTGCGCGGCGAAGAGGTCGAAGTGGGCCATCGCTTCATATGATCCCGCGACCAGCCGGTCGATCTGGTCCGCTTCGGCGCCAAGCAACGCGTCGTATCGTGCGAGTTCAGCCGGTGCGGGAACGCGCCGGCCGTGGGCGTCGGGCTCGAACAGCAGCGCCAGGCGCTCGACGGCGCGAAGACTCCACGCTATGCCCGTGGAAAACAGCGGGTCGACGAAGGCGTAGGCATGCGGCAGCAGGGTCCATCGCGGCCCGGCCGCTCGCGTCAGGCGATGCTGCACGCGCGGATGGAATGCGATCGGCATCAGTGGCTTCGCCGCCGCGAAGGCACGGCCAATCGTCGGATAGCGCGCCATGAAAAAGCGCCAGAGCGCATCCGGGTCGGCCAGCAACGCCGCAGGCAGGCTCGCCACGCCGCGCGGACTGAGTGCAAAGCCGGCGCTGGTCACGCCATCGTCGAAACGCAGGCTGTACATCCACCCCTCATCGATGAGGTGGTGCACGGCGGCCCAGTCATCGGGATAGGGACCGTCCGGCAAGCCCGGAATGTTTGCCGGCATCAGCTCCACGCCGGCGAAATGACTGAACAGGAGCGCCGAACGCGTGTCCGTGCGGTCGAGACCAGATGGAAGCGAGAGTTGCCGTGCGAGAAAGCCGTTCGGCCCCGATGCGTCGATGATGAAGTCGGTTTCGAGTGTGAACGACGCGCCAAGTCGTGACCCGGTCAGGTGCACGCCAGAGGGTTCGACGGCGGCGCCGGTCAGCTCGGTGCGGTCGCGATAGTCCACGCCCGCATCGATTGCCTGCTGCACGAAGTACTGGTCGACGTCTGCGCGCACCCAGTGGGTGTCGGCGATCGCATCGTCGGGGCTCGCGGCCACCAGCAGTCGCTCCGACTCGAGGCCGCGATCGGCGAACGGTTCACCGGGGTGATGCCGGTAGTACGTGAAGCCGCGCTTCAGCCCGCAGCGCACGTCCGGGTGGTGCGCCCGCCACCGTCCGTGTGCTGCCAGATGATAGCAGTCGGCCAGGCCGTAGCGCTGCGCCAGCCGCTCGAGGGAGAGATTGCCGAGTGGCGTCGTCGATTCACCGATGGCGAAGCGCGGATGCGTCCCGCGCTCCAGCAGCGCGACGTGGTATCCCTGCACGGCGAGCACGCGGGCCATCAGGGAGCCGGCGTAGCCACTGCCGACGATCGCCACATCGCAGTGGCCGTTCACGCGGCACACTCCGCACAGGCGACGTCGCGCTCCATGCGGCCGCTGAGGTTCATCCGGCCCAGTCGCTCGATTCGCGCGGGCTTGCAGACGTCGCATCCCGGAAGTTTCTCTGCATCCCAGAGGTCGACGGTGACGACGGCGCTCCCGAACCCGAGGGAGGCGTCGAGCGCGGACTCCAGCTGTCGCAACGTGGGGGGTACGTACTGCCCGAGGCCCTGGAGCCGCTCCATTTCACCGTTCCCGCCGCGCACCGGGATGATGGCCACCATCGCGGCGCCTTTCCCGACGGCGTATTCGACCGTGCGCGCGGCCCACTCGACCGATTCCTCGTTCGGGATATGCGGTGCGCCGAGGAGGACGAAGACACGCAGGTCCATGTCGTGCTCCGCGAGGTAGTGCGCGGCGCGATCGAAGCGCGGCAGGTCGAGTCGCTTGTTGAGCAGCGGCGCGGCGACGGGATGAATCGTCTCGAGGCCGATGGCGACCTCGAGACGCCCTGACAGCAGATCCCTGAACTCGAGGGCGAGGGGGCCAACCGTCTGCGCGTGCGACTCCACGGTCACCGCGGCAAACGGCGCGGCGAGTGCGGCGATCGCCGGCAGATCGTCAGCCGGAATGGCGCGCCGGTCGAAGAAGTTGCTGGCGTTGTAGAGCTTGAGGCGCTGCGGTGTCGTCGCGTCGGCCGTGTGCGCGTGCAGCACCTCGCGCAGCTGCCGTGGGATGGCTCCCGGCGGCGTCGGTCCGTCGAAGGTCCAGCGCCACAGATCACAGAAGGAGCAGGTGAACGGGCACTCCGCCCCCGACAGAAAGACCGTGAGCGCCTGCTCGACGCTGCCGTCCGGTCTTCGCTCCGGGTCAACGATCGCGCCGTGCGCCTGCCATGGATCGACGGCGGGCATTGCGGGGCGAAGCCCACGAATGCGCCGATCCTCGGTGGAGGCGCTCACGCCATGGCGAGGTGGAGCGCCTCGAAGTGCCGTCGGTACTGCACCTCACTGCCAGGAAACAGCCGGGCGGCATCGCCGTCGCGCGCGGACCCATGCTGGAAGCGTCGCTTCGGGAAGACCGGCATCTCGATGCCGAGCACCGATCGCACGCCGCGCGCGACGATGTCGCCCTTGAGCGAATACAGCCGTTCGTGCGACCCCTGGGTGAGCTCCGCAAACGGGATCGCCTCGGCCACCGCAATCACCGCCGGACGCGTGTAGGGACTGAAGCCCTCGAAGTCAAAGGCGCGTGCGCAGGCAAAGCTTCGTACGCAAGCGCGACTATATCCGCCGCTGTAGGTCAGGGAGTGCTTGATCGAGCCCACGCCCCAGCCTTCCTGATAGAGCATCGAGTTGTTGACGACGCTCCGGATGGTGAGTTCCGGGTTCTCCTCGATGGGGTAATCCTTGAGGTTCTCGTCGCCGCCGTCGCCGTCCACGAGAAGGCGCCACTCGGGGTACCGCTCGCGGATGCCGGCCAGCAGCGCGAGGTTGACGGCCGCACATTCCACGTCGAGCGGCTTGTAGTCCTCGATCACGGCGACGGCGCGCATCGGGTCGATGGCCGCTGATGGCACGTCGATCACCTCGCCCAGCATCTGCATGTCGGTCCGCGCAAGGAACTCGCGTGCCTGGCGCGCGTCGTCCCCCGTGCCATCGATCGAGAGCGTGAAGGCCTTGAGGCGCGCGGGCGACTGTCCCTCGTCGAGCAGCACTCGGTTCAGGCAGAGCAGGACGGCGCCGCTGTCGATGCCGCCCGAGAAGGCGACGCCGATCGGGGCGGAGGCATCCTGCTGTGCGAGCCAGCAGCGCGACTCGGCGTAGAGCGCCTCGACGTAGTGGCGGCCGATGACGTCGAGGTCCGGCGGGAGGGTACTGCGCGGCGGATCGAAGAAGCGCCGGTGCACCGGGTCGGGGTCGGGGCAGCCGATGAGGCGGAGCGTGGTGACGTGGTGGGCGGGCACCATCCGCGTGTAGCTGGGATGGAACTGGTTACTCCATCCCCTCTTGGCGAGTTCTGCCGCAATCTCGTCGATCCGTTCGGCGACGATCAGAACGGGGCCCGCCGCGGCCTTGGCGAGGAAGTACCGCAGCGGACGGTCCAGGCTGCGCGCCAGAAACACCTTCTCGTCCTGCTGTGCCACGAGCGCGAACGATCCCTCGAGGCCGAGGACGGACTGTGGGTCCGCGTCGAGCAACCGCCGGCGCGCTTCGTCGCGGGTAATGCTCCCGATGGGCCGGGCATCCGGCGGGAGGAGATCGATGACCGTCGCTATGTACTGGCTACTCACGCCTCTGAGCCTCTCTTCGGGGGGGTCGCAAGCGCGACCAGGTCGGGTCGCTCTCCCCTGAAAAAAGCATCAGCGTACTTCGTTCGCGAGGGAGTCGCGATGCGCGACAAGTATGCCGCCATCGCCGCTCATCGCAAGGCACGCGGTGCCGCTGGCCGACAACGTCGTGGCGCGGCGCCTGCGCTGCTACGGCACCTTGTTGTTGAGCAGGACGATGACTGGGCCGCCGTTGGCATTGAGGCCGAAGCGGTTCTGCGCGTCGTTCGCGTCGAGATAGCGAATCTCCACTAGCATCTCCGTCGTGAGGGTCACCAGCTCGCTGATCGGTCGGAGGGGGCCGTAGTCCAGAGAGTAGTGCACCCGACCGGCGTTGCCATCGGCGAAGCTTTGCGGCCCGGTGGTGCGAAAGAACGCCGGCCGCAGGTAGCGGATGGCCTTGAGCGCATCCATGCTCCGGATCACCGGATCGCGCAGCTCCCACGCGCTGATCACGTACGGGTCGATGTTCGGCCGCGGCGCCGCATCGGGAGCGGGTGGCCGGGCGCAGGACACGGCGACGCAGACTAGTCCTGCGAGCCATCGGCGTGGGGCGAGCATCGCACACCTCGCAGGTCGTTGGGGGGCATCAACAGCAGGCGATTCATCGCCCGACTGCGTGGGCGTCTGCACGAGTATGGAGCGCGGCGCCAGCGGCGCAAGTCACGCGCCCGTGTGAAATGTCACGGCGACTTGACAAACCTTGTGACTGAATCGCTATTAGGATCCCAAATGGCACAACGGACACGCCTTGGAGCACATCGGCCCCCGACTCGTCCGCCATCTGTCTCGCCCTGTCGTCCCGCTCGCCGTCGCGTTCTATCCGGTTGTAGCGGCGCTCGCCTCCTGTATTCCCGTCCGCTCCAGCTGTCGAGTTCCCGCCGTCACAGCGGCTGCAGCTACACGATTGCTCCCCGTTTCACCCGGTCTTTCCCTCGGTCACGACCCGTCGAGAAGCAGGAAGTCTGCCCGATTGTGAGTCGGGCTGATGCTCTCACCCATATGGCTCAAGGAGGAGACTGATGGAGACGGTTTTGTTGGAGAGTCGACCGGTCGGATGCTCAGCCCCGATCAGGCGGCGCGCCTCACGACTTGGGCTGCTGCTCGCGCTCGGACTCGCGGTGGGCACGACGGCCCACGCGCAGCAGATCACAGTGACCGGAACGGTGAACAGCAGCTCGACGGGTTTGCCGATTTCTGGTGTGAATGTCAACGTGAAGGGCACCGAAGTGCGTGTGTCCACGTCCGCGCGCGGGCAGTACACCATCCTCGCACCCGCGAACGGCCAGCTGATTTTCCTCGCTGTCAGCCGGAAGCCGCTGACGGTCGACATCGGTGGCCGGACGAAGATCGACGTGTCGATGGAGTCGATCTCGTATCTCGAGCAAACCGTCGTGACGGCGTACACCGAAACGCGCCGTGCAGAAATCACGGGCGCCGTCTCGAGCGTGGATGTGGACGCCATCAAGAAGGAAACGGGCGCCAGCGTCCTGAAGCGGCTCGATGCCGTCCCGGGCATCACGGTGCAGACCAGCGGATCGCCTGGGTCGCGCAGCACGGTGCGTATCCGTGGCATCAGCTCGTTCCAGAACAACGATCCCCTGTACGTGATCGACGGCGTACCGGTGCAGGATTCGTACATCAACTTCCTGAACCCGAACGACATCACGTCCATCCAGGTGCTCAAGGACGCGTCGGCGTCGTCGATCTACGGGTCGCGCGCGAGCAACGGCGTCATCCTGATCGAGACCACGAAGCGCGGCCCGGCGGGCCCGCCGAAGATGACGGCCACCATCCGCACCGGCATGTCGACGCCGGTGAATGGCTACGACCAATTCACGCTGACGAACGCGCTGGACTACTTCAAGGTGGTCAAGCGGGCGCACGAGAACGCCGGGTTGCCCGTCCCGACCAACATCTACGGTGACCCGAGCAACCCGAGCGTGCCCGCGTACACCTTTGCGGCGAACGACACGCGCACTGGCATCGATACGTTCGGGCGCCCGGTCGGCGTCGATCCGTCGAGGTACTCGTTCCCGAACAGCCTGATCATGCCGGGCAGTCCCGGCACGAACTGGTGGAAGGCCGTCTTCGGCACGGGGCAGCTGACGGACGCCAACTTCAGCATCAGCGGTGCCGGCACTGGCAACCAGTACGGCATCTCGGTCAACTACTTCAACCAGGACGGCACGGCGGCGTTCAACAACTTCCGCCGCATCAGCGTTCGCGCCAACACGCAGTTCACGGTCGGCAAGCTGACCTTTGGTGAGAACGTGGGTGTGACGGCCGAGCGGCAGTTCGGCGGCCTGCCGAATGACGAAACCGGCGAGACCGCGCTGATCGGCAAGAACATCCTGATGCAGCCGGTGGTGCCGATCCGCGATATTGAGGGCAACTTCGCGTCAGGCAAGGCCGTCGGGCTGGGCAACAACACCAACCCGCTCAAGGCCGCCTTCGAGTCCCGCAACAACATCAACCGGAACAACCGCGTCTTCGGTAACATCTTCGCCGGGTTCGCCGCGATGCCGGAGCTGAACCTGCGCAGCAGCCTTGGCTTCAACGTGTCTCAGGCGGCGTTCTCCGGCTACAACGCGATCACGCCGGAAAACTCGGAGCCCAGCTTCAGCAACTCCATCTTCGAGAACAGCACCCAGGCCGTCGACTGGACGTGGAGCAACACGGCCAAGTACAGCAAGCTGTTCGGGTCGAGCAACCTCAGCGTGCTGGTCGGGCAGGAAGCCAACGCTGGCTTCAGCCGGTTCCTCAGCGGCTCCCTGTCCAACTTGCTGTCAACCGACCAGAGTTCGCGCTTTATCCAGGACGCGCTGGGCGATGTCAACACCCGGTCGGTGAACAGCTCGGGTGGTGAGAATGCCCTGTTGTCGTTCTTCGGCAAGGTCGACTACAACTTCGACGAGAAGTACGTCGCCAACCTGACGGTCCGTCGCGACGGCTCGTCGCGTCTCGGGCCGAACAACCGTTGGGGCACCTTCCCGGCCGTGGGCCTCGGCTGGCGCATCTCGAAGGAGCCGTTCCTCAAGGGCAACAAGGTCATCTCGGACGCCATGCTGCGCGTGGGCTACGGCGTGACGGGCAACCAGCAGATCCCGTCGGGCCGCATTCTCAACCAGTTCGGCGGCGCCAATGGTGACACGTACTACGACATCGCCGGGTCGAACAGCACCGTCCGAACGGGCTTCCGGCAGGTGTCGCTTGGCAACCCGAACCTCAAGTGGGAGGAGAACCGGTCGACGAACGTGGGTGCCGACCTCGCGCTGTTCGACAACAAGCTGAGCCTCATCATCGACGTCTATGATCGCGCCACGAACAACCTGCTGTTCGACCCGGCGCTACCCGGCGCGGCCGGCATTGCGGCCCCGCCGATCGTCAACATCGGCCGCATGAACAACAAGGGCTTCGACATCTCGCTGAGTCACCAGAGCAACGCCTGGAACATCAGCGGCGCGATCAGCGCGTACCGGAACCGGATCGTCTCGATCGACGGGAACCAGAAGTTCTTCTTCGGCCCGATCTCGACGCGCATCGGCAACGCCGTCATCAACCAGGTGGGCCAGCCGATCGGCTCGTTCTTCGGACTGAAGGCCAACGGCTACTTCCGCGACGCGGCCGACGTGACGGCATCGCCGCGGCAGGATGGCGCGGCGCCGGGCCGCATCAAGTTCGTGGACGTCAACGGCGACGGGCAGGTCACGGCCGCCGACCGCACCATCATCGGGTCGCCGCACCCGAAGTTCACGAGCAGCTTCGAGGTCGGGTACCGCCGCGGGAACTTTGACGTGAGCGCGTCGGTCTTTGGATCCTTCGGCAACAAGATCTTCGATGCCCAGAAGAACTTCTACGTGTTCCGCGACTTCTCGACCAACGTGCGCAAGGACCTGCTCGAGAACTCGTGGACGCCGCAGAACCTGAACGCGAAGTACCCGATTCTCGACCAGAACGACACGTTCAGTCGCGCGATCAGCAGCTACTACGTGGAGGATGGCTCGTTCGTCCGCATGCGGAATCTCCAGATCGGCTGGAACGTCCCGCAGTCGCTCGCCCGTTGGGTCGCAGCGTCGCGCGTGTACCTACAGGCCGAGAACCTGTTCACGATCACCGGCTACTCCGGGCTCGATCCGTCGCTGCCGAACGGCAGTGCGTTCGGCGCCGCAGGCGACGTGCGTGACCAGTTCCGCGGCGTTGATACAGGCGTGTACCCGAGCAGCAAGACGTTCTCCATCGGCATCACGACCTCGTTCTGACCGATGAATACATCCCAGCAGAGGACTACGATGAACCACCGAGCAAGGACGCGCATGATCCGCGGGATCGTAGCGCTCACGGTGTCTGCCGGCGTCATCGCCGGCTGCAAGAACTTCCTGAGCGACGCCGCCGTGCCGCAGGGCACGCTGGACGCCGGGACGCTGGCCACGCGGGTCGGCGTCGAGGGCACGCTGATGGCGGCCTACCGGCAGCTGGACTTCACCACCGGTGTCGGCGGCTCGTGGGCGTCGGCCGCGAGCAACTGGATCTGGGGCAGCATCACCAGCGACGACGCCTACAAGGGCTCCGAAGCCACGGACCAGCCCAACCTCGACCCGATCGAGCAGTACAACTGGGCTGCGCCGGGCGTCGAAAGCGAGGTGAATGACAAGTGGCGCGCGGTGTACGAAGGGGTGGTGCGCAGTAATGCGACGATCAACCTCCTGAAGTCCGTTGTCGCGGACAAGCCGGGCGAGATTTCGACCAATGATGCGCGGAGCATCGAAGGCGAGGCCACCTTCCTGCGTGCGCACTACCACTTCGAAGCGTGGCGTATCTGGGGCAACATTCCCTACTACCGCGAGGATGACACCGGCTTCTCCAAGGCACAGCTCACCAAGGCTGGGGCGGCGACGGAGATCATCAAGGACCTGGACGCCGCCATCGCGCTGTTGCCGACGACCCCGCGCAACGGGGATAAGGCGCGCATCACGGCGTGGACGGCCCGGGCGTACAAGGGCCGCGTGCAGATGTACAACGGTGAGTTCGCCAATGCCCTGACGACGTTGCGGGACGTGCGGAACAGCGGGCCGTATGCGCTGGAAGAGAGCTTCGATCGCGTGTGGACCGGCTTCTCCGCCTTCGAGAACGGCCGGGAGACGATCCTCGCCTATCAGGCGTCGGCCAACGACGGCGAACCGAACGGCAACAACGCCAACTACGGCAACCGCCTGACGTTCCCGCACTCGGGCAGCCCATTCGGCTGCTGCGGCTTCCACCAGCCGTCGCAGAACCTGGTGAACTTCTTCGCCACCGACGCGACCACCGGCCTGCCGGCCTCGCAGACCAACGCGAACTGGAACGCGAGCAACGCCAACCTCGTAGGCGGTTCGACGACGCCGGTGGATCCGCGCCTTGACTACACGGTGGGTCGCGATGGTGTGCCGTACAAGGATTGGGGCCCGCATACGCGCGACTGGATCCGTGCTCCCGCGTATGGCGGTGTATACAGCAACAAAAAGCATGTGCACGAGCGGACCAGTGGCGCGGTAAGCCTGGTGGGCTGGAACAACACCCAGCTCAACTCCGTGAACGTCCACATTTTCCGCTATGCCGACCTGCTGCTGATGCTCGCCGAAGCGGAAGTGGAAGCGGGCTCGCTGGAGAACGCTCGCACGATCGTGAACCTGATCCGGACCCGCGCCGGACTGCGAGTCCAGGGGCCGGGGACCGACGCGACGACCATCGCCGTGCCGATCACCGATCCACGGGTGGCGGCCTACGCGAACTACCGGGTCGGCCTGTACACCGCGCCGTGGACTTCGCAGACCGCGGCCCGCAATGCGGTGCGCGATGAGCGCCGACTCGAGCTGGCCATGGAAGGGCAGCGCTTCTTCGACCTGCGGCGCTGGGGGATCGCGGAGCAGGTGCTGAATGCGTACATGGCCGTCGAGCGGACGCGCCGGCTGCAGTTGGCCAACGCCGCAGCCGTCGCGGCCCGGCATGCGCTCTTCCCGATCCCCATCATCCAGATTCAGCTGAGTCAGGGGAAGGGTGCTGGTCTGGTGCAGAACACCGGCTGGTAACGCGGATTCTTCAGTGAACGCTCGGCAGGACGCGCACGGCACTGGTACCTCGGTACCAGTGCCGTGTGTGCGTTAGCGGAGGCGGAACAGCTGCAGCGAATCGGCGGTGTTGGCGACGGCCATGGCGTGGCCGCCAGCAGTCCTCAGCACGGCGAGCCCGGCCACGTTCCGAGGTGCCAGCAATCCGCTCTCGCGCGGGGACACGGGGGCGAAGTGCCCGCGTCCATCGCCGCGGAGCCACAGGCCGTTGCCGGCGTCGATGCGCGGCGTGTTGGGTTCCACATCGTAGAGGTTCCCGGCCACCGTCAGGTCGAGATGCCCATCGCCATCCACGTCGAAGGGGACGATCCCGCGGATCGGCGCCATCTGTGCCATGGTGGGCAACGGCACGACCCGGAAGGCGCGGCCGCCATCATTGTGCAACACCACGCTGTTGAACGTGTCCACCTCGTAGTGGAAGGCCCCCTTGAGCTGCGCCGCGCTGAAGAGCTGTTCGAGCGACGCCGACGCGAAGGTGCCATGGGTCGGGAACTTCACGCCGAGGGTGTAGATGTCATGTGAGAGCGTGGCAAGCGAGGCAATGGGAAACTCCGTGGTGCCCGCCCGCTGCGTGAGAAGGATCTCGGTGTTCCTTCCACCAGTGAACGGTGCGGCATAGATGCCCAACGGGCTGGTGGGCGACGCCTGCCAGACACTGTTTCGTCCAAGATTCCCCACGATCAGGTCTGGGTGGCCGTCATGGTCCACATCGGCGACGGCGAGGCTGTACCACCAGCCGCGCAGCGGCGGGAGCTTGAGTGACGCGCTGACGTCACGCAGGCGTGTGCCGTCGTTCTTCCAGACCTGGATGGGCATCCACTCACCGACGGTCACGAGATCGAGCTTCGCATCACCATCGAAGTCCACCCACGCGGCATCGGTAACCATCCCGCCCGGCGTGGCCAGCGCCGGTGCCATCTCGCGGGTCACGTCGGTGAAGTGATCGCCGTCGTTGCGCAGCAGGTAGCTCGGCGCCGGTTCGGGGTAGTTGCGCGGCGTGAGGCGCCCGGCCACGAAGAGGTCGGGGCGACCATCGCCGTTGAAGTCGCCAGTGCGCACCGCACCCTTGCTGGACCGCATCGGCGGCAGCGCCGTAGCCGGTGCCCGGGTGAAGCGTCCACTCCCGGCGTTGATGTACAGCCGGTCCTGCAGTGCGGGCGATCCAGGCGCCAGCTGATACCCGCCGCTGGACACATACAGATCGGGGCGGCCATCGCCGGTCAGGTCCGTGAGCAGCGCGCCCCAGTCGTCGGACACCGAGTCGGCCTGCCAGGGCTGGTTCTGCGGCGAGGCCAGGAATCGCCCGTCCTTCTGCTGGAGGAAGAGGGTGCCGGGCCGCCGGTTACCGCCGCCGACGAACAGGTCATCCAGGCCATCGCCATCGACGTCACCGACCGCCAGCGGTGGTCCCTGACGGGAGGGCATGGTGTGCAGCAACGGCTGCACGCGGTAGTCGACCAGCGTGGATGGTGGTGCGGCGTACGACAGGCCCTGCGACGCATCGACCCGGGTGAATGCGCGCGTGCCCGCAGTCGTCTGGGCGGCACCGGTCGGTGCGTCGCCGGCCGGTGGCGTTGCATCCGCCGCTTTCACCACCACCGCCCGGTCCGCCGCGAGATTGGTGAGCCGCTGGCGGCGACCGTTGGGCCACAGCACCTCGAGGGTGTCCGCGCGCACGGCGCGCCCAAGCCCGAAGTGCAGCGGTCCGTCCATGCTCGACATGAAGCCGCGCGTGGGTGAGTTGTAGAGCTGCTGCCGCTGGCCGCCGGCGATCAGCGTCAGCGTCGCACCGACACCGCGCGTGTTGGTCGAATCGCCCACCAGCGACACCGCCAGGTAGTGATGGGCGCTGTCCGCCGGCCGGATGTTGTGATAGATCGAGGCCGGGCTGTCGATGTTGTTGACCACGAGATCGAGTTTGCCATCGCCATCGAGGTCGGTGTACGCGGCACCGTAGGCAAAGCCCGGCTTCGTCACGCCCCAGGCCGCGCTGCGATCGGTGAAGGTGAGGTCGCCGTTATTCTGGAAGACGTAGCTGGAGATCTCGTACGCGTAGAGGTCCTTCAGCAGCTGACGGGCGCGCCGGGTGTCGGCCGATCGGCCGGCGCTGTTGGCCGCGGCCTGATAGTCGAGGTCGTTCATCGCCTTGGGATAACCGTTGGCGATGAAGATGTCCTTCAGCCCGTCGTTGTCGAAGTCGGCGAAGAGTGCGCTCCAGCTCCAGTTGGTGGCCGCGACGCCGGCCATGTGTGCCACTTCACTGAAGACGACATCGCCAGCCGGTGTCACGCCGTTGCTCAACTGCAGCGCGTTCACGGCGTAGTCGTCGCGCACGCCGCGGCTGCGCGCGGCCATCACCCCGTCATAGCTGGCGAACCCACTCATACGCTTGCGCTGCGCCAGGTCGGCCGGCTCCATGTCGACCTGCAGGATGTCGGGCCAGGCATCGTTGTTGAAGTCGGCGATGTCCACGCCCATGCCGGCCAGGCTGGTGTGCTTGAGCGACTGTGCGGCCCGATCGGTGAATGTGCCATTGCGGTTGTTGATGTACAGCCGGTCGTTTGGCGCGCCGTCGTTGGACACGTAGATGTCCGGCCACGCGTCGCCATTGACGTCCGCCACGGCGATGCCGAGCCCGTACCCGGGGACGGGGACGATGCCCGCCTGCAGCGACACGTTGGTGAAGGTGCCCTTGCAGGTGTTGCGGTAGAGCAGGCTGTGGCCGCCGGGGGAGTCGCCCTGCCTGTCCGTTGCCCCCATCGGCGCCGCGCTGCGCCCGAAGTCAGCCGGTGAGTTGTTGAGCAGGAACAGATCGAGGCAGCCGTCGTGGTCGTAGTCGAGGAAGGCGGCCTGCGTGGTGAAGCTGGTGTCGGCGATGCCGTACTGCGCGGCGGCCTCGGTGAAGGTGCGGTCGCGATTGTTGATGAAAAGCTGGTTCGCGCGTGCGACGTCCTTGCTCCACGCCTGGCCGGAGACGGAGACGTAGATGTCGAGCCAGCCGTCGTTGTTGATGTCGACCATGGTGGCCCCGGTCGCCCACCGCGTGGTGCCGACCTTGGCGGTGCCTGTGATGTCCTCGAACTTCAGATCGCCCTTGTTCAGGTAGAGCCGGCTCGAGACCATGTTGCCGGTGAAGAAGAGGTCGGGCCGTCCGTCGTTGTCGATGTCGCCAACCGCGACGCCGGCGCCGTTGTAGACGTAGGGGTCGGTCTGGGCGTTGAGCGCGTCGCTGGTCGTGATGGTGTTGGCGAAGGTCACGCCGGTGCGTCCCGGGGTGAGGAGCTCGAACAGGGCGGCACCGTCGCTGCCCCGGTTGCAGCTCATCACGGCCAGCAGCAGGAGCGCGCGCGACGTGAGGAATGCCAGGCGGTCGGACCGGAATGGCATGGCGACGTTCAGAGGGAAGGGGAGTGGCTCGGCAGCAGCGTCCGAACGTGCGCGAGGAATCTGCACCGGCCCGCCTCCTCGCCGACCCGGTATCATGCCGGAGACGTCAGCGCACGTTCGCCGTGTCGCGATACACGCGCACGTAGTCGATGCGGTGGTACTGCGGAAACACCGTGGCAGGGATCGGGTTGCCATCGAAGTCGCCGCCCACGGCCGTGTTCATGACGAGCTGCAGCTCGCCGACCGCGATGTTGGAAGTGTGCTTCGCGCGCTGCACCCCGTCGATGTACCACAGAATGCTGTCAGCGAAGCACTCGACACGATACGTGTGGTAGCCGGACGAGAGGGTGGTGCCGCTGTATTCGCTGGTCTGGTGCCCCTGGGCTGGAAACGTGCCCCACCAGTGTGTCATCAGGTTGTTGTCAGGCGCACTGCCCCGGATCTCCATGACGTCGATCTCGGGCGGCCAGTTGGAGCCGCAGCCGGTGATGCCGGTGCAGGGCGTGTTCACCAGCCAGTTCGCGGGCCAGATGCCCTTGCCTGAGGGGATCTGCGTCCGCCACTCGACCGCCTGCCCGATGCGCACGACACGCTTGGTGCCGGTGCGCACCTGGCCCGACGAGTACTGCCGGTTGCCGAAGGTGCGCCGCTGGCTGCGCAGGACCAGGTCCCCGTTCTCGAGATAGACATCCTGCGGGGTGTAGTACTGCAGTTCGTTGTTGACGTTCGCCGCCCCGTCCACCGCGATCCAGTTGGCCACGTCCAGCGCGGTGCCCTCGAATTCGTCGGCCCAGTCAAGCGCCCACTGCGCCGGTCGGACCGGCCGAACCACCGGGGGCTCGATCGGCGGCGTGACCGGAGTGCTGGACGGGCTGCTGCACGCCACACACCAGCTGGCGAAGATGATCGGGGCGAAGTGTCTCATGCGTCGTTGTCCTCGATGTGTCCCGCAGCCGAACGCGCTGCCGCACGTTGGGGAGGCTGCCGATTCCGGCACGAAAATCTATCGGACGGACATCCGCGACGCCCAGATCGGCGCGCCGGGCGTCATTCCCCAAGAACAGGTCCGGCTTGACTCTCGCTCAGGCGCTGTCGGCGAGTCGCTTTGCACCGGCACCCTTGTCGGGTCTCGACCTGGGGACTTGTGGCGGAGTAGTGTTGGGCGACGCGGGCAGCCGGCGAAGCATTCTGGTTGGATTCACCAGATCGCGTGCCCGTCGGAGAACGAGCTGTGGATCGCGGAGATCCTCAACTGGCGCGAGCAGCAGCTGCGGTTGCGTGCGCGGGTCAGGCGGCGGGGAGCAACACCTCGAACGTCGTGCCGTGTCCCACCTTCGACTCGAGCACGATGTCTCCCGACGCCTGACGCGTGATGCCATGCACCGTGGCGAGACCGAGCCCGGTGCCGCGCCCGGCGATCTTGGTGGTGAAGAACGGCTCGAAGATGTGGTCGCGCACCTCCGCCGGAATACCGGCTCCGGTGTCAGACACGACGAGGCGTACGTACTCCCCCGGGTCGAGCGTCGCCCCCCGTGCGCTGCCGGGCGTGATCGACACGCGATCGAGGGTCACAGAGATCCGCCCGCCCGCTTGCACGGCATCCCGGGCGTTCGCAACCAGATTGACGACGATCTGCTCGAATTGCGCGGGGTCCATCACCAGACAGACGGTACCCGGGTCACTCGTGACGGATGTTTCCAGGCCGGGGCCGGCGAGCGAGCGCAGCATGGCCGAAATCGCGCGCAGCCGCTCCGCCGCGTCGAATCGCACCGACTGCGTCGTCCGTGCGCGCGCGAACAGGAGCAGCTGCGACGTGAGCGATTGTCCGTGCTGCGTCGCCGATTCCACTTCCCTCAGCGTTTCGGCGGCGAGGGGTGCCAGTGCATCGTCGCGCAGCTGTTCGACGGACATGGTCACCACCTGGAAAACGTTGTTCATGTCGTGCGCGAGCGCTGCGGCCATGCGACCGAGACTTTCCATGCGCTCCGACGCCGCGACGCGATCGCGCGATCGCGACAGCTCGAGCGCCTGCTCGTTGACGAGCGTGACTTCCTCCGCCGTCGTCATCAGGAGGGAGAAGACCCCGGCGATCGTGACGGCCAGCACGTCGAACGTCACGATGCCGATCTCCGTCGCGAAGGGCAGGTCCGGCAAGCCCACCCGGAGTCCGAGCAGCACCCTGATGCCCTGTCGAACGGCGAGCGCCGTCAGCCCGACGGCGAGCAGTTGCAGCGCTGCACGGTTGACGCGCGCCGACCGCCACGCGTGCCACACCACGATGGGGGAAATCGACAGGACAACGAGGTGTATCACGCGACTCAACGTGACCGTGATGACGCGTGCGTCGGGCCAGAGCAGCGCCGAGCCGAACACGCCGAGCGCGTGCAACGAGATCGCCCCGAGCCACCAGAGGCCCGCTTCGCGACGTGCGCTCGGGAGCGGGGCCTCCGCCAGCGCGAGCGCACGTGCCGCGTTGCGCACGTAGGGAATACACGCGGCGAGACAGGCGACGAGGAGCGTCGTGAAGGCCCGCGAGAGCATGCGGTCGTTCCAGACGGCGCCGCTCCACGACGACAGGATGTTCAGGACGGCGGCGAGGGCGAACAGGCGCCAGACGATCGCGATCTCGCGCATCGCCGGCCGGTCGAAGTGCCGCGTGACGCCTTCCAGCGTGGCGGCGAAACCGAGGATAACGGCGCTCTGCAGCAGCGTCGAGGCGACATTGATGCGATCGAACGAATTGAGCGCATCGAGCCCGGTCGACACGAGTAACTGCAGGTCACTAAACAAAGGAGTCGTGTCTCGATCTCACTGACCGCGTGGCGTCAACACGAGGTGGGCCGGCATCGAACCGACACGGGGAGAGGAAAGTCCATGGGGCACGGTGAATATGGACCGCATTCCCCTGCCTCGCGAGCGGCGGCGAGTTTTCGTCGGCGGACGGGCATGGGGCGCGTGATGGCCAGCACGTCGGGCATCACGCGGTCGCCTGACGATGTCCTGGCGACCCAGAAGGCGTACGCTTCGTCACGGACGACATTGTGCATTTTGGGGAGGCGTCCGACGTGCGCGAGTACCCGAAGGCGAAACTGCCCGACGTGTACTTCGTCGTGGGGCGACTCAGCAGCGGCGGGACCACGGGCCGCAGCGGACTGCTGATCGGCGCGGAGATGTATGGCCGCACCGCCGACAGTCTGCTCGGGCCGCCGCTGTCGGCGTGGCACCGCACGGTGCTCCGCCCGGTCGAGGACGTGCGGGGGATCGTGGCGCACGAGCTCGTGCACATCCAGCAGCGTCGTACGGGCGGGACGCTGCTCGAGCGCTCACTCCGCGAGGGCATCGCGGACTTCGTGGGCGAGCGCGTCAGCGGCAAGAACATCAACGCGGCCGCGCAGGCGTGGGCCGACCTGCACGAGGCGGAGCTCTGGGCCGAGTTCCAGCGGGATATGCTGGGCGATGATGCCACGCGGTGGCTGTATGACGGCAACGCCACTGCGGGCCGGGCGGCCGATCTGGGATACGTCATGGACTATCGCATCGCGCGCGCCTGGTTCGCCCGTCAGCCTGATGCGCGTGTGGCCCTCGAGCAACTGCTCGGGCTGGACAGCCTCGCTGCCGCGCGTCGACTGGTGGAGGAGAGCGGGTACGCACCGTCGTAAGTGTTGTGTCAGGGAAGTCGCCGTTACGCGCTTTCGCGACGTGCACGCATCGATGCCCCCATTTCACGCGCCGCTGGATCGGACTGCGCGAGCAGGTGCGCCTCGACCGCGAGTTGATCATGCGGGTTCTTGTTCTGCGACAGCTTGGCCGTGCCTTCGAGCTTCGTGACCACCAGCGAAAAGACCACGATGCCGCGCAACATGCCCTCGCGATAGTGCTCGCTCAATGCGGCGTATTGCGCGTGATAGGCCGGGTCATACGTCTCCACCATGCCATGCATCGCGTCGTCCACGTCCGGACGCTGTTCCGACAGTGACACCGCGCTGGCCGCGCCCGTCGCGTGGACTGCGATGTAGTTCCAGGTTGGCACACTGTCAGCCGCTTCGTAGACCGAGGCCGGCACATAGCCGTGTGCACCGGTGAAGATCACGAGCGAGGGCGTGTGGCCATCGAATGCCGCGACGTGCGGGTTCTGTCGGGCGACATGGCCGCTGATCCTGATCGCCTCGCCGTCATCGTCGATCACGACCGGCAGGTGCGTGGCGAGCAGGCCGCCTGCGCCGGCTGACACGAGTGTCGCAAACGAGTGCGCACGCATGAATGCCACCAGTTCCGCTCGATCAGTCGTCTGAAACGCCTTGGGGATGTACATGCCGCAATTTGACAAGGCATCGCGTCGTGCGCTGCATGGCCGCGTGTGGTGGCCGACGGCGCCATTCGTGAAATCGTCGACCGTACCGGCGGTGTGTACGCCACCGCCACCGCCACCGCCACCGACGCCAGTGCGTCGGGGCCGATCTTCACGAAGCATCGCGCGCGCCTGCCGCCGGCTGGTGGAGAATGGTCAATTAATATTGACCTGAACAACAGGAAGGACTGTCATGCTCCAGGCGCTGGACCGAAAGATCTTCGTGAGCGCGGCGACCGCGTTCGAGATCGCGACCAAGGCGCGCCTCGGCAAGCTGTCGGTGCCTGCCGCACTGCTGTCAGACTTCGTCTACGTTGTCGAATCCGATGGATTTCGGATGCTCGATGTCGACGCTGCGGCTGCGGTGCGCGCCGGCCAGCTCGTCGCCGGCCATCGTGATCCCTTCGACCGTCTGCTTGCCGCACAAGCCATCGCTGGCGGTTGTGCGATCGTGACCAACGATCCGATGATGGCGGCGCTGGGAGCGGACAGTTACTGGTGAGTCGTCGCGGACTGTTGCCATCGCCGCCGCAGCGTGTGCACCCGACTGATGGTTTGCCTGGGCGCTGGCCCTACGGCGCCGCCACCACATACGGCGAGTGCGTGAAGTTCGCGACGGTCCCCGGCAGCCCCGCTGTGTTGTAGTAGTTCGTCTTCCTCACACCCTCGTCGACGGCCGCCTGGCCAGCGGACCGGCGTACATCAGATCCGTCGGATCATTCCCGACGTGGCCGGGTCCATCGCGCGGCACGGAGATTCTGCTCGATCGAGTCGCGAATGAAACCGTTGTAGCCGTCGTACGCTGCATCGGAGCCCGGCAGGCGAACGATCGTGATATCCAGGCCACGGATTCGCCACGTCGTAGCGGATCGCTCGGCCTGCCGCCTGCAAGGAGAGCCAGCGCTGCCCACTGCTGATCGAGCTATGCAGCGTCGCATTCGTGTCGAGCGCGCGATCAACCCCCGTCATTCGGGATCAGGAATGGCAGCTTGAAGCGCGGCAGCGTCGATTCGTCGGTGCGGTTGGTGGTCGTTCGCGAGCGGATGCGCGGCGTAGCCGATGCTCCGATCAGCGATGCGGGCGCTGGTGATGGCGCGCGCGCCGTGACGGACGGGGACCTCGGACGTCCTTGGCCACTGAGTGGATGCGTCTGGCTGACTGGTGTGCCGGGCCGGTCACTCGAATGGCGGTGGCGCAACGGATCGAGGAAGCGCGCTGCCTGTGACGCCACCCGACGTCACGCGTCTTATGGATGAGGTCGCTGAGTGTAGCCTGATACGACCCGCGCGGCACCCCACCCGGTCCGGCGCGAGCAACAGGGAAGGTCCGGACGGTCAGCCACGTCCGCTCGGCGACGACGAGTTCTTCGTGTGGAGGGGCGGGTGGGCCCTGAAGCACGTTCAGCCCCCGGTGAGCGACGGCTTGCCGGGGGCACCTCGTTCGTGCCGTTCTCGTCTTTGCGCCCCGCGTCCGTGCGCACCGCGGCTTCGCCTCGCGTACATTCGACGCATGACCAGCGCACGACCCCGAATCGCGTTTCAGGGTATTCCTGGCGCCTTCAGCGAGGACGCCATTCGCGTCTTCTGGGGCCCGGACACGATCCCGGTGCCATGCGAGACCTTCTCGCAGATGCTGGCGGCGGTGAAATCCGGCAATGCGGATGGAGCGGTGCTACCCGTCGAGAACCTGGTCGTCGGACCGATCACGTCCGCTCTGGATGCCCTCGACGACTTCAGCGTCGGGCTGAACCTCGGCGGAACCACGGATATCCGTATCGTCCATGCGCTGATGAGCGTGCCCGGCTCGACGCTCGAGCAGGTCAAGCGTATCGCCAGTCATCCGGTGGCACTGGCCCAGTGCCGGCGCTTCCTGCAAGCCTTTGGCGCGAGGACCGAGTCGTTTTTCGATACGGCGGGCGCGGCGAGGATGGTCAGCGAGGCGCAGGACCCGGCCATCGCTGCGGTCGCGAGTCACGGGGCGGCAGAGCGCTACGGGCTGACGATTCTCGCCGACGCGATTCAGGACGATCCGGACAACTGGACGCGTTTTCTGCGGATCGAATCCGAGCCGTAGGGATTGCCGCTCGCGCGGCGCGGCATGCTCCGACCGGCGACTGCTTCCCGAACTTCGGTTCCAGGCCACTAGTTGCGCCGCGGTTCTGGATCGCCGCCGCCACGCCGCCGCGCATCCATCCGGCGACGCTGCTCGGCAAACTTGACGCGTTGTTCCGGTGTGAGGACGGAATCGATTGATGCGCGCATCTGATCGCGCAGCGAATCGAGTTGCGGACCCACCCGCGCGCGGAGTGAGTCGAGTTGCAGTTCGCGCCGCGCAAAGATCGAGTCGACGGCATGCGCCTGCACCGGGGTGAGTGCTATCTCAGCAGTGATTCGCTTCATGATGCGGGCGCGCATACGGTGCCGACTGGCGGTGTCGGGCGCGTCCGTCATCATCCCGAAGGCGCTACCTCCGTCGCGCCGGCCACCACTCCACGAGCCGCCAAAGCCCGTCCGCCGATGCAGCAGCCGTCGGTCGAGGACAACGCCCAGCACGACGCCGATCGCAAACACGGCGACCACCGTCAGGGCCGCCATGACCCGTGAGCGGGGTGTGGTCATCGCGACGCACCGTCGTCGGGAGTTTGCGCTTCGGCGTCACTGGCGATCAGATGGCCGGCCAGCCCACTGGATCCCTCCGACTCGAGCGCGCTCAGGAGTGCGGCCGGATCGCTGTCGCTCAGCTCAGCATCGACGACGAGCGTCGTATCGAGACGCGAGAGGGCGAGTGCGGCGAACAGGGCGGCGGCGGCCGCCAGCGGCAACGCGATGCGAACCCAGGCGGCCAGCGTGTCGGACATGGAGGTGCGGGCGGTTCGGCGCCGTGCCGCAAGGAGGAACGCCGCCTGCGAGATGATGCGCGCTTCCACGCTGCTCGCATCGATGGACGGCGCATGGTGGTCTGCCCGCCGCAGCAGCGCGTCGAGTGCCGGGTCGGTTGCGTCGGGCGCGTCGTCTTGTCGGTCGATCGTCATTCGTCCTCTTCACCGTCACCGAGCCACACCTGCAGCTGCATTCGCAGCGACTTGCGTGCCTCGTGCAAATGCCATCGTGCGGTCCCGGGCGGCATGACCAGCAGCTCTGCCGCCTCGGTCGGGGTAAACTCTTCGAACGTCACCAACTCGATCAGCTTGCGTTGAACCGGAGGCAGGGTTTCCAGCGCGGCATCCACGTCACTCCGCAGTGCGCTGAGCGCCGCCGCGTCGGCCGGGCCTACAGCGGCACTGATCTCCCGCTCCGACAACTGCTCCGTCTCGCGCCGCCTGGCCGACCGCTGCTTGTTGATCGCGGTCGTCGCGACGATGCGGAAGAACCAGGGACCGAACGAGCGCTCCGGATCACACTGGTCGATCCGTTCGAGCGCCCGCAGAAACGCATCCTGCACCGCATCTTCCGCATCCTCGCGATGCCGCAACACGCGCCACGCAATGCGGTACCCGCGCGGCAGATGCCGCTGCACGAGCACCGCGTACGCTGCGGCATCGCCCTGCTGGACCCGCACCACCAGTTCCGGCTCATCGGTCGCGACGGCGCTCGGATGACCGATGCTGTTCCCACCGAAGGTCATGAGGCCAGTGAACGAGCGCCGCCAGGCGCGATCGGGAGGGAAAGTAGTGGCCGGTGTTCTGTACCTCTGATGAACGGTACACGGTGCCCTGCGGATGCGTTGGCCGGCCCGCCGCCGCGGGACCGATGCGCGCTGTGCGTTCGTGCGCCGGTCGCGCATCTCCCGATGGCGAAGGCGGCCCAGAGCCGTGGGCCTTCGATTCATCCAATGGAGGCGGTATGTGGCGCACAGGGCTGCGGATCGTGACGATGCTGGTGGCGGGTGGGATGGCTGGGGCGTGCGGGTCGTCGGGCTCCGACGCGGCGCGCGAGGCGCCTGTGGATCTGGCGATGCGCGCCGAGACGGCCCCCCCAGCGTCACTCGATGCACCGACCAGCGGTGCGCGCATGATTGCCGTGGCCGGGGTGGCAGCGCCGCCACCGAGCCCGGAAACCGTGCGCATGATCGTGCGGACGGCAGAGCTGACCTTGCAGGTGTCTGATGTGAAAGCGGTGATGGAGCAGGTGGCCGAAGCCACCACTGCCAGCGGCGGATTTCTCGGTGCCTCCCGCCTCTGGCGCGAGGGCGAATCAGACCGGGCGAGCATGACGGTCCGAGTGCCGGCCGCTCGGCTCGATGCGACGCTGGGTCGATTGCGCGCGCTGGCGGTGCGCGTCGACAATGCCTCGGTCACCGGCGAGGATGTGACACGACAGGCGGTGGATCTGTCGGCGCAGCTGGTCAATCTGCGCGCGACCGAAATCGAGCTTCGAGCACTGCTCGTCACGGTTCGGCAGCGGACCCAGAAAGCGTCGGATGTGCTCGAAGTCCACGCCGAGCTGTCTCGGGTGCGTGGTGAGATCGAACAGCGCACCGCCGAACTTCAGACCCTGACGCAGCTGGCCGCACTCTCCACGATCACCCTCGATCTGCGGCCTGATGTGGTGGCAACGCCGATCGCCTCCGAGTCGTGGCAGCCGCGCGGGGTCTTGCGTGATGCCACGCGTGCGCTGGCGCGCACGGCGCGGGCTGGCGCGAGTGCGGCGATCTGGGCGGTGGTCTACGGAGGGCCGATGCTGCTCCTGGTCGCGGGCATGGCGCTGCTCGGCCGCCGCGCGCTTCGTGGGCGTGGATGGCGCTCCTGGCACGCCGCGCCGTGATGTGACTGGAGCGGTCGTCAGGGTGGTCGCCGGGATCAAGTGTTTACGATCATTCGTCCCTGCGGCAGCGGCGCTGACACACGGCGTGGTCCATAGCGGTTCCGCCGGTGCGGGGGTACCGTGTGGTGTGCTGTCAGCCATTGCCGCTCCGCGTCCACTCCTGTTTTCGTACGCCGATTCCCGCCGCTGGGTACTCATTGGCTCCGCCGTGGGTGCCGTGGCGTACAGCGCGCTCGCCATCGTTGGGCGCGATGATCCGCAGCGACACGCGGCCTGGCTCGTTGGCGCGGCGGTGGCGTGTGTGCTCGGCAGTCTCCTGGCTCGTGCTGGGCAAGCGTTCAAGGGCGGGCTGATCACCCTTGCCGGTGTCTGGTGCGAAGTCCATGCGTCCCTCCTCACTGCGACGTCATTCCCCGCGCCCTCGCTCCTTGCGACGGCGCCGGTGCTCGTGGGGGGAGCGCTCCTGCTGGCGCCGCGACAGTCTGCGGTGCTGGCAATCGTGTCGGTGGGCATCACGTGGCCGCTCGTGCTGGCGTCGCCGGCCGTTGCGTCGTCCGGCGTGTCGACATCCGTGATCTACTGGCTCACGGCGCACACCGTGATCACGACTGCCGTCTGGTCGCTGGTCACGCTCGGCTTCTCGATTGTGGATCGCGCCTTCGTCGAGGTCGTCCAGAAGGAAGGTGAGTTGTCGGAGACGATCGATCGGGCGCCGGATGGAATCCTGGTGATCGATGCCGATGACATCGTGCGGGTGGCGAATCCTGCAGCCGAGCGGCTGCTCGGCTGCGCGCGCGCCGAGTGCCTTGGTCGCCCGATCAGCGCCGTACTGACATCGGCCGACGCGATGCCTGATGACCACGCGGCCTTTCCGTTGCGCGATACCGGTGAACGACCGCTCGCGTGGGAGCTGCAGCGCGCGGACGGTGCTCGGGTCGAGCTGGAGATCACGTGGCGATCGATGGAGGGCGGTCGACGGCAGCTGGTGCTGCGCGATGTGTCGGAGCGGTTGCATGCCGATCGCGTACGGCGCGAGATGGAGCTGCAGCTGGCGCACGCACAGCGGCTCGAAGCCATCGGTCAGCTGGCCGGCGGAATCGCGCATGACTTCAACAACATTCTCACGATCGTCGGCACGTCAGCGGAGGTTTTGCGCTCCGAGCTTCCCGATGAGAGCGGACTGCCGCTGCTGGACGAGATTCTGGCGGCGCAGGAGCGCGGCGCGACGCTGACCCGGCAGCTGCTCGCCTTCGCGCGCCGTGAAATCGTGCAGGCGCGCGTCTTCGATCTGTCGGAACAGGTCCTGACCCTTCGCCGACTGCTGCAGCGTGTGGCTGGAGAACAGACGCGCATCGCATGCGACGTGGAGCCTGATTGCCGCATCCGGGCCGACATGGGGCAGGTGGAACAGGCCCTGGTGAATCTGGTGAGCAACGCGCGCGACGCGATGCCACATGGCGGCACCTGTGCGCTCTCGGTGCAGCGCATGACGAATGACGACGGCGAGATCTGGGTGCGGCTGCGAGTGCGGGACGAAGGGGTGGGGATGGACGACGCGACCCGCACCCGCGTCTTCGAGCCATTCTTCACCACGAAACCGCGTGGCCGTGGGACCGGGCTGGGTCTCTCGGCCGTCCACGGCATGATGTTGCAGAGCGGCGGTCGCGCGGACATCGAATCGGTCCTCGGCCGGGGGACCAGCGTGTTTCTCGAGTTTCCCTTCGCCGTGGCTTCGGTGGCGGCCTCGGCCCCCGAACTCTCCGCGGTTCCCGTTGCCTCGGGTGGCACGATCCTGGTGGCGGAGGACGACGACGGCACACGCGCGTCGGTCGCGCGGCTCTTGCGTCGACTCGGGTACACGGTGCTGCTGGCGCCGGATGGGCTGCAGGCATTGCGGATGGTCGACACACACCCGGGCGAAATTGACCTGCTCGTGAGCGACGTCATGATGCCGGGACTGACTGGCCCGAAGCTCGCCGTCCGGCTGCAGACCACGGCCCCGAACCTCCCGATTCTGTTCATGTCCGGGTACCCTGAAGATGCGCTCGGCGAGGTGGCCGGGTTTCACCTCGCGACCGACTTCATCGCGAAGCCGTTCACCAGCGCCGCGCTGGCTCGTCGGGTCTCCGACAAGCTCGCTGCTGCCGCTGCCCGTGGTGCGGCTCGCCAGCAGTAGCGGCCCGTTCGCCGTCCGTGACGTTGACTGGATGTCGGCCCGGTCGAAACGTCGCACCGCTTTCCGGAGTTACCATCTTGTCAGCGCGCACGACAGTGCGCGTTCAAAGCGCTACCCCACTCCCGGAGTTTCCGTGTCGCTGCGCCGTCTTCCCGTGTATCTCCTCGCCGACGTGTCCGGCTCCATGCGCGGCACACCGGTGGAGAGCGTCAAGGCAGGCATCCGACAGTTGCATCGCGACCTGCTCACCGACCCTCAGGCGATCGAGAGCGCGTACCTGAGCGTGATCACCTTCGCCGACGTCGCGATCCAGGTGGTGCCACTGACCGAAGTGAGCAGCTTCATCCCTCCCGAGATGGAGGCCAACGGGCAGACGAATTATGGGGATGCATTGCGGGTGCTGCTCGAGTGCTTCGAGATGGAAGTGGTGCGCACCACGGCTGATCAGAAGGGTGACTGGCGTCCGCTGGTCTTCATCCTGTCGGATGGCGCGCCGACCGATACTGGCTGGCCGCAGTACGCAGCCGAACTGCGCGAGCGGCGCCCGGCGAACATCATTGCAGTGGCCTGTGGTGACCATGCTGACCTGTCCGCCCTGCGCGAAACGACGGATACCGTGATCCAGATGCGCGACATGTCTCCGGATGCGTTCCGTGCATTCTTCAAGTTCGTCTCTGCCAGCGTGAAGACGACGAGCGCGAAGGTCGGTTCGGTGGGTGAGGGTGGTGCGATCACGCTGCCGCCACCGCCACCCGGCATCACCATCATTCCCTGAAACGTGGCTGACGACGTTGGGGTGGCGCGGCCTCTGGGAGGGGAGTCCACCGAATCACTGGTGGTGGCGCCCGCCGTGTGGGGTTCGCGCGCGCCGGAAGTGCCGTGGTGCCCTGCAGGGCTGCTGACGGCGCTCGACCCTGCCTTCGTGGCTCGGGCGGCCGCGGAGCCTGGGACGTTCGCGCATGCCGGCAAGGTCTGGCAGGTTCGCGGTGCCAGCCTGCGCGGCAAGTCACATGCCCATCGCGGGGAATTTCGTGATGATGCGCTGGCGAGCTTCGTCGATGGGGACCTGCTCGTCCTGGCGGTTGCCGACGGCGCGGGCTCCAGCGCGTTCAGCCGCGTCGGTGCAGCCGTGACGGCAGAGATGGCCGTGACCTGCACCGCATCGCGGTATCGCGCGTCCGATCCGGGCGAGTCGGACGCTTCGCGCCTGGGCACGGCGATGGCGTTCGCCGTTCATGATGCCGCGATGCGACTGCATGCGCTGGCGACCACTGCCGACCTGACGCCGACGGCCTTTCGCACCACACTGCTGCTGGTCGCGGTGCTGGGTGACCTGATGCTGGTCTCTCAGGTCGGCGATGGTGCCGTCCTGGTGCAGCAGATCGATGGCACGGTGGCCCGCGTCGGTGCGCAGCGTGAAACGGCGTGGGCCGGTGAAGTGACCTGCTTCGTCCCCGATGCCTGCGCGATGACGCAGGCCGCTGCGCTGCGCCAGCTTCGCACGTCGAACGTGGCACTGATTGCGCTGATGACCGATGGCGTCGACGATCCGTTTCATCCGCTGGAACGGAGTGGCGAGGCGCTGGTCGCACAGTGGCGCCACGGCGCGTCGACGTCGATCGGAACGGCACAGCAGGCCATCACGGAGTCCGTGCTGGGCGACACCGCAGCACTGTTGCGATGGCTTTCCTTCGAACAACGCGGTGAAGTGGACGATCGGACGTTGCTGCTGGCGTGGCGGACCGACGGGGCAACGGCATGAGCACGGCCGCGGCACGCACGAGCGGAATCGTGGCGCAGACGACCGATGGACGCACGCTGCGGTTGCGTCCGACACCGCTCGCCAGCGGTGCCGAGAAGGTTGCATTCCTGACGACGGATGGCCGCGAGGTCGTCGCGTTCTACTTCGGCGAACTGCGCGATCGCGCGGTGCGCGTCGAACGACTGCAACGCATCGTGTCGAGCTACGATCCGACGCGTGGAGCTGGAGGCGCGTACTGGCGTGACGCCTTCTGCTGGCCGACCGGGATCGTCGACGGCATTCGCGCGGTGCCATCGGAATTCGCGCGCGCCCATTCGCTGGCGCTGCCTGCGCTGGGAGTGGTGATGCCCGTGTATCGCGACGTGTTCTTCATGAAGGACCGGTTCGGGAATCGCGTCGAGAAGGAGGTGCGCTGGTTCACCGGCCGGAAGGCGGGGGCGCTGGTCGTCGATGCCGAGAAAGGGTCGCTGCTCACCCGCCTGCAGGTCTGCATGCGTTTGGCGCGCGCCGTGCGCCGTCTGCATTTCGCTGGCCTCGCGCACAGCGATCTCTCCAATCGCAACGTGCTGGTGGACCTGCGTGGCGGCGAGGCCTGCGTGATCGACATCGATGCGCTGGTGGTGCCAGGGATGGCCCCCCCGACCGTGCTCGGAACACCAGGCTACATGGCGCCGGAAGTGGTGTCCGGGAGCGCGCTGCCGTCGATCGAGACTGATCGGCATGCGCTGGCGGTGCTGTTCCATGAACTGCTGCTGTGTCGTCATCCGTTGCGCGGGCGACGCGTGCACAGTACGCGGAGTGCGGAAGAGGATGAGCAGCTGTCGATGGGTGTGAAGGCGCTGTTCGTGGAGCACTCCAGCGACCGCCGTAATGCCCCCGACGTGCCAATCAGCGTTGGTGTGGACGCGCTCGGCCCGCACCTCGCGCCACTGATGCGCCGCGCGTTCGAGACGGCGTTGCACGCACCAGTGCGTCGCCCCGACGCGGTCGAGTGGGAAGAGGCGCTGTATCGCACGCTGGAGCGGCTCACGCCAACACCATCGGGTCGTGGCTGGCTGATCGTGCCGGATGATGGGCCACTGCTCGATCCGTGGAGCGGCGAGCGACTCCATCGACCGGTGCCACTCCTGCGCTCAGGGCGCGGCGCTGGTGCGTCGTGGCGTGACGATGGCATTGCCACGGCGCTCTTTCATCATCGGACACTGCACGAGTGGCATCTGGACGCTGACCTTCGCCCACGCGAGGACGTGTCGCGTGCCCCTGCTGCATATACGTCGTTTCATGACGGTGTCTGGTGGCTGGTCAACATCGCAGATCGATCGTGGGTGACGGCGACAGGTGACGTGGTGGCACGCAATGTCCCCGTGCAACTGCGGGACGGCCTCGAACTGGCGGTCGCACCGCGTGCCGATGGTGCGCCGGGTCGCACCTGGCGCGTCAGCATGAGGCAGGGGTAGGTGACGCCGGTACTCGACGTCCGCGCTGCGCTGGCGGCGGAGCTGAAGCGTCTGGTGCGCGACAGCGGCGAGTGGCCGATGCGCGATCGTCGACGATTCCGCAACCTGCTGCTCGATGCCGCGACCAGTGACGCCATGCCGCTGGCTGAATTGCTGCTCCGGGTTGCGGACGATGGGATGCTGCGCGGATTGCCGGAACGGAGTGCGGGCCGGTCCGAGTGGGAGGCGGCGGCCGGCCGACTGGCCGGCGATCTGCAGCTGCGCCGGTTCGTGGAGCCGGGAATTGCGCGCTTCGTGGCTGACGCGTGGACCACCGCGCTTGGCCTCGATCCGGTGCCGAGCGCACGCGTGGCTGCGCCGCGGCCCGTAGTCGCACGACGGCAGCCGGTCCGTCCCCCGGCGGTGGCATCGGCGCGACCGGCCGTGCCGATCACGGCGAGCAATGCGGCGTCGATTCGCGCGTACCGTCGCGCGAACATGCTGATCGTAGCGGTGGGGTTGGTGTTCACGGTGCTCGTCGTCCTGGCGTTTCGCGCGACGAACCGTCGGTCGAGCGTCGCGCCGCGGACCACCACGCAGATGCCGGAGCCTGCGCCACTCCTGCCGCTGCCGCAACCGAGCGTGTCATCGACCGTTCGCGATCCGAATGATGACAGCATCGCGCGCGCACGCAGCCGGGCCGTGCCACCGCTGCGCCAGCCCGTGGCCATTGCCGTGGCGCCGACCCGAACGTCCGACGACATCGTGCTCAACGCCGGGCGTGTCTTCGAAGGCCGCGTGCTGAGTGTCCGGCAACAATCGGTGGTCGTCAAGGATGCAGAGACGGGACTCGACTTCGAGATCGACAAGGCGGACATCGATCGCATCGTGACGAGTGACGGTCGCGTGATGCGCTTTGGCAGCGACAACGTGCCGGTGATCGGCGACAACGACGATCTCACGCCGAGGTCGAACGCGGGCACGTATCGCCTGCGGTACACCGAACGCTGGGGTGCCGAGCGGACCGAGTGTCGCGATATGGCGCGTCGTTTTGCGCCCGGTAGCACTCTGATCGTCCGCCACCTGCGCGGCGCACCGATGATGAAGCTGGAGTTCGTGGACGGACCAGGCTTCAACACGGCCGTGCGCTCGGACGGCCTGTTCGAGTCGGGAGCGGCGCAGGCACTGCAGCGTGGGCCGTCCGAAGCCATCGTCTCGCGACGGCTGTCGGGTCGCCTCAGCCGCAGCGGCGTACTGCAGGGCGTTGCCCGGCTCACCGCCATGACGGCGGATGGGAGCGTGGTCTGTGACGTTGCGCTCACCGTCCGTGGCGAGCGGGTGCCATAGACGGTCGAGACGCCCCGGTGGCTCGTCAGCGGACCGTGAGCACCCCGTGCATGTTGAGACTCAGGTGTGGCGCGCAGTAGAAGAGGTAGTCGCCGCGGGTCAGTCCGCTGGTGCTGATGACGAACGTGGAGTCGATGGTCGTCACCACTGGCGAGGCCAGGTCGCGACCACCGAGGGCGGCGAGGTTGGCCACCAGTTGCGGCCGCGCCGTGCGCGGAATGAATCGCTCGTCGAACGCCACGTTGTGTGGCACACCGCTGACCATGAGAAAGCGGACGCCGTCCCCTGCGCTGACGCTGAGGTAGGCCGGATCGAAGCGAAAGCCTTCATTGTCGAGCAGCATGCGAACGGTATGGACCGTGCCGCGTGCCGCTTGCGCGGGCGGGCCGACTCGCCGTGCGGTGCGCGCGCTCGCGAGCGTCACGGCTGGTCGATCGTTGCACGCCGACATGATCCAGCAGCAGAGCGCTGTCACTGCCAGGCGCACGTCAGGCCGGCGGTGCGGGAAACAGCCCATCCACCGACAGATATCGCTCGCCGGTGTCGTAGCAGAAAGTGAGCACGCGTGCACCATCCTTCATCGATGGCAGCATCTGCGCGACGGCCGCCAGCGAGGCGCCGCTGGATGCCCCGATGAAGATCCCTTCCTCTCGCGCTGCTCGACGCGCGTAGTCGAACGCGTCCTCTTCCGTGACCTGGACGCTGCCGTCAAGGGTGGCGGTGTGGAGGTTGGTTGGGATGAACCCCGCGCCGATCCCCTGAATTCTGTGCGGTCCAGGCGCGCCGCCGCTGATGACTGGCGACTTCGCCGGCTCCACGGCGAAGGTCTTGAGTCCGGGCATCGCTGCCTTCAAGACCTCGCTCACGCCGGTGAGGTGGCCGCCGGTCCCGACGCCGGTGATATAGTAGTCGAGCCCTTCGGGAAAGTCGGCCAGGATTTCGCGCGCCGTGGTGCGCTCGTGCACCGCGATGTTGGCGGCGTTGTCGAACTGTTGCGGCATCCACGAGTTCGGCGTTGCCTCGAGCAGTTCCTTCGCGCGTGCAATGGCGCCCTTCATCCCCATTTCACGTGGCGTGAGTTCGAACTCCGCGCCATACGCCAGCATGATGCGACGCCGCTCGACCGACATGCTTTCGGGCATCACGAGTACCAGGCGATATCCCTTCACGGCTGCCACCATCGCGAGACCGATGCCGGTGTTGCCGCTCGTCGGTTCGATGATCACGGTGTCCTTGCCCAGGACACCCCGCGCTTCGGCATCCTCGATCATCGACAGGGCGATCCGATCCTTGATGCTGCCCCCGGGATTGGCGCGCTCGAGCTTCATCCAGACATCGACGCGCGATCCGAAGAGCCGCGCGAGGTGCACGTGCGGGGTGTTGCCGATGGTGCCGAGAATCGATGTGGCGCGCGTCATATCTCGAATTCCAGTGGGTAGGTGTCGCGGAGCCGTTCATCCGGCACCGCATGGGTCACGATCGATCCAGCGGGGACACTGTGCGTCAGCCAGACGTTGCCGCCGATCACGCTGCCGCGGCCGATGACCGTTCGGCCGCCAAGAATCGTCGCGTTGGCGTACACCGTGACGTCGTCTTCGATCGTCGGGTGCCGCTGCACGCTCGCCAATCCTTTGTTCACGCGCAACGCACCCAGGGTCACGCCCTGGTACAGGCGGACGTCATTGCCGATCCGGGCCGTCTCGCCGACGACGATGCCCGTGCCGTGATCGATCGCGAAGCGCTCACCGATCGTTGCACCGGGATGCAGGTCGACACCGGTCCGCTCATGCGCCCATTCGGTGAGCAGGCGGGGCATGATCGGCACCTGTTGCTGCCAGAGCGGCTGGGCGACGCGATGACAGATGGTGGCCAGGAAGCCGGGGTACGCCAGAAAGACCTCGTCGATGCTCTGCGCCGCAGGGTCCATCCGGTGAATCGCCTCGGCGTCGGCATACAGCCTGGTCCGGATACCCGGCAGGGCGCCCATGAGCCCATCCGTGATGGCGCTGGCACGGGCATGGTCGGGGAGCATCTCGCGCAACAGATTCTGCAGCGTTGACGCCACACCGTCATACTCGACGCGAATGCCCGCCTCCTGCCGGCTGGCGGACGGTGGAGCCGCGTGCGGGAAGAGCAGGGAGAGGACGCTTCGCATCCAATCACGCACGGATTCGTGCAGCCGCGCAGGGAGAGGATAGGCCGCGCGGGCGTCGCGGAGCTGGGCCAGAAAGGCTGACGGATCATGTGACACGAGTGCAAACCTAGCCGCTGCACCCAGATGTTTGGCCTACCCGGAATGTGGCCCGACCATTGCTCCTGTGCCTGTCGAACCCTTTCAACGTTGCCAACGCGAATGACGCAGTTTGAAGAATCCGTGATCAGTGCCCGGCTGGGCGAACTCATCGCCGACGCCCGGTTCACGGACGCGCTCGCACTGCTCGACCAGTCTCTGGCCGTCGGCCCGGGCGACGCCTGGCTCTACGGCATGCGGGCCCTCCTGCTGCTGGAAACCAACGACATGACCGGCGCGCTCAGCGCCAGCGCCACGGCGGTGCAGCAGGCGCCTATCGCCCCGTTTGCCCACTGGACCCGAGGGGTCGTGCTGCTGCGCGCGGGAATCCTGCCCGGCGCCCAGCGCGCCGCCGAGCGGTCGGTCGCGCTCAATCCGGACGAATCGGATACCCACGTGCTGCTGGCCAGGGTCTATCTGCAGAAGGCGGAGTGGGAGGCGGCACGCGGGGCGCTGGCCGACGCGGCGTCGCACGGCGCCGATGAGGAAGAGCTGCTGCCATTGAGGGCTGCGATTGCGGCAGGCAAGGGACTCGATGCGCGGGCCGGCGATACCTGGCGTGCCTTCGCGCATCGCTACCCGGCCAATGCGCTCGCGCGAACCGGACATGCCTGGACGCTCCTCGAGTCAGGTGACGTGCGAGCTGCGAGGCTCGAGTTCGAGCAGGCGCGTGAACTGGATCCGACGAACGCGTGGGCGGTTGAAGGGCTCGCGATCACCGCGACAAAACTCCTGCCGATCCATCGGCGGTGGCTCCGGATCGTGTGGGGGCGGGTGATGCAGCGACGCGAGGAGACGATGCTGATCGGCGGCACGGTGCTGGTATCGGCGGCGCTCGTGATGCTCGCGACAGGGACGGCTGGTATCGTTCTCGCGCTGGCGATCACTGCGGTCGGTGCCGGATTGCCAGTGCTCGATGCGTGGCGACGCGAGGTCGTGACGCGCTGACCCTTCCCGACCACATGGATCCGTCATGACCGCGCCGTTGCAGGTGGCCCTCGTGGGTTATGGGTTCGTCGGGAAGACTTTTCACGCACCGCTGATCGCCTCGGTTGGCGGACTCGCTCTGCACAGTGTCGTCTCGAGCAATCCTGTGGCAGTGCGGGCCGATTTTCCGGAGGCTCGCGTGACACCGTATCTGGCTGACGTCCTCGCCGATCCTGCGGTGGATCTGGTGGTGATCGCAACGCCGAATGCGTTGCACGCGAGTCAGTCGCATGCCGCCCTCGATGCCGGGAAACACGTCGTCGTCGACAAGCCGTTCACGGTGTCCGTCGCCGAAGCGGAGGCGGTCCGCGCGCATGCCGGGCAGGCGGGTCGCGTGCTGTCGGTGTTTCACAATCGTCGCTACGACGCCGACTTTCTCACGCTGCGGTCGTTGATCGCGGATGATGCGCTCGGCACGGTGACGCAGTTCGAGTCCCACTTCGATCGTTTCCGACCCGATGTGCGCGATCGGTGGCGCGAACGCAGTGGGCCGGGTGCCGGTCTCTGGTACGACCTCGGCCCGCACCTGATCGATCAGGTCCTCCAGCTGTTTGGTCAGCCACTCGGCATCACCGCTGATATCGCCATGCAGCGTGCGGGTGCCGCGACCGACGACTATTTCCACGCGCTGCTGCGCTATCCCCGGCTCCGGGTGATACTGCACGCGTCGACGCTGATGGCCGCCAGTGCTCTGCGCTTTTCGGTCCATGGCACGCGCGGCAGCTTCGTGAAGCTGGGGCTCGACAGCCAGGAGGATGCGCTCAAGGCTGGTCGGACCCCTGGCGACGCGATGTGGGGGCACGACGCACGACCCGGCACGCTGACGTCGATCGAGGGTGAAGGCATCACAACGCGCAGTGTGCCAGGGGAGCCAGGCGACTACCGCCGCTACTACGCGGCGGTGCGCGATGCGATTCACGGTGTTGGACCGAACCCGGTACCGGCAGCGGACGCGCTGGCCGTGATGCGGCTGATCGAGGCAGGGATCAGCAGCGCGAGCCAGCGACGGGAAGTGGCCGCCGCCGGCTGAGCCCTGTGCGTGTCAGGTCGATCAGGCCAATTCCTTCTGCAATCGCTGCAGCAGGCGCAGTGTCGCGCGAACGCCGTCGGGTTCCGGCGTCACGGTGCCTTCGTACTCGATGCCGACCCAGGACGAGAACTTTGCCGCCAGCACGATCTGCATCATGCGACGATAGTCGGTGTGCGTCTCGTTGCCGCTGGCATCGAAATCGTGTGACTTGGCGCTGACCGCCTTGGCAAACGGCATCATCTCCGTGACGGCCTGGTAGCGGTCGTAGTCGTAGAAGTTGCCGAAATCGGGCAGCGTTCCCATGCGCGGATGGTCCACCAGCTTCATCACGCCCACCAGCCAGTCCCCGTGGGACGAGAGTCCGCCATGATTCTCGACGATCACGTTGAGATTCATCGGCGCGGCGATCTCCACCAGCCGGCGCAGCCCGTCGGCGGCCAGCTTCTGTTGTTCGTCAGGGGTACCGCTGCTCTGCGCGTTGACGCGGATCGTTGCACAGCCAAGTGTTTTGGCGGCGTCCAGCCACTTGCGATGGTTGTCAACCGCGAGCGTGCGCTTGGCCGAATCCGGATCGCCGAGCGCCCCTTCGCCGTCGCACATGATCAGGTGCTGGTAGACGCCCTCGTCCTTCGCCCGGCGGTTCATCTCGGCGAGATAGGCGGCGTCGGTCGCCTTGTCCTTGAAGAAGACGTTCACGTATTCGATCGCGTCGATGCCGTAATCCCGTCGTGCGACACGCGCGAAGTCGAGATGATCCATCTGCCTGGCGAACAGCGCCTTGTGGAACGACCACTGGGCGAGCGAGATCCGGAACGGCAACGCGGCCGGCTGGCGCAGCAACACGGGGAGTGACGTCGTTGCCGCTGCGGCCTGAAGCAGAAAGGTTCGGCGTTCCATGATGCGTCTGCGGTTGGAGGGAGGCTGACGGGCGGCGCGGGCGGGGAGTGGTCGATCCGCGGACTGCAACGCTGCTGGCTGGCGCACCGGCGCGCAACTCGCGCCACCGGCGTCACCGGCGTCACCGGCGTCACGCCATCAGGGGCGGAACTCGATCAGGGGCGGAACTCGATCATGACGGGGCGGTCCTGCTGTTCAACCCCGCCCGTGGCCGCGTACATCCTGCGCGCCGCGTCGTTGTCAGCGTTGGTGAGCACCCAGGCTGTCTCGCACCCGAGTGTGGCCGCGTGCGCCAGCAGCACGGCCAGCAGGCGCCGGCCGATGCCCTGATTGCGATACGCTGCAGCCACTCCCGCCTCGTTGACGTACAGTTCGGGTGGCTTGTCCGGATGCAGATAATGGACGCCGCTGGCCATCCCGATGATCCGGGTACCGTCGAAAGCGACCGCGAGGTGATGTCGGGGATCGGCGAAGAACTCGTCGCGCCAGGCGCCCTCGATGACGTCGTCGAACACATCGTCGTCGAGATTGCTGAGGAGTTCCGCTTCATGCGGATGGAGCATGCGGATTTCGATCATGCCTGACGGACTCGGGGCCGGGCACAGGAAGTGTATGGGGTGTACCGCGCGGGCGTCGCCCTGCTAGCCGCCGACACGTGTGACCGCCGTGGGAAGACCGCGGACTCAGGCGATGCAGCCCACACGTGCACTCGCGAGCACACCCAGCATGGCGTCGTCCGCCCACGCCATATGCTCCTGCGGGTGCCGCGGTTCCGTCAGCATCGTGCATGCTCCGCGCGATCACGCGCCAGTCAGGGTACGCTGCCCTTCCGGTAGTCCAGCTGTGGCTGCTGTGTTCCGAGTGCGGTCGTGTACGCGAAGTTTGCACCGCGGCGTCGGACCAGCTCGGCTTTTGCCGCATCGATCGTTGCCGGCGACGCGAAGAGATCGGCACCCGTGAGGGCCATGACTTTCGCCGCCACCATCATGCCTTTCGCGCCGATGCTCATCCCGCCGGCCGCGACCGCCTGCCAGGAGTGTGCCGCAGTGCCCGGCACCCAGGTGGCGGTCGACAGCTGCACCGTGGGAACCACCCAACTCACGTCGCCAACGTCCGTCGATCCGGACTCAGCCTGATCGAGTACCAGCGGCTTGATCCGCGAGGTGTTCTCCAGTGGCACTGGCGTGAACGCGGTTGAGTTCTGCAGTCGTTCGGCGAAGGCTCGCTCTTCAGGGGTGTATGTGAAACCACCAACACGCTCCAGCGCGCGCTGCTGCACCCGCGCCAGTGTCTCGTTCGGCTGCAGCGCGTACACCGATCCGACCAACTGCAGATCAAAGGTTGTTCCAGTGCCAAGTGCCGCGCCGCGCGCCGCATTCGTGATGCGTTCCCAGATGTCCTTCACGATGGCCATGTCGACGTGCCGCGCGACGTAGTACACCTCGGCTTCGTCCGGTACCACGTTCGGTGCCTTGCCGCCGTTGGTGATCACATAGTGAATGCGACTGCCATCGGGAATGTGCTCACGCAGGTAGTTCGTCATCACGCTCATGACTTCCACACCGTCCAGCGCCGACCGGCCGCGCTCGGGTGATGCGGCGGCGTGTGCGCTCAACCCGTGAAAGCGGAACTTGCCGGAGATGTTGGCCATCGACCGGCCGCCGCTGACGGCGTTCTCGTCACCGGGATGCCATGCGATGACGGCGTCCACATCATTGAACACGCCATCGCGTACCATGTACACCTTGCCGGCTCCGCCTTCCTCAGCGGGTGTGCCGATCATGCGCAACGTGCCTTTCACGTTGTTGGCCATCATCCACTGCTTGAGCGCGATCGCCGCCGCGGTGCTCGCGGTGCCGAAGAGGTGATGTCCGCAGCCATGTCCCGGCCCGCCCGCCACCAATGCGCTGCGCTCAGGCGTGGCGGCCTGTGAAAGCCCCGGCAGTGCGTCGTACTCCCCGAGAATCGCGATGACAGGCTTGCCCGTGCCGAACTCCGCGACGAACGCTGTCGGTTCACCGGCGATGCCTGCCGTCACCGTGAAGCCGGCGGCGCGCAGCTCTGACTGCAGCAGCGCGGAACTCTTCGCTTCCATGTACCCCACTTCGGCGAAGCCCCAGATCTGCTTCGCGACGTCGGCGTAGTGCGCGGCGCCGGCATCGAGTGTGGTGAGTATCGGGGCCGTGGCGACAGCGGTGCGCGGCAGTTGGGCCATGCCGGATCCCGCCAGGGCAACCCCAAGCGGAATGAGCGAGAGACACTTGGTGTAATTCGGCATCGGAGTCCTGGAGGGTGCGAGGACCGGCGCATCGTACGCCGACCGTCCCCGGAAAGGTGCCTGCCGGAACGCCGTCGCGCGATCCGGCAATGGCGGACCCCACCGTCAGAGCGGCACGACCCCGTGCCGCAGTCCGTACGACACCGCTTCACTCCGCGTGCGAACCCCGAGCTTGGCGAAAATCGCCTGCAGGTGGTACTTGACCGTACTCGGGCTGATGCCGAGTCGCCCGCCGATCTGCTTGTTGCCCATCCCCTCCGCCAGCGCGCGCAGGACTTCCAGCTCGCGATCCGTCAGGTGCGGCTCACCTTCGCCGCCAGTGACGGTGGCAGTGCGTTGCTCGCGTCGCGTGGCACGGTCGCGAGCGCTGCTCGCTGCCGGCAGCACGGCTGGGGAAATCACCGTCAACCCACGCACCACACCGTGTGAGGCGGCCACGACATCGTCGGCGTCGGCATCCAGCGGGAGCCACGCCGCACTCCCCCGCGCCAGCTGCGCCGGCGGTGGGAACACCCCCGGATCGAGCAGGTACACGGTGGCGGCGCGCGTGGCGGCGACCGTGTCCTCGTGAGGCCATTCGGTCACGTACACCGCGTGTGCCGCATGCGAACGTGATGCACTGTGCGCCCGCCCGTCGTCGAGCAGCACACCGTCTCGCGTACCAAGGCCGGCGCTCAGGCGCGCCCGCACAATCCCGGGCATCGCACCAAGCGTGAGGTGAATGACGTCATCGTCCACGCCGACAGTCTAGCGGGTGTGGCGTGGACGCTCACCGATCGTCACCGGCACCAGCACCACGGCCCCGCCGCGCACCACGTGCAGCTGCACGGTGGTGCCGACACGATCGCTGGCGAGGAACGGCAGCACGTCGTCGTGCTGCGTGATCCGGGTGTCGTCGATCCGCACCAGCACGTCGCCGATCATCACCCCGCCATGGGCCGCCGGGCTGTCATGCTCGACGTCCAGAATCACGAGGCCGCCACGGCCATCAAAGCCGAGCTTGGCGCTGGCGCTGTCCGAGAACTTGACCAGTTGCATGCTCGCGCCGAGCCAGCCACGGGCGACGTAGCCGCGGTTGAGTACGGCGTCGAGAATCCGGTCGATGGTGGTGTCGGGAATGGTCATGCAGAGTGGCTTGCTCATCCCGCCCGAGTTGATGCCGGCAATCGCACCGTGCGCGGTGACCAGTGGCCCACCACCAAACCCGGGCGGCAGGTCCACATCACTCTGGATCCGGCGGTCGAGGGTGCCACCGCGCCACGTCCGCCACGCTTCACCGACGCTGCTCACCACGCCGAAGGTGGCGTGGGGCCCATCGTCGCCGGTGCGGGCGAGCGCCAGCACGAGATTGCCGGGGCGGAGGTCCGCCGCCGCGGCGGGGGTGGCGACGGGGAGCAAGCCGGTCGGGATGCGCAGCGCGGCCAGGTCCGTGCCAGGGTCCCGGCCAGCCAGGGTCGCTGTCACACGCTGCCCGTTGGGGAGGGTGACGGAGATGTCGTCGGTCCGGCGCACGGTGGCGTCAGTGGTCACGATCACGCCGTCGCGCCAATGCACACCGGTGCTGGCAAGGCGGGGGCGGGCGTGAACGGCGACGACGCTCGCTGCCGCAGTGCTGACGGCGTCGGCGAGCTGGTCTGAGATTTCCGTGAGTGTCGACATGACGTGGCGGGGCTGGGATGGCGTGTCGGTGGTTCGCGCGGCCGGAACTGCCGGTCGCGTGCTAAGAAGGCTCGCCGGTGGGCCTGCCGGCCAACATCGGCCAAACGGACAGGGGGTGGCAGCGCCTCGATGCCAGCGGCGCCATCCGAAAGGGTCCGATCCGCCGGCGCCGAACGAACCGCGCGGCGAGGGCGTACTTAACTTCGTGCTCGACTCCTGCACCCCGATTGTCACGATGCGACTCCGACGGTTTTCGCTCATCGCGCTGCTTGGCGGCAGCCCGCTTGCTGGTCAGCAGCGACCGGACTCCGCCGGAAGAGATTCCCTGCGAGTCGGCACGCTGCCGACCATGACCATCAGCGCGACGCGCAGCACCACACCATTGCTGCTCACGCCCTTTGCCGTGACGTCGATCGGGCTCGACCGCCTGCGCACGACGGCCGGCGTGGGGCTCGCCGATGCGCTGCAGGGCATTCCAGGTGTGATGGCCATGTCACGCGCTGGTGGCGTCGATACCCGCATCACCATTCGCGGCTTCGGCGCACGCGGCGCCGGCGACCGGTCGAACGCGGCGACGATGCGCGGCATTCGCGTGATGATCGACGGCATTCCTGAGACGGAACCGGATGGACGCACGAGCCTCGATCTGATCGATCTCGGCACCATGACCGGGGTCGATGTGGTCCGCTCGAATGCCTCGGCACTCTTCGGGAATGCGGCGGGCGGCATCATCTCGCTCAACACC
>JANPFJ010000012.1:0-105323 GCA_031423355.1 Gemmatimonadaceae bacterium | reverse complement strand
CCGCTGCAGCAACGTGGCTGCGGTGAGCCCCTGCCCCGGAATCGGGCGGAGTTCCGCGATGGGGTGACCATCCATCGTGACCGTCAGCGTCTCGCCGCCAGCGACACGCTGCAGGACGCGGCCGCCGTTGTTGCGGAGTTCGCGGACGGAAATGTTGTCCATGCCAGATTGTATCACGCGTGAGACGGGAAGGCAAGCGTCGTTGTTTTTCGGCCGGTCTCCAGCCCGATCTCAAAACGGTTATACCGACACATCTCCCAGTCCGTTTGCCCCTGCAATATGAAGTTCTCACAGGCGTTGGCGGACGATTCGCCGTTCCGGGCGCGACCGTTTCTCGATGAGAAGGACGCGGTGACGCTGGCGACGGATATCCTGGCGCTGGATCAGGAACAGTTCAGCGCGGCGTTCCGGAAATCGCCGATGAAGCGAGCGAAGTTGCGCGGGTTGCAGAGGAATGCGGCGGTGGCGCTGACCAACAACGCGGAACGCTGACGAACGTCCGGTTCGACGTCATATCGCCACACGAGACCGTTCCGCAGCGTGATGATCCCCATTCAGGGATTCGTAGAACTCGACGTTCACTCCCGGGCAGGTAGCGTTGCGTGCGTCAAACAGGCGGACGCTCTCCCCTCAGGGCTTCCTCGACTCCGGGTTTGATCGCGGTCAGTTCATCGGGTCGGACGGATCTACCACGCGATCGCAGCGCACGTGACAGGACGCGCGGTGACAGCGCATCGCATTCACTGAATTGTGTGCACTGTCACCGATTGGACCACCGATTGGACATCAGGGTGGCCGCCTGCACGGTGACCCCGCTGCGACGATGCGATCGTCGCAGCGGGCTGCCGATCACGCGTGGATGTACTTGTCGAAAATGGCGCTGAAGTCCTTCCGTGTATGGTCGTCACGCACGGCGTCGTTCAATGCGTCGAGCAGGGCGCGGTAGTGGCTCACCACTGACGCCGGATCGGTGACGGTGGTACTGAGCTTCAGCATCGATCCGAGGACCGACGCGGCCGTCATGGCGTGTGCCCGGCCGACCTCATCGCGCTTCTGCAACTTCCCGATCGTGTGAAGGGCCTTGTACATGTCCTTCAGTGCCTCGAGATGGTTCTTGCGCACATCGATGCTGAACTTCTTCTCGCCGATCGTGAACTTGAGTTCGATGTCGAGATCCACGGTGCCGGCGGTCTCGATCGAGACGTTGGCGATGGCGTGCTGCGCGAACTCATAGCGCCGGATGGTGCGCTTGGCGGAGATCGCGGACTCTCCGTCGACATGGATGAGGGCCAGATTCGTGAAGCAGTATTCGTCCTTCTTCGACTTGATCAGGAAGTAGATCTTTTCCTGGTCTTCGTGAAAGAGGTAGTCGTCGGCGTCAACCTTGTCGAAGTCCTTGGATTCGACGATGACGCCAATGTCGCTGAGGCCGAGGGCCTCGGCGGCGAACTTCTTGAACATGCGAATTCCCGGAAGGTGAGGGGCAACGATACGTGCGGCCAACGACCGCGCCGAACCTTACCGACTTCCGAGTGCCGCCGCGAGTCAGGTGACGATGGCAGCACGCGCCGCCAGAGCCCAGCGTTACGCTTCACGCTCATTGTGTTTAGGCGCGCTGGGCCGCGTGCCTGTGTCGCCTATCAGAACACTGCGTGATCGCCGCCCTCGGGACCGGTCCCGCCGCGCACCAATGTCTCGTAGTACCCGAACAGGGTGTCCGTTCCGTGTTCCGGGGTCGCGTCGGCGTTGTAGCGGCCGCGCTGCGGATCCCAGACGAGCATCGACTCGGTGGCGTAATACCGTCCGATGCGCGCGAACTCCTCCATGTCCGCCAGCGGTGGGATCACGCGTCCGAGCGTGGTGAGCACGCCGATGCTCACGTCCATCATCGCGACCGGCACGCGGGTGTACTTCGGTGGGCGACCGGTCAGCGCGAAGAGCCGCTCCCCCTGCTCTCGCGGCGTGATCGCCGGCCCGCGCCCGCCGATCGGCAGCATGCGATCGTGGCGCGTGGCGTCGTCGAGGCAGTCGGCGAGTTATGCACCGAGGACGTCGTCGCTCACAGGCTTGCAGGCGGTCAGTGTCCCGTCGCCGAATAGCAGGAACGGCTTACCGCTGCGCACCCGTTCCACCTGACCTGAGAGTGACTTGAAGAACGCCGTCGCACGGACGATGGAGTACGTCAGGCCCGAGGCGATCAGTTCACCTGGATAGGATTTTCAGATTTTCAATCGGGGCGCGCCGACAATAGGCACCGGTCCCCTGCCTCGCAAGCAGCGGTGCGCGGGCGACGGCGCGCCCGCCACGGCGCCGGTGTGCCTCGCGGGCCGCTCGGCCTGCGGTCGGGGCGGGTGATCCGAGGCCGGCCGGGACTTCGTTGACGCCGCGGTGGGACGGTCGCGCGCACCGAATGTCCCCGCGGGGGAGCGGGGCGTCGGGGATGCGCACTCACGAGACGGTCTGGGCGTCGGCGGACGGGCGAGGGGCGCGTGACGTCCGACGGCTCGCGGAGGCCCGTGTCGATGGGGGACTCCGCGCGCCGGCGTGGACCGCGCGGGCGCGGAGGTGGGTGAGGATCTGGTCGATTCCCGACGCCTGGGTGATGCGCGCGATGATCCGCATAGGCCCGCGACACGTCGGACACGCGAGCGGGTCGACTTCGACGATCTGCAAGGACCTGGTAGACGATATCGTTGCCGGCTACGACGACTATTCCCAGCTGATTTTGCGGGCGCCGCGATATCCGAACCCAACGAATCCCACCGGACCCAATGTCGATTGGTTCGACGGGGCGATCCTGGCCATCGGCACGTCGTTCCTGGCTGTGGTGGCGATGCTCCCTGCCGTTGGTGGGCTGGTGAGGCCTCCGCGACTTGATCCGGTCACGATCAACAGCGGGAAGAAACTGCGCGACGCGCTCGAGCCAACGCTAGATCGCCTGTCGGTCTGGGTCGATACAATGATCGGGGTCGCAACAGAGATCGATCGGCTGAGCACGTCGTGCGCGTCGAAATATGCGATGGGACTCGTGATGATGAAATCGCTTCAGGAAGCGATGAAAGCGATTGTATTCCCGACGGGGAACCCACAGGTGAAGCCTGTATGCGCCGTGGCGCTCTCGTGGATCCGCACGTTCTTCTACTGGCAAACGACCATCGCGGCGTGGGAGCAGCCCGTCTTTGACAACTGCGGGAGCGGCGGTGCTCCTCCCGCCCCGTATCAACCGATGCGGCTGGAACTGGGGACCAGCGCAGCCCAGACGCTCGTCGTGGTCATTCAACAACCGGAACACCGTGAGCGGTCTTCGGGATATGCACGTCGGCAAATACCGCCTCCGATCTGGCCACCCTGGCAGAATTTGGCGCGCTGGCGCGCTGTCCTGCACTCTCTCGGTTCACGATGATGCGGCTTGCCAGAACGACCGTGTGCCGGGACACTCGCCACCGCGTGGGTGGAATGCGACAGGTTCGCCGCATACCACCCACGCGATCGGAGCCGCGGAACCTCATGCGGATGGCAGCGCAGCGTGTGATATGCGAATCGTAGGCGGTCATTGGCCTACACCGGACGGACAGTACAGCAGGAGGCACGTTGACGCCCAGCGTCCATTCAAGCCTCCGCTATCGTCTGGCACATCTGCACGCCGGAACACGCTTGGCGATCGCGATCATGGCGAGCGCGGCAACGGCGCTTCTCCTGCCGCCGTCGGCCCGCAGTGACATCCGGGCGGTGGCATCCTGGGACCCATTCGCGATCGTCGCGCTGGTGCTGCTGCGTGGCAGCACGACCATGGGAGGGAGCGACCGGAATGAAGCGGTCGTCCTCTCGCTCTCGGCCGTTGTGCTCGCCTGAACGCTGATCGATACCGCTGGAAGGTATCCTGGCGTTGGCGTCCAATACGTCACTCGTCGTGCTCATCATTGGCGTGCTGACCGCGGTGTTGTCGGCCGCGTGAGTGCGGGCCATGCCGTGGGATCCGCGAACGCGTCGGAGCACCGCGGCGCCATCAGGTAGCGAACGGGGCATCGCGGGTACGTCAGTGCGCTGGTGAAGTCTCTTGCTCGCTCGCTGCGGTCGAGGCCGCGCCGCCGCCAACGCGCGTGAGACGAACTGTGCAACGCTGTATGTCGTTGTGCCCGCTACGCACAGACGCTGCGCTCGCTTGCATCATCCACAAAATGGTGAGAATTGTGCGTCGCACCCTCCGTCTCATTCTTCGTGAAACAGGCGATGACTCTCCCCGACGCGACGACGCGTCAGCAACGATCAGCATCGACGCGCCCGGATCGCGCATCGGCGCACACCGCGGGCGATTCGCACGCACGCGTCGTGTGTTACTCGCTGACGCTTCCGCCAAACGATGCGCGGCACGATCTGGTCTGGCAGCTCGATGCCAGTCTCGAGAGTCTTCGTCGGGTTGCCCCAACGCTGCCGGTGCGCCTCTTCTTTTACGGAACGCCACCAGTAGATGTCGAGCACGTCGCGCGACGCGCGCACATCGAACTGATTCGCTGCCCGTCGTATCATGATCGCCTTCGCGCCCTTGTCCCGGCTGCGGCCCCGGTGCTGGAAGCGTATCCGCTGCTGCACAAGTATCTGAACTTCCACGCGCTCGCTGATCTGGCGCCGGATCAGGTCCTGCTGGCAGACTGCGATACGCTGTTCTTCGATGACCCAGCGCGTCTTTTCGAGCGGTATGCGCACGCTGACTGCGCGGCTCGGGAAGAACCGACCACTGAGCGAAGCGTCGTTGGCCATGATCCCACCTACGTGAATGAACCGGCGCTGCACGCTCTTGGTACTTCGCTCGGGCTGATGACACCGCCCCCCTTCAATATCGGTGTGGTGCTGATCAATCACGGGCACTGGCGAACACTGGCTGCGCTCGAGCGGCAGTTTGTGCTGTACGCATTCCGATTTCTGGTCTGGATGGCCGACAATCCCGCGAGCGGTCTGGCGGCGAACTTCGGGGAGAGCGCGGCCGCGGTGATGTTGCGGACGACGCACCGCGGTTTGCTGACACCGCTGGTCCGCCAGGCTGCGCTGCCGTATCCGTCGACCAATCGCTGGATCCTCGATCAGGTGGCCCTCTGGTGCACCGTCGCGCACATCCCCGGCTTCCGCTATACCGATTTTGACACCAACGATGTCGCGCAAAATGGTGAGATCTTCTCGCATCGCCCGCGCGACGCACCCTGGGTGGTAGCGCACTATTTCAGTCAGAATCTGGCAGCCGTCGATCAGTGGCTGCGAACCGAATCCTGAAAGTCGAGCACGTTCGTGTCCTACGGTGCCGCCCCGGCGGCGAGGAGAAGTGCATAATGGCAACGCGAAAGCAGGGCGCCAGGAAAGCGGCGAAGACGACCGGACGGAAGGCGACGACGAAGCCCGCTGCTGAGGTCGCGCGCCCCGCGTCGAGACGCGGACGGGCGCGGGCTGCGTCAGAGATGCCCGATCGTATCTTCGCGATCGCCTCACCCCGATCGATCGGCGGTGTATCGATGTTCACGCGAGGTCTGCTGGCAGATGCGGAGAACGTCGGGAATTTCGCGTCGGATCTCGACGATGTACAGCGGGCAGCCGCCATGTTGCAGGACGCGGGATTCGAGGTGCTGCAGGCGACGGAGTTCATGATCAATTTCAGCGGGTCGCGCACCCGCTACGAGCGGGCCTTCAATACCCGGCTCGTGGCAGAGGAACGCGAGACGATGAAGAGCAGCGGGCGGATAGAGCTTGCAACCTTCATCGACTGCCCGGATACCGACGTCGATGGGTTGATCGAAACGACGGGGACTCCGTTCGCGGACCTGATCGAAGGGGTCGCGATCGAGTCGCCGCGGTACCTGATGGCACCGTCGATTTTCCCTCCGCGCAAGGCGTACTGGCACCTGACCGTGCCGGGCGACGTGTCGGTCGGATGTAATGCCGACAGAGCACACCGAGGGGGCACTACAGGCAGCGGGATCCGGATCGCGATGGTCGATACCGGTTTCTATCGTCATCCGTTCTTCGATTCGCGTGGCTATCGCGTGGCAGCGGTGACACTTGGCCCTGGCGCAACGCTTCCGCTCAAGGATGAGGTTGGGCATGGCACCGGCGAGTCGGCGAATATTTTCGCCGTGGCACCTGACATCGAACTGCTGCCGGTGAAGGCGGCGAACGGGACCGTGCTGGTGAACACGGCCGGGGCATTCAACGCGGCGGTGGCGCTGTCGCCGCACATCATCACCAACAGCTGGGGGTCGAGCCGTCAGAATGGTCCGCTCTCTGCCGCAGATCAGGCACTCGCTGCGGCCATCGCCGCGGCGGTCGCCAGCGGCATCATCGTGGTGTTCTCGGCGGGCAACGGACACTGGGGCTTCCCCGGTCAGCACCCGGATGTCATCTCTGCCGGCGGTGTGTTCATGTTGCCGGATGGCAGCACGCGCGCGTCGGACTATGCGAGTGGTTTCATGAGCAACGTGTATCCCGGTCGGCGCGTCCCTGACCTCAGTGGCCTGGTGGGCATGCTGCCTCGCGCGAAGTACATCATGCTGCCGCTCGAGGCGGGCGATGAGATTGATGCAACAGGTGCCGGCGGCACACACCCGAATGGTGATGAAACCGCCACGAACGACGGATGGGCAACCTTCTCGGGCACGTCCGCGGCGGCGCCACAACTCGCTGGTGCGGCCGCGTTGGTCAAGCAGGCGTGTCCGCGGCTGACCCCAGCTGAGGTCAAGGATGTGCTGATGCGCACGTCGCGTGACGTGACCACCGGCACCAATCACCCGAACTTCGGCAACACAGCCATCGTCGGGCCGGATACTGCGACCGGGAATGGCATTGTGGACGCACATCGTGCAGTGCTGACTGCAAAGCTGCGCTGTATCGTGGTGCCACTGCGGCCGTTGATCCCGCTGCTCCCATTGATCCCGATCAACCCGCTGCCGCCGATCCGACCGGTGTTGCCGCCGTTGCAACCACTGGTTCCCTTCCTGCCAACGCGGCCACTGCTGCCCTTGCTGCCGATCAGACCTTTGATTCCGGTGCTTCCGTTGCTGCCACTGCTGCCACTGCGACCGGTGGTTCCATTGTTGCCGCTGGTGCCACTGCGGCCGTTTCTGCCTCCCATCCGGATTCCGGGGGCGGGGCCTGGCCTGCCCACTGCTCAACAACCGGATGATTCCGGTCCTGGATTCTCGTCTGATGAAATTGCCGAACTCGAGAAGATGATCATGGAGCGAGGCGAAGCACCATGATGGTGCCAGCCCGACGATCTGACGCCCCTGTTGCGACCCACGCCGATGACGTTCTGTCGGCGATGGTGATCGTGCGCGCGGCGTCAGGTCGCCGGCTGGCTGGCAGCGCGGCGATCGACGCTTCAACGCTTTCGCAGCATAGCGCCACGCCTGCCGACGTCGCTGCAACAGAGCGTGCCTTTCGCGATCGCGGCTTTGCCGTGGGGCAGTATGTCGGCATCAGCTTCGCGATTTCGGCGCCCCGCTCGAAGTTCGAAGAGAAGTTCGGAGTGCAGCTCGCACTCGGAGCTGATGGTCAGATCACGGTGCTGCGAGACGGGAAGACCTTCGGGCTCGAACTCCCACTCGATCGCCTGACGGCGCCAATGCGTCGGCGCATCGACACCGTGACCTTTGCGCCGCCGGTCGAGCTGCTCGCGTCCACCACGATGATCTGATACCGGGGAGCGCCCGATGCTGGCACAAGCCGTCAACGTTCCTCAGTTCATGCTGCAGTCTCGATTCGTCATCGAACTGCGTGGCTTCGCGGTCGTCGATACGATACCTGACGCCGCCACACTGGGTGCGCTGCGTGCGGAGGCCTGGGCGGCGTACGACAATGCGGATCGCCAGGAGTGTGACACCGATGATGGCGAAGAACTCCGCGGCGGCATGCCGCGCCGCCGACTCTTCAGTGCCGGTGCGGGTCCAGCGCAAGACACGTTCTATCACGACCGTCAGCTGGCCGAGCGGTTGAGTGATCTCTGCGGCCTGACTGTCACGCGGAGTGGGTCACGCGGCAGCTACAGCTACTATGCGTCGGAAGGCGACTGCCTCGACCTGCATCGTGATGTCGAGACCTGCGACGTGACACTGATTACCTGCCTGCATGATACGTCCGATCCGCGATCGCAGTCGGGGGCATTGGTGTTGTATCCTGACCGGTTGACGGAATCGCTCTCGGAGATTCGCGCTCGTCCTGACGATGGCGCGCTGCTGCTGAAGCTCATGGCAGGGCAGAGCCTTGTCTTGCTTGGCGGTGCTGTTCCGCACCGTGTGCTGCCGGTGGTCGAGGGACAGGCGCGTGTGATTTCGGCGCTCTGTTTTCTTGCTGGGCCAGGGTGTGTGCCGTGTGCCGACCGGGCGCGCGCCCGGCGCTGAGGTCCGACGGTGCCGGTGACGAATGTCAGCGGCGCGTGCACTGGCATGGTCGATGGGCAAGCTGCAGGTCAGGCAGACCCGAATCCGCGTGCGGTGCGCCGCACGAGTGGCTACGCGAGACGCCCGTTGGCCGCGCGCTGAGCCCCGTGCGCGACGAGCCACGCGATCAGGTCGGCGGCACCGCTGTCGTGCGCGGCGTCGGGATAGGAATTTCAATCGAGGAATGACTACAGCAGCGCCGAGTCCCCGAAGCGGGACGCCTCACTGATGCGTGGCGTGATGGTTGGCGTGGCGGTCCGTTCTTTAGAGCGCGAGAGGAATGACTCGCGCGCGAATCCAGTCGGCCAGCACTGCCTCCGTGACCTCTCCTGCCGCCAAGGCGACCATCATCTGTACCACGTCCACTTCGGTCGCGGACAGTTCCTTGTCGTTGAGGCCCAGGAACGTCATCATCGTCACGAACGCGGTGCGCTTATTCCCGTCGCTGAAGGGATGCGCGCGCGCGAGGCCGAAGGCGTAGGCTGCCGCCAGTGAGGCAAGGTCGGATGTCGGCTCGTAGGACCACTGCTGTCGCGCACGGGCGAGCGCCGCCTCGAGCGCGTTCTCATCCCGGACGCCGGCGAGTCCGCCATGCTCCCGCAGTTGATCGAGGTGAATGGAATCCACGACGATGCGCGGCACCCATCGGAGCTCTTGCACGACGCCGCGCTACTTCGCCAGCTCGCGGAGCGCATTGCGGTATTTCTTTGCCGCACGCGCCGCGACCGCGAGTCCGGCCTCGACGTCGGGATCGAACGGCGTCAGCAGGATGCCCTGAGCAGTCTCGATGGCGAGTACCCGGTCGCCCGCTTCGAGGTGCAGACGGTCGGCCATGTCCTTCGGGATGGTCGCACCGATCGACCCTCCGATCTGGCGCAGTGTCAGTTCACGGACCATCGGTACCTCCGCATCCTCGGGATTCACCACACATCTATCTTGACAAGATGAAAGTAGCATGATTATGCTACTGAGGCAAGCTGGCCGTGTCCGTCAGCGTGAAAACGCAGAGAGCGCCAGCCCTCAAGAGCAATCATCACACCGCGACGGCGTCCGTCGACGAACGGTCCGCGCTCCCAGGTCGAGCGCGATCTCAAAACGGTTATACCGACACATCTCCCAGAGCGTGTGTCCGTGGAATGTGAAGTTCTCGCAGGCGTTGGCTGACGATTCGCCGTTTGTAGCGCGGGAGTTCGTTGGGGGAAAGGACGCGGTGACGCTGGCGACGGATATCCTGGCGCTCGATCTGGAGCAACTCTGCGCGGCATTCCGGAAGTCGCCGATGAAGCGGGCGAAGTTGCCCGGGTTGCAGCGGAATGCGGAGGTCGTGCTGAGGAACACTGCTGACTGCGGATAGACGGACGACGGCATCAGTCTGTTCGAGCTCGCTCGCGAGTGTCCTGCGACAAAGCCATTTGGCGCGGAACCGCGCAAGGTCGTGCATTTTGAACGCGCGATCGTCCTCCTGGATCCAGACTTCCGCGTGCGCGTGAAACCCGGAGCGCGGCCAGGTGAGCATGCCTGCGGCTTGATCTTCGTCGAAGAGTTCGAACCGCACGAACAACCGGAGCGCGGCAATGCGGAACGCCTCGGTCACGCGCGCGGTATCGTGCAGCGGCCACGACACGAACGTGACGGTGCGGGCGGCGACGCGGACGATCTCGCCGAGCAGGCGGTGCCGATACAGACAGTAGGCGCGCAGCCTCTTGGGGATCGTGAGCACGACGAGCCGGTGCGGCGCCGGCGCGAGGAACGTGGTGCGTAAAACGCCCGGCCCTTTTGACATTTGTTGCCGTACGTCGGGGCGCGCACAGACATGTTGCCGAGGCGGCTCGACGGCACGGCGTATGCCGTGCCGTCGATGCACAACTTGTCCAGCGCGACTCCTGGAACTCTCCCTTACGGCACCGGCACCAGCCGCACCGCCGCCGCACCTGGCGCAGGCGCGACGGACAGATCCGGATACTGCGCCGCCGAGATGACACGGGCCAGACCCGACGGCTCCGCGATGTACGCTGCGAGCGCCTGCTGATACGTGGAGCCCACGGTCGTGAACGGGATGCCGAGGAACGGGTACGCATCGCCGCCACGGGCCGTGAAGTCGTTCGTCACCAGCGAGATCGCCGCGCCCGGCAGCACCGCACCGCCATCCACCACTACCGTGCCGTCGTCGAGCGTCACGCGGAGCACACGTGAGCCCGCGAGGTTCGCCACGCGGTACTCGACACGCATGCCGGCGATCTGCGGGAAGCGGCCATCGGCCGATGGGAGCCGTGCCAGGCCGTGCTCGAGCAGCGCCTTGAACTGGGTGCGGCTGATGTTCGGCACCACCGCGACGAAGTTCGCGAACGCCGCCAGCGAGAAGGTCGTCAGCTCGGAGATCGGGCCCGCTGGCACGATCGCGTTGCTGCGGATGCCGCCGCTGTTCTGCAGCGCCACCTGCGGGGCGGCGACGCCGAACGCCGCCGCCCGGCGCCGGCCCTCGAACAGCAGCGCGTCGGCGAACAGGTTGCCGACGGTCCCTTCCCGCACGCGGATCGTCGCGCTGCGCGCGTCGAGCGCCACGGCCGACTGCGCCAGGATGTTCTGCGCCTGCGCCGCGACATACGCGCCCACCGGCACATCCACCGCGGCTGCCAGCGCCGCATCACGCGCAACACCGCCTGCCAGCGAGGCGTCGGCCACGCGCACCGGGCCGCTCTCCTTGCCGACGTTGACGATCTCGCCGTCCTTGTCGAAGCCCATGATGAGCCGGCCCACGTACTTGTAGTTGCCCTCGGTGGTCACGAGCAGGACAGCGCGGCCGTCAGCGTCGCGTACCACGGTCGGATACTGCGTCGGGAACGCCGTGCGCGCCGCGTCGCCCGGCACGATGAGGGTGCCGGCGATACCCTTCGTCGGATTGGTGAGCAGGTCGCTCCCGCCGCCCGCGATGAACACGTCCACATGGCGCAGCAGCGGAATGAGCGCCACGTCCTCGTCCAGCGACTGCAGGTGGCTGCTGACGATGAACTTGTTGACGCCTCGTGCGCGCAGCGCGTCGATCTCCGTCTGGATCGCTGCCGCGACCATCGGGCTGGCGACCACGTTGCGCGGGCTCGAGATCGCCGGCAACTGCGGCGTCGTCGCACCCACCACACCGATCAGTTCACCACGCTTCTCGACGACGATGCTCTTCGCGATCCGGCCGGCGTTTACCAGCGTCGCCAGAGCAGGCTCACCCGAGAAGTCGAGGTTCGCGCTCAGGAACGGCCCCGGTGCGCGATACGACGTCAGGAAGCGCGCGAGCAGCTCGGGACCGAAGTCGAACTCGTGATTGCCGAGCGTGATCGCGTCGTAACCGATCGCCTCGAGCGCGCGCGCGTCGTAGAACGCACCGTTGGCGAGGCCGGCCGAGAACTGCGGTCCCGCGAGAAAATTGTCGCCGGACGACACCGTGATGGAGGCGCGCTTGCCAAGGCCCGGCCGGTCGTCACACGACACGAGCAGTGCCTCGCCCCCGTCGCCCGTCTCGGCGCTCCGCCGCAGGTCGCGGACCAGCGTCACGAACCGTGACGCTCCGCCGTAGAGCGGCTGGTTCAATGACGCCTGAAGCAGCTGCGACTCGCCGTCGTTGTTGTGCAGGAGCGTGAGGCAGAAATCGACGCGGCCTTCGGTCAGGCCTGCGACGTAGCTCAGCTGAGGAGCGGCGTCGGCGGGTGCGGCGGGCGGGGGCAACTCGGATCCGCATGCGGCGAGACCAACGGCGAAACTGGCGAGCATGATGCGACGCACTGGCTACTCCATTATTGGGGGAATAGTCAGCGAACTTCGCCGCCGATTGCTGTAATCCCGTCACGATCCCGCCACGCTAACGCATGACGTCTGTCACCGAGTGCGCGGAAACCGTGCAGTTGCATCCGTCGCGTCGGTCACAACCCGAGTGTCAGCGCCACTTCCTCGTTCTCGGCAGAGCACGCACTCGCGCGTCTGGGCGTACAGGTCTCACGTGCACGCGAGGAGTTGCGGCGGCGGCGCCGCCGCCATGCGCGTGGTCGGAGGTTGCGTCGCGTCGTCAACGATGACACGAGCACACGCCGACCGAGGCGCCACGCCAGTCGCGACGGCACGCATGGAAATAGCGCCTGGGATTGCGAGCGTCCGCGATCGGAAATTCAATCGGGGCACGATGAGGATCGGCCGCGCTGCCTTGCCTTGCGAGCATTGGTGAACGGGCGATGGCGTACCCGCCACCGCGCCGGTGTCCCTCGCGGGCCGTTCGGCGTGGGGGCCGGGCCGGTGCCAAGGGGCGGGCTGGGACTACGGTGACGCCTCCAGCACGACGCTCGCCACCTGCATGCAGTGCGATGGACGCGCGAGACCGACTGGGTCTTCCCATCCCACCAGATCCGATCCCGCGACGGTGCCGAGTGCCACCTGCAGACGTCGACCCAACGGCGCGCGGGCAGAGAGACCACGACTGCGAAACTGACTGGCCAGCAGCCGATCGTTGCCGATCGGCACTGGACCGGCGGCGAGCGTGAGCGATCCGCGCGTCACATCCAGATTGTAGGCGGCGAGATCGACCACGGGAGCGTCCGTGCCCAACTGTCCGGCGCGCAGGCGCAACGCCTGGCGCGGGTTGGCCACGAGCAGCGACAGCAGATCGGCACGCCACGCACCGCGGCGCAGCGCAGCGCAGCGAACCCGCGATACCACCATTCCACGCGATATCCTGAAACGGCACGCCACGCACCGCTTCCGACGGCGGTCCATCCTGCTCGACCTGTCCCTCACTCTGCACATCGAGCCGCGGACGGAATCCCGTGCTGTCAAAACCGGACCGTGTGCGCCGCCGCACCGCAAATGGCCCGCGCTCGACCCACGCCCCGTCGGGAGTCACGTGGTAGACGGCCACCGCGAGATCACCATTCGCCAGCGATTCGGCGCGCAACGACAGCGACGCCGTACTGCCCCGCACGTCGGGTAGCGCGGAGAGATCGGTGCGGTCGACGATGACGGCGAGTCGGCCGTCGGTCGGCTACAAGGGTCGTGAGAGGGCGAACGACAGCACCGGGCGGTACGACTGCGGGCCAGCGACATCCCAGTTCGCGATGACCCGCACCGTATCCGTCGCGGCGGTCTGTGCCACGACGGGAGTGGTGATCGAGAGGACACCGAGACCGAAGGCGGTCGCGATCATGGCGCACCGCGCGCGTCAGGGACTGGGAATGCGCAGGATGTTGTTCGCGCGTTCGAGGTCGTTGATGCGACCCTCCGGATCCACGTTCACGGTGATGGCGTGATCCACCGTATTGATGCTCGGAATGCAGTAGAGGCTGGCGGTCGTCGACGGTGAGCCGACCTGCAGACCGGTGCCGCTTCCGATCTGCGGGGCCGGCCGCACCGCTTCCCGGAACTTCACGACCGTGTACGTCGTGGGACGCGAGGGGTGAACGAACGCGAACAACTGCTCGGCGCCGGGCGCGACGTTGGCGACGACCTGCGTGACGACCTGTTCGCCGACCAGGTTGCCCGTGATCGTCTTGTACGTGAGCCGCACCTGCACATTCGTGCCGGAACCGCGCAATTCCGTCCCATTGCTGCTCTTGAACGAGATGGCCCGCACGCCCCATCGCAGCGGTGGCACGTTCACGACGCGGCTCTGCCCCACATCGAGGCCAGTGCACACGGCCAGCGGCACCGTCGGCCGCACGGTCTCGGCGAGGTTCCCGTCGACGGTGCGTACACTGACCGTCTGGAATTTGAACTGGATCGTGGAGCGGTCGATCACCGCGACGAGATCGGGCCGCAACGTCAACGGCTGCGTGCCGAAGTTCGGAGTGATGAGCTGGGCGCCGGCGGTGACCGGCAGCGCGGCCGCCCCCATCAGCAGTGACAGCGTGAGCAGACGAACGGGGTGCATCGTGATCTCCTGGGAACGGGCGGTTGACGGTGGATTCTGCGGAGGAACGGACTCCGGGCATCGATCGTCTCACCCTGATGCCTTTCCGACGACGTCGCCGTCGGGTGATCGTCCCCGGTCGACCGCGTCACGCTGCGTCGTGGGGTACGGGTGACAGCGCACCCGCCACAGCGCCGGTGTGCCTCGCGAGCCGTTCGGCATGGGGCCCGGGCGGGTGCCCCGGGCACGATCGCCGGCGGCCCGTCTGCTCCGGCGGGCGCCGCCTTCTCCCGCATGCCGCGGGGGCACTTGGCATACCAGCCGTCATACCGCCGCGTGGTGACGTGGCCCTGGCCGGGGATGTGGACGAGCACCCGGACCAGAAACTCGAGCGGGTCCACGGTCTCGGCGCCCGCCGTCGGACCTTCATCCGGTGAGTGTGTGGGCGCTGCACATCTGGTCGCGCCGCCCGAACGCCGCCGGCATGTTCGCGACCTGGAGCGCCGACGCGAGCTGCAAGAACGCCGTGGTGGCGAAGTTGCCGGAGCTGCCGCAGCAGTGCGCAATTCGTCACTGCCGTGTCATGGCTCTCCGGCTCGGGTGTCGCGGAATCGTTACGCGCTGAACTCGACCGTGACGCACGTGGCGAACGATGTTTGAGGCAATCGTCACGACTATCGTTTTCGCCAGAGCGAGTAACACCCGGCATGCTGGAACGTCTTGGTTGGTCGCGCGGCTCGATCGCGTTGGCAGGTGCTCTGTGCCTGGCTGCTGCCTCGTCGGCGGCCGGGCAGGCGGCCACCGTCGCCGCCCCAGCGCAAGCGGAGTGGGCAGTCTGGCTGCAGAGCGTCGTGAACCTCATGAAGGTGATTGAACTGGGGGCGTTCGTCTTCAGCGCCTACCAGTTTTGGGCCGGCCGGCGTGAACGGATCGCGGCCGATGCCGAAACGGCGCAGCGCGCGGTGATCGACTCGAATTATCAGGCGTGGCAGGTGATCAACAGCGCCCAGGGCAAGGGCGGCAGCGGCGGTCGCGTGGAAGCGCTACGCGACCTGCTCCGCAACGGCGTGTCGCTGGCCGGAATCAATCTTGACGATGCGTGGATCGAAGGCGTGGAACTGCCGGGTGCCACCCTGATCAGGTCGAGCCTTCGCCACGCGAAGATCACCGGCGCGAACCTGACCGGTGCCAATCTCGAGGGTGCGGACCTCACCAACGCCGACCTGGTAGGCGTCAACTTCTCGAATGCGTATCTCCGCGGCGTGACCCTCACCGGTGCACGCCTCTCCGCCGCCAACCTCGAAGGCGCTGACTTGACCGATGCGGTCGGTTGGCAGGACGTCATCTCGATCAGTCACGCGAACATCGAAGGCGTGCGGAGTGCCCCAGCCGGGTTCATTGTGCATGCCCTCAACCGCGGTGCGGTGAACCTCGCGAATTCGGGCGAGTTGGAAGGCGATGAGCAGAGCTATTCACGGGAATTCCGCGCGCTCTGAATTTCCGAACCTGCTCGCTGGTCGCCCCGAGAAACGACGGGCCGGGCGCGTCACATGGTGATGATGTTGCAGCGCGACGGTGAGGAACAGCGCCGACTCCGGCGCGTTCCTCACCGGTCACTTCACTGCGCACGCCTTGTGTTGCCGTGGCGTTCACACCGTCGAGCTTCATTCGTATGGCCACTCGCGGTGCTGCCACCTGCCATCATCCGCGGATACGGCCGCTGCCGCCAGCAACGCGAGCGAAAACGTGCCGGTCCTGATCACGTTTGGCGGGGCCCATGACACGCTGCGGTTGCCTGCGGGCCAACGTTACGGCCTGCGGTTCTCGCCCGACGGGCGCGCGCTGGCGATGGATGTACAGTTGGCGCAGGGGAGGCGCAGCGAGGGCAGTGAGTCGGCCCTGAACATGTCCGCGGCGGCGGTGGTGCGCCACGTGCCGGTGACCCGGAGTCGCAGGGCTGTCGCGTGGACCGAGTCAGTTACCGCGGCCGCGCATTGCGCGATGATGGTCCCCTCGGAGCGCCTGTGCTCGCCCCGTCGGCCCACGCCGTACCTCCGGTTCATGGGGTCAGAGTCCTCGAAACGCGTCCAACGTCATGAGGTCAGAGTCCTTCAAGCACAGCAGAAGTTGTCTAAAGGACTCTGACCCCATGAAAGACCCCATCAAAACGGAGAGCTGCCACGCGACCCGCCTCGAAGACCGCCTCGAAGACCGCCACGAAGACCGCCACGAAGTCGCCCGTGAAGAAGTCACCAGCAAAGCCGTCCGCGCCCCCGCCGACGCGATGATGGCCAGAACACGCACGTCCGAGGCGCTCGGCCTGTTCGGCTGGCTTGCAGTCGGGACAGGAATTTCGGGATAGTTGGTCTGAAGCGGCGGTTGGGCCTCCACGGTAACGTGGAGAGTCCCACTACTCCACCACTCTCAAGCGCTCACCGTCTGGCGACGGGGCGCATACCGGGAGGCCAGCCGCCATGGAGATCATCGGCCTGGACCTGCACAAGCGCGAGAGCCAGCCGTGCATCAGAGCAGACGACGGCACGATCACGGACCGCCGGATCGCGACCAGTCGAGACCGGTTCACCGCCGCGTTGGGTGGTCGGCCGCCCGCCCGGATCCTGCCCGAGGCGAGCACGGAGAGCGTGCGGGTGGCCCGTCACCTGGAGTCGCTCGGCCACGAGGTGATGGTGGCGGATCCGAATGACGCGCCGATGTACGCCAATCGCTCGCGGCGCACCTCGACGGACACGCGCCATGCGCGGACGTTGATGGACGCGTGCGAGACGGGCGCGTGGCGTCCCGAGTATCGGCTCTCCGAGGCACGACGGCATGTGCGGGCGGAGTTGGCGGTGTGTGATGCGCCCGTGCGCACGCGGACGCGGGACATCGCGGGGGCGAAAGCGCTGGTGCGACGCGATGGGCTGCGGGTCCCGACGAGCGCGATCGCGTGGGTGCCCACGCGGATCGCGGAGCTCGATCTGTCGCCGACATCGACGACGGAGTTGGCGCCCCTCTTCGCGGTGTTCGCGCCGCTCACTGCGCAGATCGCCGTGGCGGATGCGCGCATCGCCGCGTGTACTACGGAGGATCCCATCGCGACCCGCCTCACGACCGCGCCGGGCGTTGGGCCGGTGACGGCGAGCGCGTTCGTGGTCGGCACTCACTCGACGAACGAAGTCCGAAGTCCGCACTGCGGAGCCACGGGCTTCTCCTGCCAGGGGCTACCCTGTGATACCGCACTGCCAGGTGCTCACCGCCGTATCCTGCCCCGGCACCAGTCGAATCACGTGCCGCGCCACTACCTTGAAACTGCCGTCCAGGGCGGCGAACACGAGCGTTCCCTGGTGGATGCGGATCCGGAAGGCTCCGCTCTCATCCCGCTTGATGTTGAACATTTCGGCGCCACCCTGGACCTCGAAATCGACGTCCGCCTGCGTGTAAGGGCCAGCCCCGATCCATCCCTGGAACGCCTGGGTCCCGAAGGAGAAGGTCTCGTCATTGCCGGACACGTGACGCACCAGCGTCCGCGGTCCGCCAAACCGGATGTTGTAGCCGATATCCGCAGCGCAGGCTGCCGTGGCGAAGAAGGTGTCGTCCGTGTGCGTGGCGGGCGACAGGACGACCTCCACGGGTCGCACCGGTGCCGGTGCGGTGGCTGAGTCCGCGGCGCATGCCGGGAGTAAGGCCAGCGCGAGCAAACTTGGAATGCCTGACATGCGTGTCATCTGAAGCCTCGAATGATGGGATGGAAGCAGGGGATGATCGGCGGGCGCGGGCGTCCGATCGGGTTGCATTGCAAGTCTCCTGCGCCGCAACAACGCCAGAACACTCATGCCACTTGCGAGCAACCCGAACGTCGCGGGTTCCGGAACGACCGTCGTTGGCTCGGCATAAATGAAATCATCCATCACGACAAGATCTCTGGTGTTGCCATCCTGATCTGTCGTACCGGCCGCGAGCGCCGTGTTTCCGCTGGTGATGCGCACACGACTCACGATGGACGACGTAAATGAGACGCCGAGGAATGAGAACATGCCGGGCGGCGCGAAGAAAATGCCAAGTGAAGCGTTCGCTCCATCGAAGAACTGCAGCGACGTTGTGTTCGAGAGATCGACGTCGCTGAAGACGGAGCCGAACCCCCGCGAGAGCGCTGGTGTTGTGCTGCCGGGAAGGAAGAAACTGACGTCCATCACGTTGCTGGCAATCGCGGTGAATAGTCGCTGCGCGCTGAACGTCTCGAAGGTGCCCGTGTAAGACGGATCGATGTTCCCGAATCGCACGGCCGTTCCCGACCCCGCGGTGGCGCTTACGGCGAAACCAATGCCCGGCGTCGAGAAGACCACACCACGTGGTGAATTCACGTTGAAGAAGTTCGCAGGCAAGGAATTCGGCGCCGAGAATCCGTCGGGCACGCCATCCCAGTTGATTTCGCGACGACCGCTTCCGAACGAACCCGCGGTATTCGGATTCAGCGTGCCAAGTGTGGCGCGGAACGCGTCAACCTGCGTCTGGATTGATGCAGCAGTTGCGCCGCCGCCCGCGACGATGGATTGGGCGTGTCCTGTCGCAGCTGCAGCAAGAAGCGCCAGCGTGGCGCCAGCGGCGCGCGCAAATCTGCGGACTCGCGAGTGCAGGGACCTATCCGACGATTGGGGCATGCGTGACTCCACGTGCGTGAGCGTGTCGCCAGCGACACCTAATTGTGGTGCTGTCCGGCTCAACGGTAGCGGCGCTGCACTGTATGTGTCGGGTGCGGCGCACGAGAGTGCAAGCAGTCCGTAGCGTGGAGCGCTGCAGTCTGCGCTCGTGTTTGGTACTCGCAGGCTTCCTCATCAAGCAGGTTTTTCGTTGTAGAACCGATCGGGCAATTGACGTCCCTCGGGAAAGGTTGCGGGGGGATGCGGTCGCGTCAAAACTCGCGAGTCTTTCATCGCTGCTGGTGATCGATCGGCGGAGTGCGGTCACCTATCGCGGCACGACCACGCCGGCGAGCAGATCGGCAAGGAACTGGCTGTGCGGTATCTGCTGGAGGGTGTGGTACGCTGAGCGAAGGATGGCGCGGGCACCTGACGGGCGCGTGTCACACCGACGCTGGTCGATACGAGGACCGGCACGATCCCCTGAACCGGCGTGCCGGCGGAAGTGACGCTGGCCGATCCGTTCACGGCGCAGGGCAGCATTGCGACCGACGTGGCGCAGGCGATGGAAGTGGCCGCGTTGTCGGTAGCGAGGGTACAGCTCACGCGGCGGTTTACGGATAGTCCGCAGGCGTTTGCCGCGTATCAGCGGGAGCAGGCAATCTTCGAGAAGGCAAGAAGCGCGACGGTCATCAATCCGGAGGTGTCCCTTCGCGCTATCCGTGAGCTCAACCGTGCAATCACGCTTGATTCGAATTTTGCAGAGGCGTGGGTACACCGACGACAGCGCATAGGGCACTTATGAACGCTGCCACGAATGACTCGTCAGTAGAATCGACGACGAGAGAGATACTTCGTATTGCCATGCGACGCGCGCGGCAGAATCCAGAAGTCTTGCTCAACGCGGCGTATATCGCGCACTTTTCAGACAAGAATTGCGCCACGGTTGAAGGCCCTATCGGCAAAGCGCTGACATTTGACCAGCACTCCGACACGAGACTTGCCACGGTGACCAATCTCATTCAGTGGTGGGATCCTGATAGCGGTGAATGTCAAGATAGTTGTCGCATGAGTCGTCATGCCGCGGTCCGGCCCGGCGTCAGCAGGTCATCTTTCGTCGGATTCAGCCGCACGGTGGTCACCGGCGTCCAGTTGCGTCTCGCGCCGCGCCAGCGTGCAGGGTGTTGGGCCCGCGCGGGCGCGTAGACGCGCTGCCGGGCCGCAAGGATCGCGTGTTCGCGACCAGTATGGCGATCCTCGGGCGTCACAAATCGAATCGCGCTGTGCTGATGCTCGTGGGTGCCGGACCGCGGGGATGTCGTGTGGCTCGAGTTCGATCCGCAGGCGGGGCGGGAGCAGGCCGGACGCAGGCCGGCCGTCGTACTCTCTCCGGCGAGCTACAACGCATCAACCGGTCGGGCGCACTGCGTGCCGGTGACCTTTAAGGCCAGGGGTATCCGTTCGAAGTCGCGCTGCCCGCGGACTGCCCGGTGCAAGGTGTGGCATTTGCCGATCAGGTGAAGTGCCTGGTGTAGTGTCGCCGAAGAGTCGTTTCGAAAGCACCGTCATGGATTTCGTGGTGCGGCACGGCGCAAACCACAGCGATACCCGTAGGTATCGCGCGGATTTGCAACGCGGCCGCGGCGCGAAAGACGCGCGGTGCTGCGACGAGACTTCGGCGACACTACACTAGAATGGCGCGCCCGGCATGCCCCTCACGTGGCGGTGCTGCCGACGGCCGTCGTCGCGCAGCTACTGGCGCGGGCCCGCGCCCTTCTCGAATGAGCTGGAGGCGATGCGCGGCGGACGGCCCGACCTAATTCCCTCCAGGGCTTCGAGTTCGCGCACCCGTCGTGAGCGCAATCTTAAAACAGTTATACCGACACATCTCCCAGAGTGTGTGTCCGTGGAATGTGAAGTTCTCGCAGGAACTGGCGGACGATTCGCGGTTCCGGGCGCGGGAATTCATCGCGCGGAAGGATGCGGTGACGCTGGCAACGGACATCCTCGCGCTCGATCAGGACGCGTTCAGCGCGGCGTTACGGAAGTCACCGATGAAGTGGGCGAAGTTGGCGGGGCTACAGCGCAACGCAGGCGTCGTGATTGGCAACATGGATACTCCTGACCAACAACCTGCCGCCGGATCAGGCGCCGCTCAGCGCGGAACGGGCCCGACCGACCAAGGTGACGTGTACGGGCATTCACGCAGTTGATGCCGGGCGAGGAACGCCTTCCGGGCTGGATCGCCGCGAAGGGCGTCGTACGGCGGACGGCAGACAGCGAACCCGATGTTCGGGAGCCCGCCGTCATGCTCGAAGTTGTCGACGAACACGGTCGCGGCCCCGGCCCGATCACCGCACACCGAACTCCAGCGCGGCGACCGCGCAATCAATCGATCGCACGTCGGTGCCGCGCGCACGAATCTCCCGCTGCAACGCGCACGCGGAAGCGAGTGTCGCGAGCGGCGGGCACGTCGCGGCGGCGGCTGGAGCCGTTCGTTAGTGCGTCGTAGCGCGAGGTAGTGCGGGCTTCCGGCGATCCCGCGCAGAACAGAGTTGCCGAGTTGATTCGCGACGAGCGTTGGATCAGCCCGGCGGCCGCAGCTTCTGCGCGACGTACTCCGGGAAGTGCGTGATCACATTCAGGTGTGTGACACGCGACGGTGGCGGGGCCTGCAGCAACAGCAGCCGGCCATCAGGGCCGAGCGCCCAACTCGCCTTGGCTTGCTCGAAGGAGCCACGAAAGAGCAGTGTCGGTGCTCTTCCGGCTTTGGCCGCGAGTGTGGTGACTGCGTACCACGCATTGCGCTCGCGAAAAACAATCTCACTGCCATCCGCACTCCACTGCGGCTCGTCACCAACCTGCGCCAGCAGTCGCCGCGACTCGCGCGCCGACGCGGCGACAGGTGCCACATAGATCGCACCGTTTGCCACCCACGCGATCTGGGTTCCATCCGGCGAGAAGGTGCACCACTCGTCCTGCGTATCGAAACGGACGGAATCAGCTGGCGTTGCAACTGACCAGAACAGACCATCGATGCAGGCGCGCTTGCCATCGCGCGTGTCGCCATGCATCGGGGTTGCGGTACGGTTACGTGTCATTCGCGCGCCGTCGACGCGCACGACGGTGTAGACGAATTGACCGTTGCGAATGCCAACGACGCCTGTCAGGTCCCGCCCGCCGTGAATCCAGCGTGTGGGACCAAAGGCTGCTGAGAGCACGGTACTGTCGACGACGTTGCGCTTGAGGTCCACGACGCGGAGGACGTGATCCGAGAGTGTGTTCGTGGCGTACGCGAGGCGCAGGCCGTCGGGCGAGAGGGCGTAACTGGCAACGACCGCGGCTCGGGTCGGCAGCGTGTCCATCACGCGCCCGTCTCGCGCCACCCAGACGAAACGGCTCGCACTGGCATCGGTCCCCGTGACCATCACCAGCGTGCCGCTGGGACTGTAGGCCGTGTATCCCGCCGCACCGAAGGTGTCGTGCCGGATCCCGGACAGGATCGCGCGGGGCTCCGCCGTGATGAGTGCCGTGCGCGCATCGAACGGCGCGGCGTACAGGGTACTGTCGAGACTGAACACGAGCACCGAGTCGCCGACAAGAAAGGCCGCGCGTCCGCGAACGAGACTGCGACCGTCCCTCGGATCGATCGTTGCGCGACGTACGATGCGTGTGGTGCCGGTGCCCTCGTCAGTGACCAACAAGGAATCGCTTGACAGCACAGTCCCCGATCCGGCCGGCTCGATGTGCGTCAGCGCCTCCGCACCTGCGCAGTGTGCGCGCGGATACGGGGTGGTTGCACCATTCGTGGTCGATACCGCTCGCAGGCAACTGAACGCCGCTCCGACAATCAGCCGATCGGGCGCTGTCCACGAGACCAGGTTCATGAATGGGAACGTGCCGATTCTGCTCACCTTGGCGTCGTCGAGATCGAGTCGCCTGACCTGTGTATCAATCACGAAGGCGAGCGATCGGCCATCAGGCGACAGCGCCGGCAGAATTGCGCCATCGGTCGAGGGCAGCTTGCGCACCGAACCGTTGTCGAGGCGCACCTCCCAGAGTGTCGACGTGTGCGTGTCGCTGCTCGCGTAGACGAGGCGCTGCCCGTTGCTCGACAGTGCAAGTGAACCGACCGGTACGCCGGTGTAGTCGAGCCCAACGACGTACGGCGCCGAGTCGGGCAGGGCGATCGACAGAAACTGCGGTTCACTCGCGCGTCCGGCACGTGGTGCGCGGTTGAACGCACGCATGCCGATTGCTCCGATGGCGACTCCGCCGACGAGCATCGCCCCGAACAGCCAGCGCGGCGCACTCGCATCATGCGCACCGGCTTCGACAGTCGCATCGTCCGGTCGCACCAGTTTCGCACGTTCCAGCGCGTCCGCAAATGCCGCTGCGCTTGCGAAACGATCTGCCGGCAAACGGGATAATGCGGTGAGCACGGCGGCCTCGACCGCCGGCGAGACAGTATCGCGGATATCACGCAACTTGCGTGGCCGTTCCGTCATCGCCCGCGCAATGATCGCCTGCGCTGTTGGTCCGGAGAACGGTGGCTCGCCCGCGAGCATTTCGTATGTCACTGCGCCGAGCGCGTAAATGTCGCTCCGCGCATCGACTGTACGTTCCGCCATCGCCTGCTCGGGGCTCATATAGTGCGGCGTCCCGACGCTCAACCCCGTGTGCGTCAGCCTTTCGCCAACAGACGGCTCCGCGGCGAGCGCGATGCCGAAGTCGGCGAGCAATGCATGACCGTCGTGCAGCAGAATGTTGTCGGGCTTTATATCGCGGTGGATCACGCCGCGGGCATGCGCATACGCGAGCGCATCGGCCACTTCGCGACTGATGCTGATGGCATCATACACCGGCAGCAACTGCTCGCGGTCGAGCCGTGATCGCAGCGTTTCCCCTTCGACGAATGGCATCACGAAGTAGAGAAGCTCACCAACACTCCCGCTGTCGAACAACGGCATGATGTGCGGGTGCTGGAGCCTGCCGATCGTCTCGATTTCCCTGAGGAACCGCTGGCTACCAATCGCGGCCGAGAGCTCAGGATGCAGCACCTTGATCGCCACGCGGCGGTGGTGCCGGACGTCCTCCGCGAGGTAGACGGTCGCCATGCCTCCGCTGCCCAGTTCGCGCAGCAGCGTGTAGCGATCGGCAAGCGCCGCGCGCAAGGCTTCGGACGCTATCATGCGGCGGGGTGGCGCATTCTCACAAGGTATCGCAGTCAGGATCGAAATTTCGATCGAGGTCGGTCGAGGACTAGGCGAGTATACGGCGCGATCACCGCGCCAGCGAGCAGCGGCGGGCGAGCGAGCGGGCGGCCTGCGCCACGCCGGTGTGCCTCTGGTCGTCAGGTCTCAGCGGTGCCGGTCGGTGTCCCGGGGTCGCGGGGACCGATCGGAGGCCCCGGTGGGACTGACGCCCACGCGGAACGTCCCCGGCGGGCGAGGTGCGGGGGGTGAGGCACAGGGGGGGGAGCCTGGTGTCCCGCCGAGGGACGTCGTGGGCGGGGCACCCAGCCCGGCCGGTCCCCGGGTCGCTGGGGGACTCCGCGCGCCGGCGTGGGCCGCCGGCGCAGCGCGGGTGCGGAGGTGGCTGAGGATCTGGTCGATCACCGACGGCTGCGTACTGAGCGCGACGATGCGCATCGCGCCGCGGCCGGTGGGACACGCGAGCGGGTCAACCTCGACGAACTGCTGGAGCAGGACTGCCCACCGGCGGCTGGCCTCGGTCGGCAGCAGCCGTGGGGGAGACGATCGCGGGCGGCCCGTCCGCTGCGGCAGCCTCCAGCGTCTCCCGCATGCCGCGGGGGCGGGTGGCACAATGACCGCGCGGCGGGTGCCGCATCGCAACGCACGGCCCGAGTCAGGCTCTGACAGGGTTCAGCGTTCGCAGGCCCGTCGCAAGCTCGATCTCAAAACGGTTATACCGACACATCTCCCAGACCTGCTGTCCGTGGAAGGTAAGGTTCTCGCAGGAACTGGCCGAGGATTCGCCGTTCCGGGCGCGGGAGTTCATTGCCGGAAATGATGCGGCGACGCTGGCGACGGCCATCCTGGCGCTGGATCATCAGCAGTTCAGCGCGGTGTTCCGGAAGTCGCCGATGAAGCGGGCGAAGTTGGCGGGGCTACAGCGCAACGCAGGCGTCGTGATTGGCAACATGGACACTCCAGACCAACAACCTGCCGCCGGATCAGGCGCCGCTCAGAGCGGAACGGGCCCGACCGAGCAAGGTGACGTGTACGGGCATTCACGCAGTTGATGCCGGGCGATAGGAGTGGCGCTGGAGAAAGTCGTCGTGCGGCTTGGTGACTCGACGTCTCCTGTCTCGGCCGGTTCCGGTGGACTATGGGGCGCGAACTCGTCCACGGCCGGCGTGTATGCAGCCTGCATGAAATTGCGGGACCTCGTGACGCAAATACTTGGCATCACGGGAACCGATGCGGTATTCGCGGATGGCAACGTTCGATCCGGCACTCGGCTCGTGCCGCTCGGCCAGGCCGCTGCCGATCAGGAACTGATCGCCGAAGACACGATTGAGTTCGGCGATCTTGCAAAGGTCAATGAGCTGTCGTCGTTTGGCGCGAACTTTGTCGAGGTGGCCGTCGATGCGGCGTCAGCCGAGATTCGCGTTCGTCGTATGCTCGCGGTGTGCGCGGCCGGACGCATCCTCAATCAAAAGACGGCGCGAAGTCAGGTCATCGGCGGCATGACGATGGGCGTCGGCGCCGCACTTATGGGAGAGCTCGTGGTGGACAAGCGGCGAGGGTTCTTCGTGAATCACGATCTCGCTGGTTACGAGGTGCCGGTGCACGCCGACGTGCCGCATCAGGATGTGATCTTCATCGATGAGACCGATGCATACTCGTCTCCGATGAAAGCGAAAGGGGTGGGCGAGCTTGGCATCTGCGGTGTTACGGCGGCGGTGGCCAACGCGATCTACAATGCGACCGGTGTGCGCGTTCGTGAGTATCCGATCACGCTCGACAAGCTGCTGGACGGGATGCCGGCGATGACGTGAGCCGCGTCGCGAACGCGGCTGTGGGATCAAAGTACCAGGCATCACGTCGTCAACACGGTGTCGCTCTCGCGCACTTCTTCAATGTGGACGATGCTTGCAGACAACTTCTGGAGGTTGGTCACGTGGCTCAGCGAAACGACAACGCGAAAACCGGCAAGGGACATTCCAAGGTGAAGCAGGGAATGTGAGGCGAGGCGCTCGAGAAGGGGCAGCTTGCTGGTGGCACCGAGAAAACGAGGAACGCAGGGAAGGAAAAGAAGATGTATGCCTCCACGGGGTCGAAGAGTTCTGGTGGCACTGGTTCTTCACAGGGCTCCGGCGGCGGCAGCGGTGGGTCGCGCGGCTGAGGTACTTGCGCACGAATGGGCAATCGACTGTCACCAGTCCGTTGCCCATTCGCGTGTCGATCTCCTTCCTTTGAGTGCGGGCGGCCGTCGACGGCCCACGCACCGGGGGTGTGTGGGCCCGTCATCGTTTCGTGCTCGCGGCTCGTGCACCGCGCGTAAATGGTGCCGAGCGTTATTCCGTTCTCGCGCCCATACCGCTGCCGCCCGTCGTGTGGACGGGCGGCAGCTCATGCGGGCAGCGTCAGCGTGTCGATCCGCGACGCAGCAGGCTGACGACGGCCAGCAGTGCGACTGCGCCGCCGAACGAAACCAGCAGCGCTGGTGCGCTGAAGTTGTTCTGATTGATCGTGCCGACGCCAACCATCGGCGAGATGAGCCAGCCGGCGATCATTGCGCCGATTATGCCCACGACGACATTCAGGACGATGCCCTGCTGTCCATTCGTCCCCATGAGGATGCTGGCGAGCCACCCAATGACTCCGCCGACGATTAACCAGATGAGAATATTCATGACACATGTACCGAGTGAGGGGTTTGCGACACAGCACGGATGCACGTTATCACGGCGACCGCTTCCCCGGCCTTTTTGCAGGCCGTGAAAACGCGCAAATGCCTTGAATTGGTCACCGCGTGTCCAGACAGACACCGCAGCAGCGGGCACGCTTCAGCCTCGCTGTCACGCCAGAACGAAAGGCTGTGCGAGAACCCGGGTGACATGACTGACCGATGGCTTCGCCGACACGTCGCAGTGGTTCTACTGCCGCGTCCGACCATGCATTGGTGTCACTCAACGAATCAATAGCACTTTGTATGCCGCAACGCAACGCAGGCAGCGGTATTGCCACCAGTCTTCGTGAGAGAGGCCACACAAACCAGTAATGCGTCATCGATGTGGTAGCTTCTGACCTTTCGTCGCCGGTTCGGTACGGTGACAGGGTGGGCGACTCTTGAGGCTGGAGCTGGACCGATGAACAACGAGCCCGACTCGAACGGGACGGCCACCACGCCACCGACGCTGGAACTCGCACTCGAGCGGAGTCATGAGGTGAAGGCGAAGGTCGAGGACCTCGCCGACACGCTCGCGGATACGAACCGCGCCGTGGAAGAGCAGATCGCTGCGGGCGCAACGTCCCTGCCAGCCAAGAGCTTGCTGCAGGACGGACAGGGGCATGAGGCGAAGGTGCTGGAATGTGCGGAGGACCTGACTGCGGTGACGGAAACGTTGGCGCGAGGCGTTTCCGATCTGCGCACAACCGAGACTGCACTCGCGCGCTCACAGGCGGCCCTCGTCACGACGCAGGCGGCACTCACCGTCGCACACGCGGCCGTGGAGGATGCGACGCATCGCGCGCTGCATGATGACGCTACCGGGTTGCCGAATCGTTCGCTGTTCGACGACCGCGCCACGCAGGCGATCGCAATGGCGGAGCGCCACGGCTGGTCCGTGGCAGTGATGTTCATCGATCTTGACGCGTTCAAGGTCATCAACGACACCCATGGCCATGCTGTGGGTGACGCGACACTCAAGACCGTGGCGGAGCGACTTGCCAGCTGCTCACGCGATGCAGACAGCATCTGCAGGGCTGGCGGTGACGAATTCCTCTTTCTGCTGGTCGATGCCGGCGATGCAGACGAGATCCGACATGCCGCAGCGCGCATCGTGGAGTGCGTCTCGGAGCCGTTCCTGTGCGGCATGATCGAACTCAGAATCCGGCCGAGCGTTGGCGTCGCGATTTATCCACGCGACGGCCTGCATGTGGCTGCGCTTGTGGACAAGGCAGATGCCGCGATGTATCTCGCCAAGGCCGGTGGCACCAGCGTGGAGATCTTTGCCGAATCGTCGGCAAACTGATCGCGACCGGAATGAGCTGGCCACGAGGGGAGACGACGATCAGCTGCCGGCAAACGTCCGGACTTCTGTTTCCAGAGGTGCCGCGCGCCTGCCGGCGCACCGTCGTGGAATGGCTGATCCGCGGCGCGACTAGCGGCGGTGGCGCTCCATGTGGCATGTTGTGCGTCCCGCGGCCGACAACCTGACTGGTGCTCCCGTGCGACTCCCCGACTTCATCGAAGCCAACGTTACGGCCATCCTGCGGGTATGGGTGGACTTCGCACGTCAGTGCGGGCCCGGAGCGGACGGCATGGATCGCGCCGCGTTACGGGACCACGCGACGGAAATGCTCGGCAGCTTCGTCGCCGACCTGCGTCGGCCGCAGACGGCGTCGGAGCAGGAAGACAAGTCCATCGGAGCTGGCGCACGTGAGAGCTCGGACTCGCCGGCGGCAGAGCATGGCGCGATGCGTGAAACGCAAGGCTTCACCGTGGATGAGATGGTCGCGGAGTTCCGAGCGCTCCGCGCGACCGTCCTGCGACTGTACCACGCCGCGAACCTTGGACTCTCGGCTGTCGACCAGGAGGACCTGATACGCTTCAACGAAGCAGTGGATCAGGCACTCGCCGAATCGGTCTCGCGCTTCACCCAAAACGTGGATAAGGCGAGGGACACGCTGATCGCGGTATTGAGTCACGATCTTCGCACCCCGCTCATGACCGTGCAGATGGTGACGCACCACGTGATGACCCTGCCCGAACTGGACGAACGGGACCAGGTGCTCATGCGGCGGGCGGATCGCAGTGTCAAGCGCATGATCTCGATGGTCGATGCGCTCGTCGACTTCACGCACGGTCGACTGGGTGCCGGCCTCACGATCACCCGCAGTGACACGGATCTCGGCGCCGTGCTCCAGCATGCCGTTGACGAACTCGATACTGCTGCGTCACCTCGAGCCATCACCGTGCAAATCGCCGGCACGCTGCGAGGGAACTGGGACGAGACGCGGATGGGGCAGGTACTCACGAATCTCCTCGGCAATGCCGTCCAGCACGGCGACATCATGCGCCCTATCACCGCTTCCGGCACGGGCAAGGACTCCGTCGTGCTGCTGGAAGTCCACAACTACGGGCCGGCGATCCCTGCCTCGGAGCTCGCCGACCTCTTCAGCCCATTCAAACGGCTCAAGCATGGTGCGACCTCGCCGACCGGACACAATCTGGGGCTTGGACTCTACATCGCCGACCGCGTCGTGGCGGCCCATGGGGGACGTATCGATGTCACGTCGTCGACTGAAGAGGGGACACGCTTCGTGGTGACCATGCCGCGATAGCGGCGGCGCCTGACGGAATTGATCGCGCAAGATACACAGTGTCGCGCACGCTGGCGGCGATCAGAGCGGCTCCTGCCGCACCGCCGTGGCCGGCGCTCGCTCCAGCACCGTCACGGCCGCGGTGTGATCGCCCAGCAGCTCCAGCGACGCGGACCGCACGCCCGTGGCTACTGCTGACCGGCGACCACGATCGACTGCCAGCGCGGATCGCTCGTGAGACTCTGCATCCACGGACTGTTGATGAGCGTAAACAAACCTGTTTCGCGCCTGTTATGAATCACTTCGGCCAGCAAGGCGAACGCCGCGTCCTTGTCGCCAAGGTGCGCGTAGTGCTGCGGACGCGGGGATCGAGTAACGGCACGGTGTCGAGTCGCGAGTCGAGGACGTCGGCCATGATCACACCACGCCGCAGGAGTGCGCGGCAGAACTCGCGGTCCTTCTCGCGGCCCACCACCGCCTTCGAGAAACAGAGATCGTGAAGTTCCAGCTGGCTGCCGATCACCAGCAGTTCCGCGACCCCCAGCACCGCACCGGCGGCGCGAACCCGGGCGTTGGCGCGTGCGACATACGTCTGCTGGTGGGCCAGCGCAAGGTTGGCCCTGATGGCACCGGACACATCTCCATCGAGGATCGCGCGGGGAGGCTGTGGCGCTCACTGTTCATGAACTGTCAGCGCCATCACGAGCGAGGCGACGGGCAGCGCGATTCGATACGCTGATCGTGCGACGGTGTTCATCGACTTCTCCCTGCGACATCTTCATCGCCCTGCCTTGGGCGAGGCCGTGTCGACAGGCTGGTGCGCAGGAAGTAACAGATTGAATGCGAGGCTATCAGTGCCGAATCGGCTGTCGATCACCAGCGCGACGTTCCACCAGCCAGGGTGCGGAAAGGCGAGACTGTCGACGCGATAGTTGCCGTCGCCGACGTAGCGGACGGAGGGATGGATCGGCGAGCGGAGTTCGGTTTCCGGCATCCATACGTCCACCGTCATCTTCGCGTGCGCGATCCGACGCTGGCGCCGGGCGACGTGAATGGTCCAGGCCTGGAGCGCACTGCTGGCTGCTGGCGCCGTTGAGATGACCGCTGCGGCGTAGAGACCGTTGTGCGATCGACGCCTGTCGAAACTCGTGAACAGTCCCGCTGCGTTCAGGGGCTCGGAGACCGGCGCGCTCGCGTCTTGCGTGGCAATGCGGGCGACGCTGCCGGCGCGGGTGAAGGACGAGATGACCGCACCGGTGATCGCGACGGCGATCAGCACTGCCGGCCAGGTGGCCCGCGACATACGCTGAGATGCGACGCCGGTCTGCGTTCTGCGGTGCTGGCGTGCATCGTGTGTGGTGAGCATGTGCATTCCTCTGGAAGAAGTCGATCTGCCTGCGTGGTGGGTCGCTGATCTCGGGATGCAAGCTCGGTCGCAATCGACATCGCAGCTTGAACGGAGAGGCTGACATCCCCCCGGGATTGCAGGGCAGCGCACCGATCCGAGCACGGCTCCCACTCTGCGCGCACCATGTGCTAGAATTCCGAAGACCCTCAGGAGGCCCGATGGGCGACATGATTGGCGCCGGCGACTTCATCCCGTGGGAAGGCGGTTGCGCCCTCATCGGCCGGGCGGTCAACATCACGCCGATGCACTCGCATTACGCGATTCAGATCGGGATCGGCTCGGAGCACGGGATTCGCTTTCGGCCTGACGATCGGGTCGAATGGACCGCGTACGGGTCGTGCATCATTCCATCGCGCCAGCCGCACTCGATGGACTCGACGCAGATACCGTTCAGCGCAGTCATTTTCATCGAGCCTGAGACGCCTGTCGGACGTGCGCTCGTCGAGCAGTACCTTGGGCGGGGCATTGCGCCGCTCACCGATGGGCCGTTCGTTGCCTCGGCGGCCGCGCTATTCACCGTCTGGCAGACGCACGGAAATGCCAGAGCGACGGTGACCGCTCTGCAGGACGTGATCGGGATTCTGACGCAGGGCACGCGCGCGATCGTCGTCTCGGACGAGCGTATCCTCCGCGCGGTTGCGTACATCAAGAGCCATCTCGACGCGCCACTCACCCTGGAGCAGGTGGCCGGGGAAGCCTGCCTCTCACCGAGCCGGTTTCGCCACCTCTTCGTCGAGCAGACCGGGACCGCGCTGCGTCCCTATGTGCTCTGGCGTCGCTTTCTCCGTGCCTGGGAGATTGTGATGCACGGTGACTCGCTGTCCGCAGCGGCACACTCGGCGGGCTTCGCGGACGCTGCACACCTCACTCGGACATCGCATCGCATGTTCGGATTCCCGCCGTCGGCCTTGCAGGTGAATATGCCTCGCGACGGCACGGGCCTGGGCCCAGGCGCTGAAAACAGCCGCTTCGTTCAGGACCCTCGTTCCCGTCTTCCGTAGCATTCACTCAGTTTCGCCCGTCACGAGCGGCCATGTCGTCCATCAACCCGGCGATCCTGGCTCCAGTGCGCACCGACTTGGGGATGCTGATCACGCCGGATTCATCATTCGAGGACGCGCCGCCACTCGACCTGCTGTGCGTGCCGGGCGGCTGGGGTGTCGATGCCTGCCTCGAGGACGAGACGATGCTCGCGTTCCTTCGCTCGCGCGCAGAACGGGCGGCCTACGTCACGTCCGTGTGCAGCGGTGCCCTGATCCTCGGCGCTGCGGGACTGCTGACTGGCTACCGCGCCACCACGCACTGGATGTCACTCGACCTCCTGCCCTTCTTCGGTGCCGAGCCCGTACAGGAACGTGTCGTGCGTGACCGCAATCGTATCACCGGCGGGTGTGCTGCACGCGATCACGGTCGCCAGCGCAGAGAAACTCGCGCGACGGCGTGAGACTCTCGCGCGAGCCGCGTTGCGCCTGTAGTCGTCCGCGTCGCAGGTCAATCAGCGGCGTGTCTCACGGCTGATCGCCGTGACAACAGCCGATTCGTTCAAGCGTGCGAAGGCAGCGTGGGGCATCCTGAATGTCGTGGCGGGAATCGTTGCCGCCACGCATTCGGTTTCACCCATCGAGCAGCGCAATGCCATCATCACATCTTCAGCAACCCGGCCCCGTCCGCGTCGAACGATTTGAAACCATCGTCATCGGCGGTGGCCAGGCCGGCCTCGCAGTGGGCCACCATCTCGCAGCCCGCGACATCGACTTCGTCATCCTCAGCAACGAGGGGAGGATCGGCGACAACTGGCGCCGGCGGTGGGGATCGCTCCGCCTCTTCACTCCTGCGCGATACAGTGGCCTTCCGGGGATGCCGTTTCCGGCACCACCAGGCCACATGGCCGACAAGGACGAAGTGGCGGATTACCTGGAACGATACGCCGCACGCTTTGATCTGCCTGTGCGCCTCAACACGCACGTGGAATCACTCGCGTCGGATGGCCCCCGATTCCGCATCATGGCGAATGGTGGCGCGTCGGTCTTGGAGGCGGACAACGTCATCGTCGCCACGGGTCCGTTCCAACGTCCGCTCGTGCCGACGATCGCGGCGCGACTCACACCGACGATCCTTCAACTGCACTCGAGTCAGTACCAGGACCCGTTCGATCTTCCCGATGGTCCGGTCATGGTGGTGGGGGCCGGCAATTCGGGCGCACAGATCGCGCTGGAACTCGCGCGCTTCCGGAAGGTCTGGCTCGCCGGGCGCAATACCGGTCACATGCCTCGCCGGCTGCTCGGGAGGGACGTCTTCGACTGGCTGTGGCCGGTGATGAAACGGGCGACCGCGGGCACGCGATTGGGGCGAAGAATGCGTTCGGATATCCAGCGAAGCGGCGATGCCCTGATCGGCATTCCAGAGCGGTCCATCGCGGAGGCGGGAGTCGTGCGTGTCGGACGGCTGGATGATGAGCGCGGCGGCATGCCAGTGTGCGGTGGCGCCGCGATCGAACCTCGGGTGGTCGTGTGGTGCACGGGTTTCCGGCCGGACTATTCCTGGATCAACCTTCCCGCGTTCGACGAGACAGGCTCGCCGCTGCATGTCCGCGGCCGGTCCACGGCGAAGCCGGGACTCTTCTTTCTCGGGTTGCGTTTTCAGCATCGGCTGAATTCGTCATTGATCGGCGGGGTTGGAGAGGACGCTGCGTTCATCGCCGAGCAGGTGGCGCTGCGTTCTCACGCGATGCTGCCTGCCTGAGGCACCAAACGCACGATGCCGCGTACTGAGGCCTTCGCAACGCAGCCGCTACGTACAAGAGCCTAGCCGCAACGTTCAAGACGGCATCTCCCCGCGAGCATAACCTGAGGCCACGTCCACCGGACGTGGCCTTTCCGTGTCCAACCATCCCTCCTCGAGGATCCAATGCGCACCCGCACCGACGTCCGCCGCACTCCCGGCCGCTTGATCACACGCTTCGGCACCATCGCTGCCCTCGGCCTGTTGACGGGCTGCATGATGTTCGCCAAGGCCCCGAGAGACCTGGACTACTCGCGAACCCGCACGAGCGAGGCCGGGCTCTACGTCGCGACGATTCACCCGCAGGGCGACTCGATCCCCAAGAGCAAGCTGCAGCAGTGGACCCTGCACCTCGTAACGGCGGCGGGCACTCCGGTGGACAGCGCAACGCTGACGGTGAACGGCGGCATGCCGCAGCATGGTCACGGGCTTCCGACCAGGCCGCAGGTCACGCGTGCGCTCGGCAACGGTGACCATCTCGTCGAGGGGATGAAGTTCAACATGGGCGGTTGGTGGGTCGTGAAGTTCCGCGTGAACAGCGCCACGGGACGTGACTCCATCGTGTTCAACCTGAAGCTCTGATCCATACCTGAGATCCGGCGTTCACTCCAACGCGACGAGCCATGACCTCACGCTTCCGTTCCGTCCAATCCGCCATCAGCCGTCTGCGCGTCAATACGATCTTCACGTCGAGGATCCGCCTGGCGGCGAGCATGCTGGGAATCGTTATCGTCTCGGTGGCCTGGGCCGGCATGACGCCGCGCTGGTCAGCCGAGGAGCGCGCGACGCTTCGGTCACTGTCACTTGGCAGTCTCGAAACGTTGCGCGCCGATCCTTCAAATGAGTACGCCGATGACCGACAGGCAGCGGCGCTCGGACGACAGCTGTTCTTTGAGACGCGCCTCAGCGGCAACGGCAAGATCTCGTGCGCCTCCTGCCATCTGCCTGCCAGGGATTTTCAGGACGCGCGGGCCCTCGCCATCGGCGTCGGGACCACTGCGCGCAGGACGATGCCGGTGGCGGCCACGGCGCACAGCCCGTGGATGTTCTGGGATGGCCGCGCCGACAGTCAGTGGGCGCAGGCACTCGGGCCGCTCGAGAGCGCGGCGGAGCACGGCGGCAGCAGGACACTCTACGCGCACGTCGTGGCGCGGCACTATCGCGCCCAATACGAGTCCGTCTTCGGACGGCTCCCCGATCTTGCCGGTCTGCCGCAGAATGCCGGCCCTGTCCCGGATTCAGCGTGGCGCGACGCGTGGGAACACATCCCCTCCGTACGACAGCAGCACATCACGCGTGTGTACGCCAATCTCGGCAAGGCGATTGCCGCCTACGAGCGACAGATCACCTACGCGCCGTCGCGCTTCGATCGCTATGTAGCCGCCGAACTGGCCGATGATTCACGCGCGGCGGACGGTGCGCTCTCGCCCGATGAAGTGGCCGGATTGCGGCTGTTCATCGGCAAGGGGAGCTGCGTCAACTGCCACAACGGACCACGGTTCACCGACGACCACTTTCACAATACCGGCGTTCCGGCGTCGACCGAGGTCGTGGCGCCTGACAGCGGACGCGCCGCGGGCGCGCGGCAAGCCGTCGCCGGGGAATTCAGCTGTACGAGCCGCTACAGCGACGCCAAGCCAGATGACTGCAGCGAACTGCGCTTCGCCGTCGTGGACGGCCCGGAACTCGTACGCGCCTTCAAGACTCCGTCGCTGCGCAATGTCACGAACCGGGCGCCGTACATGCACGCGGGGCAGCTCGGAACACTGGAAGATGTGCTGAGGCACTACAACACCGCACCGCGCGCACCGTTCGGTCATTCCGAACTGAAGGCACTCAAGCTTTCGAGCAGGGAGCAAGGGCAGCTCGTGGCCTTCATGCGCACGCTGAGCGGCCCGTTGGCAGCGCCAGCCGGCTATCTCGACCCTCCGCCGATGCCACGATAACCTCGCACCGCCAGGCGCGTTCGTGCCCGCTCACGATCTACGATCCCCCGCCGACCAACATCAACTCCCTGAGGCCACCAATGCCATTCGCCATGCGTCACCGTGATGACTCGATGGCAGTCCTGCCATCACTGCCGTCCTTCGCCGTTCGCCGAGAGCTCGATGCTGACTCCATGGCGGCGCTGCAAGGCAGACACCCTGCCGAGATGACCAGGCGATTCGAGGCCGGTCACCGCGCGTACGTAGCGTGGCTGGCTGGTGCACCTGCCGCGTGGGGATGGGTCGCCACCACGATGGCCGAGATCGGCGAAGTGGGTGCGGTATTCCCGATTGCCGAGGGCGAGCGGTATCTCTGGAACTTCGTGACACTCCCCACGCATCGAGGTATCGGCATCTATCCACAGCTGCTGCAAGCCATCCTGCGCGCCGAGTCCGAGGAGGCCGAGCGATTCTGGATAGCCTACGCCCCGGAGAATCATGCCTCCGGCTCCGGCATCACCAAGGCTGGGTTCACGACGCTGGCGGAGATGTCGTTCGACGTCACCGGCAGGCCCGCCCTGCACGCCATGGCTCCCGGCGGTGCCACCATCGCTTCGCGCGTGCTCGGCCTGCGTGAGTCGAACGAGCCGCTGGCGCCGTGCTGGCGGTGTGTGAAGGCAGGCCGAGCCGGGATGGCATGCGCGGAGGGGAGCTGCACGTGCGACTATCAGCGCCCGAAGAGTGGGTGCGCGTCGTGACGGGTCGTGAATGCAACGCTTCGAGCGCGTGACCTGCGATTTGATACAACGATTGACGCCGATGGGAGAGAAAGCTCCCATCGGCGTCTTGCTGACTACGCGGCTTCTGCAGTCGCTACTGGTGTGTCGAGCGGACCGCAGCGACCACCGCACCAATGGCGCTGATTACGATGCCTGGTCGGTCGAGTTGAATGTAGTGAGAGCTGCGTGGGACGAGCTCGTACCGGCCGCTACGGGACATCGACGCGAGCGCGACATGAAGCCGGTGCTGCGTCGCCTGCAGGCGAATACCCTGCTCACGCGTCAACCCCATCATCTTCAGCGTGGTCGACGGGTGTTCGCCGGCCGCGCTGAGCACGACCAGAGGCCGGGCACCGAAGTCACGGATGGTCGCGGCGTCCCCCTGCGTTGCCACGATCGCGCGAGCCTCCTCAGCCGCGGCAGCGAGTGAGGTCGGAAGAAACGCCAGGGCAGCAGCGCGCAATGACATTGGCCACGATTGCGGATTCTCGTCGGGCAGCAGCCGAAGCACTCCGGTCCACGAGAGAGTTGCGGCAGCCCGCTCGACGTTACCCGATGGCTCCAGCGACTTCCCCGTTACTCGTCTGAACTCGGCGAACTGATTCGGATGTGATGGATCGACGAGCACGAGGCCCGCCACCTCGGCCGGGTAGTCCGCGGTGAAACGCATGGCATACGCCGCGCCGATCGAATGCCCCACGACCACGAACGGCGATGCCTCACCGGCCGCCGACAACGCGGTGTGCAAGTCTCGCGCGGCCAGACGACTGTCAAAGCGCGCACCGGTCGGCTCACTCCACATGATGCCCGCCCGGCTGTATGCACACACCCGCGTCGTGCGCGCGATCGAGTCGTGGATGGCCATCCAGCTGAGAGACCCCAGGATGTCCAGCCCGGACTCGAGAATCACCGTCGGCGAGCCAGCGCCACGGCAATCGATCTGCAGGTGGCGACCATCACCGATGCTCACGAGCCGGCCGGGGGGCGGAAAATCCGCAGTGCCGCGCGAGCGCATCACTCGCTCATACGCCGAGCCAAGCAGGACAAGCACGGCGAGCAGCGCAACAGCGCCCCGGCCAGCTGACCGGAGCGCTGTGTTGAAGTTGCTACTCACGGCCGCACTCGCGCACCGATGCGGATGACGGCCATGTGGGTGCGGCTCTCGACTGGTGTCACGGAGATCTGCGCGGCGGGCAGGTCGACGATGCTGCCTGCGGCGAGGTAGCGCGTACTGCCACCAGCGACGTACTGCGCACCGAGATCGAGGTCGACGCGCGTCTTCCCGGCGTAGAGCGGGAGATACACACCACCACCGAACGACCAGGATGCGACGGCCGTGGAGTGATTGGTGGTGCTGGCCAGCACGACGGGACTCGCTGTGCCCTGCACTCGACTCTCGGTGAAGAAGGCCTGCGCGCCGACGCCGACGTTGACGTATGGGCGGAACACACCGGTGGGCCAGCTCAGCTGCGGCCCGACGCTGATCGGCACGAGATAGTTCGTGGTCGTGACGTTCACCGCGACTCGGCCTCCCACGGTCTCGCTCAGTGCGGTGCGCCGCGATTCGTTGCCGTAGCTCGCCACGCCGGCGCTGGCGCGCAGACTCCAGATGCCGGCCCTGTCCAGCCGGAGGAGATAGGCGCCATCCAGTCCGTACCCGAGGCCGATGTTGCGTCCAAACGCGCCCTGCGGTCGGCTCTGGATCATGGAGAGGCTCAATGAGCTGCGACTCCTGATTGTGAATGTGTCGTCGGGACGAGCGGCGCCTGAGGTGCCCTGCGCGGCGGCGGTGGACACGGCGACGGCGACGAGAATCGCAGTGCGACGCAACGATGGTGCAAACATGATCTGCTCCGAGAATGAACGGTGACTTGTTGTGTGCGAAGGTCTGCGGCAGTGCGCCGAGCCGTCGTCAGGTGTGGCTCAAGTCTCGTGCGCGGTGCGACGGCTGCATTGAACGGAGAGGCTGAATCGCGACATACCAGCTACGAATCGTTCGGCGGATCTTCAGCCTCTTCGTTCAATCCGGACCTGGTGCTGGGGCCTAATCTCCACTTCACGACGACCAGCGCACACGCATCCGGCGAGTGCGGAGTCCGGAGAGGCCGGACCGTCGTGTCACAATCCCAGTTCCGAGGTTTGCCATGAATACCGAAACGACTTCATCCTGCGTCTGCACGATCTGCAACTGCACCATCTGCACCTGCGGTACGGGAACGCAAGAGGTCCGCAACGACTCGGCGACAAGTTGCTCGTGCGGCAGTTCATGCTCCTGCTCGTCCTGCGCCTGCAGCGGTGCCGCGGCCTGAGTGTCGGTGCCGCGCGATGCGATCGATGGCGCATTTACGCGATGTGGCGCGCCCCGTGGGGACGCGCCACATCGCGTTTGCGTCGCACTTGCAGCGTGATCTGCGAGCCACGACGACGCCGGCTGCTCAGTTGGCCAAGGGCGGCGGCACCGTGTGGTGTTACGTCATGACACCGACATCGACTGCGCCATCCTCACTTCCGTTCCAGATACAGTGCGATCCCATCCAACACCCGCTCGAGCCCCCAGTCGAAACTCTCGTCCATGGTGCGTGGCTTGCCCTGCTTCGTGGGCAACGGTGAATCGGGCGTGATCCCACCGGAGCCTGAGGTCAGGATACCGGAGAGCATTGGATACCGCGGATCGTTGATCGCCCGACAGAGATCGGCACCCACCGCCTGCGCCCATTGCTCTGGCGTCACGCCGCGGGCCGTGGCGCGCGCCAGCGAAATGATCGTGTCCGAACTGCCATGCACATAGCCGTGCACGACGCTGAGCACATCCATCATGTCTTCGGGGCTGAGGCCGGTGTGCGCGATGGTGCGCAGGAACGCCTCATGCCAGCTGAGCCAGTTGGGGCCGTGGGGCGCTGCGACGAACGGCAGTTCCGCGAGCCAGGGGCGCGCACACAACATCGCACGCTTGGCATACGCCCAGTGCCGGATCTCGGCGCGCCAGCCTTCGTGCGGACCGGGGCGGGCCGGTGGGCGGCCGAGCGCGGCATCGACGGCGGCATCGACCAGCGCTTCCTTGTTCGGGAAGTAGCGGTAGAGCGCCATCGGCGTGTAGCCGAGCTCCGAGGCGACGGCATGCATGGTGAGCGCGGCCAGATCGCCCGCGTCTGCCACGCGGATCGCGGCTGCCACCACGTCCTCGCGGGTCAGCGCCGCCTTCGGTCCACGCGTCGGCTTCGCCGGCGCCTCCCACAACAACTCGCTGCGCCGCGCGATGTCCGCGCTATCGAACGCGACGCCGGACGAGGCAGCGGGCAGTGACTCGGCCTTCGTCTGCTTCGTGGCTTTTCCACCGCCGCTCTTCCGCGGCTTTGCTGCAGGGCGTCCTGCCATCTCGCTCCCTTTTTCGGTCTAACTATTGACAGACCCGAAACTGTGTATATCGTATACTCGTAACAGTGTATGACGTAAACATAACCCACCTTCCGGAGCGACACAATGTCACAGACCACTGCAGCACCCACCACGGCCGCCCACCGCCGGATCCGCCGCGTCGGCGCCACCTCCATCGCCCCGGCTGCCCTGGCAGCCGTGATGTTCGTCGCCGCGGCCAGCACCGCCAACGCGCAAACCGCCGACGCACGTCCCTCGGTGCGCTCGCGATTCGAGTTCATCGTCTCGGACGGCGCCCTGCTGCCGACGGGCGACCAGCGCGATGCGCTCAAGAACGCCCGGATGAACCTCGCGCAGTTGTCGTACGCCGTCCGGCCATACCTAGCCGTGACGACCTCGATGGGCTGGGCCCGGACTCGCGACATCGCGAGCGTCAACACGCCGAAGTTGAATGTGTTCACGTACGATGTCGGCGCCGAGCTGCGCGCCGATCGCTGGTTGTCAGGACACGCGCTGACGTTCACGCCGTTTGCTGGCGCCGGTGCGGGCGGCCGGAGCTACAACTATCGCAGTTTGGACGTGGACGCGACCCACAATCTGGCGGCGTACGGCAGCGCCGGCGGAGAACTCGGCTACCGTCGCATCCGGTTTCGCGTCGAAGCCCGCGACTACGTGACCGGCTTTGCCCCACTGACGGCGAAGGGCGCCACGGTCCGGCGCAATGATGTGAGCCTGATGGGCGGCTTCCGCATCGCGACGCGCTGATCATGTCAACGCAACGCGGCCAACGCCTATCGGACTGGAAGATCCTTGCGGCGCTGGTCGCCTTGAGTGCCGTGCCGGCGCTGGCCGGCACGGCACGACTCAGCGAACTGGCGCGCGGTGCCGCGGTCACCGCCGCCAACGCGCGGTTCGTCGCGATGCCGCTGCCGGTGGTGCTGCACATTCTCGCCGTCATTCCGTTCAGCATCCTCGGCGCGCTGCAGTTCGCGCCGGCGTTCAGGTCACGTCACCACGCGTGGCACCGCGCATCGGGGCGGGTGGTGGTGGTATGCGGCCTCATCGCCGCGGTATCGGGGCTCTGGATGACGCTGGTCTATCCCTGGCCTGCGGGTGACGGCGAGGCGCTCTACATCGAACGCCTGGTGTTCGGCACCGGCATGCTGATCTCCATGCTGCTGGCGATCAACGCGATCCGGCAACGCAACTTCACCGCACACGGTGAATGGATGCTCCGCGCGTATGCGATCGGGATGGGTGCGGGCACGCAGGTGCTGACGCATCTGCCGTACTACGTGCTCGTCGGCCGGCCGGACGAATCGGTACGGGCAGTGCTGATGGGCGCGGGGTGGGTGATCAACGTGATCGTGGCGGAATGCATCATCCGCAGGGCGCGACCACATCAGGCAACCGTCACCCTCACGCCGGCGAGACGATGAACACCGCACCAGCAATCGGACCAGGTCACGACTGTCGTCGCAGACGCTTCGTACGATGACAACGGCCGCCGCAAGACCAGACCCGAACAGGACTGACCGTTCGCGACGCGGCCGGTCGGAGCGAGGCATACTGGTCAGCCTCTCTCTCTCGATGCTGCTCTCGTCGCTTGGCACCAACATCGCGAATGTCGCCGTGCCGACACTGGCGCAGGCGTTCAATGCGCCTTTTCAGAGCGTGCAATGGATCGTGCTCGCGTATCTTCTCGCGATCACGACACTGATCGTCAGCGTTGGACGGTTGGGCGACATCATTGGCCGACGACGGCTGCTCCTCTCGGGGATGAGCCTGTTCACCGTGGCATCAGTGCTGTGCGGTGGTGCGCCGTCGCTCTGGACGCTGGTTGTCGCCCGCGCGCTCCAGGGTCTCGGTGCAGCGATCATGATGGCCCTGACCATCGCGTTCGTTGCGAAGACGATCCCGAAAGAGAAGACGGGCCGCGCAATGGGATTGCTCGGCACGATGTCTGCCGTCGGCACGGCGCTCGGCCCAGCGCTCGGCGGCGTACTGATCACGTCCTTCGGTTGGCGGGCCATCTTTCTCGCGTGCGTACCGCTCTGCGTTCTGGCACTCCTGCTGGCGCATCGGTTCCTGCCAGCCGATTCCGACGAATTGACGTCGGACCGTGCCGCGTTCGACGTCCTCGGTACGGTACTCCTCACGCTGACGATCGCGTCGTATGCACTCGCCATGACGATCGGCCGCGGGAGTTTCGGTGTGCTGAACGTGGGCTTGCTGTTCGGCGCCCTGGTCAGCGGTGGGCTGTTCGCGTTCGCGGAGTCGAAGGCCGAGTCGCCGCTGGTCCACCTGTCCATGCTCCGGGGCGCCGCACTGGGTGCGGGCTTCGTGATGAGCATCCTCGTCACGACCGTGGTGATGGCCACGCTGGTGGTTGGCCCGTTCTATCTCGCCGGCGCGCTGAGACTCGACGCGGCTCACGTCGGACTCGTGATGTCATCGGGTCCGATCGTCGCGGCACTGACGAGCGCGCCGGGCGGCCGCGTCGTGGATCGATTCGGCGCCAGTGTCGCAACGATTGCCGGTCTGATCGGAATGGTGGCCGGCTGCGCTGGCATTGCTGTGTCTCCGATGAGCGTCGGCATTGCAGGGTATGTGGCGCCGCTGGTCGTGATCACCGCAGGGTACTCACTGTTCCAGGCCGCCAACAACACGGCCGTGATGACGAGTACTCGTCCGGACGGAGTCGGTGTCATCTCCGGTCTGCTCGGCCTGTCACGCAATCTCGGTCTCATCACGGGTGTGACGGTGATGGGCGCGCTGTTCGCGCGGGCGACGGGGGCGATCAACGTCGTGACCGCCCATCCCGCAGCGATCGCGACCGGCATGCGCGTCACGTTCGCCTTCGGTGCGCTGCTGATCCTCTGTGCCCTCCTGATCGCATACCTGTCGCATCGTGGCATACAACACGGGAATCTCGCAATGCGCCTCCGAGTTCTGTTCTTCGCACCCCTGCTCGCCGTCGCCGTTCCCACGCCGGCCAGCGCGCAGGCGTCCTTGAGTGCACGTATCGCAGCGAAGGCGCCGACCATCCGGCAATCGACGACGCACGCGACGACGTCGGGAATCGATCCAGCGATTCCCCGAACGCTGGCTGGCGACGCACTGCGGGCCTGGATCGCCGCGTTCAACAGCGCTGACAGCGCGCGCGTCGCCGCCTACGCTCGGCGCTTCGAGCCAAACGTCGTCGTCGGGGACGAGCTCGGATTCCGCGAGCAGACGGGCGGTTTCGAGCTGCTCAGCATCGAGCGGAGCGGCCCACGGCGCGTGGAGTTCATCGTGCGCGAGCGCAGGAGCCCGATGACGGCGTACGGAGTGATCGACGTGTCTGCCGCCGCGCCGCACCACGTCAGCATGCGGCGCTTTCAACCGCTCGGAGCGAACGTCACCGCCGCCGCACTGCGCCTCGATGCCGCGACGCGAGCGCGGACGGTCGCCGCCACCGCGGCGCTGCTCGACACGTTCTACGTGTCGCCGGACGTGGCGAAGCACGTGGGGGATACGCTGCGCGTCCGGAGTGCGCGTGGCGCGTATGGCCTGTTCGGCAACGGGGTCTCATTCGCGATGCGCCTCGACGACGACCTGGCTGAACTGACGCGCGACAAGCACTTGCACCTGATCTACAGCGTGGAGGTGCTACCGCCTGACTCACACATGTCAGCCGTGCGCTCAGCCGAAGCCGCAGCGCGAGAGCAGGCGCGGTTGGACGGGATCAAGTGTGGCTTCGACAAGGTCGAGGTGCTGTCCGGAAACGTCGGCTACATCAAGCTCGACATGTTCGCCGATCCCGAATTCTGCGGTGCCTCGGCATCGGCGGCGATGACTGCCATCGCCGGTACGCGCGAGTTCATCCTCGACCTGCGCGACAACGGCGGCGGAGAGCCGGCGATGGTGTCCTACGTCGCGTCCTACCTCTTTGACGGGCGCACGCACCTCAACGATCTCTGGACGCGCCGCACTGGCACGACCGAAGAGTTCTGGACGCGAGACAGTGTGCCTGGCCTGCGCTTCGGTGGTGCGAGGCCGGTGTACGTGCTCACGTCGTCGCGCACCTTCTCTGGCGGCGAGGAATTCGCGTACGACCTGCAGCAACTGAAACGAGCGACCATCATCGGAGAGATCACCGGCGGGGGCGCGCACCCGATGGCGAGTCACCGGATTGACGACCACTTCCTGATGGCCGTGCCGTTCGCTCGCCCAGTGAACCCGGTGACGCTGACGAACTGGGAGGGCGTCGGCGTCGTGCCGGACGTGACGGTTCCGGCAGGGGAGTCGCTCGCAACGGCACTGCGGCGGGTCGGGCGCGCGCCGTGACCATCAGTGAGCACTTTCACCGGTTGATCGTGAGCGATCCAGTGCTCAGCGGAATCTCGGTACGGTCATACCAACACGTCTCCCAGAGCGTGTGTCCGTGAACTGTGCAGTGCTTCTACGCGCTGGTGAAGACTCACCATTCGCAACCCGTAAGTTCATCACGGCGAAGGACGCAGTGACGCTGGCGCGAGACATTCTGGCGTTGGATCAGGTGGCGTTCAGCGTGGCGTTCGAGAACTCGCCGATGAAACGCGCGAAGCGGCGCGGGTTACAGCGGAATGCGACGGTTGCGACGAGGTGGAGCGCGAGGTGAACGAGTACGAAGCACGCCACGCATCGACCGGCTTCGGCGGCATCGCCACCGCGTCGTGGGCTATCGCGAAGACGTTGTTCGTGGTCTTCGTCGTCGTCGCCGACATTGCGATGATCGTCGGTCTCGTGACCGGACGTAACGTCGTCCCATGACGCACGGGTGATGAGCGTGGCGCGCGGTCGTCCCACCACGGGTCTCGCTCATTCGCGCTCGGCAACGTGGCCGCGAGCGGCGACCTCGGCGCCCACCACCCGTTGCATGTTGGCCAATGATTCTTCCGCAAAACGTCGTTGCAGCCGACGTCCGACGAGCCGGAAGCCGATGCGATGCAGCAGGTTGGCGATGTGGCCCGTCTGCGAGAACGAATGGATGCGGAACGCCACCGCACCGGTGGCCTGCTGCTTCACGAGCTCGAACGTGATCTCGCCGCGCTCGGGGTGGCCGGCGAGGGTGCCTCTCGCGAGTCCACGTGCCATCCGGCGGCAGCGACGTAGCTGTCGCGCTGCGCGAGATCGATCGTTGGTTCCATCAGCCCGATCTCGGCCAGTCGCTTCACCAGCGCCGCGTCGAGCGCGGCAGAATCAGGCGTCACGCGGCGGAACGGTGGTCGCGTCGGGCAGTGATTCGGTTGTGATGCCGACTTCCGGGCGTGTGCTGACGCCGGCGAGCAGGGCAAACCGCTGAAGGAACGTGATCCACACCTCGGTCTGCACCCGTTTGCCGACGCGCAGCGCTCCGTCGGCCGCCGCCACGATCGCATGACGTGACCGGGCCAGTGACTCGATGCGCACCAGCAGCTGTCCCGCCGAGTTGGTGTCATCCTGCACGGAGAACGTGATGTGACCGGCTTCCGGATGTCCCTCGAGCGTCACGAGCGTGAAGCTGTCTTGCGTCATCTCGGCGACGCGAACGCGACCGTTCCAAGGTCCGAGCATCGTGATTTCGTACTCGTCCCCGACGCGGAATAGCTGATCACTGCCCACGCGCTTCTCGAATCGTGCGAGCGTGGCGGGTGCGAACTCGGTGAGATGCAGCTGCATCAACCGCAGGACGATGTCGTGGCTGACGGCGCTATTGGGGAGTGCAATCTCGTACCGGCGATGAATCAGTGCGCCGCTGCCACCGCTCGCCAGCTGCGTACCGTCACCGGTGTCGAGACGTTCGCTGGCACGACGAAGTCGGCGTGAGGCGGCGTTCGGCAGCAGATTGCGTTCGTGCCGGGGTGCACTGCGCTGCCGCCACACGATCGCGAGCAGGCTCAGCGCTCCGGTGGCGAGCAGAAGAGGAAACACGACAGGAATCGAATCCTGCCTGTGGCGAATGCCGTACGACATGGGACGACTCCGTGCTGGACGCGATGACTGCCGTGAGCGAACACCGTTCATTACATGCAACGTGCGGGCCGTCGGTGCGATTGGCGGCATTCCAGCGTTCAGCTCGCATCGCGCGAGCCTTACCTGTGTGAAGGAGTGACGCAATGAGCAAGCTGCTGCGTGGGCTGGCCGCCGGATATGGTGCCAAGAAGCTGGGAGGCGGCTGCTTCAGCACCGTGCTGATCTTTCTGGTGTTGTGGTGGTTGCTGGGTAACATGGACATGTTCCGCTAGCCTGGAGTATTCACCACGGGTGAAGTTGTGGCCGCCGGAGTGGTGTGCTGGCGACCACGCGGCGTACGCACGTCCAGCTGTCGAGCGTCTGACAGGTCCGCTCCGCAAAGACGCGCGGCGGCTGGGTGGTCGCGGTGCAGGTCGACGTGGCCGCGGCCAGTGCGTCCGTGATGAGTGCGATGAGGCCTGCAGTCATCGCTTGCCCGCCGCATTTGTGGCGCTGCACTCCCCTGCTCCGAGGGTCAAATCCCACGCGCCTGACTCTCTCACGGGAGTAGGGATCGCTCCAGTGTGTGCGTTCGCGCGGTGGCGGGGGGGTACCGTACCGTTGCGGCTGCCCCACCGCGGGGCCGCGCTGGCCACTGACCCCCGTGTCGGCGCCAGGCGACGGCGATGCACGCGATTTCCACACCGTGCCATGCATACGTCATCAACCCCAGCCATCTACGTCACTTGACGGATGGGGCGCCGGTGCCGGAACGCCGAGGTTGTCCTCGCGCTCCGTTCGGAGCGCGAGACTCCCCTCTCAAGGTTACGGCGCCCAATGGCACACTCCGACACCACCCTCGCCGCAGAGACCGCCGACGCGACCGCGCGGTACGAACGGCACGTCAAGCCCTACATCGCCAGGCTCCTGCGACTGCTGGCGATCGACCGCGTCTACACGCGGGCAGAGGGTGACCTCCTCACCGACGCTGACGGCCGCGAGGTGCTCGACTTACTCGGCGGCTACGGCTCGACCTTGCTCGGTCACAACCATCCGCGCCTCGTGAAGACGCTGTGCGACGCGTACGCGGCCGGCGTCCCGACCAATGTGCAGGGGTCGGTGCGCGAGCCGGCCGCGACACTCGCTGAACGGTTGGGTGGACTTCTGCGGAGCGCGCTCCCCTCGAGCGACGGACACCTCGTCCACTTCTCCAGCACGGGGACCGAGGCAGTCGAGGCGGCGATCAAGCATGCGCTCATGGAGCACGGCGCGCGTCGACGGCACTGGACCACGACCATCGACAAAATGCTCCTGGAGTGCCTGGACCAGCGTCCGGAGGATCCGTCAGTCGCACCGCTTCGCGCGCTCAAGGAAGCGGTCGAGCGCCAGGCGCCGATCCTCCTCGCGGTGCAGGGGAGCTACCACGGCAAGACGGCGGGCGCCCTGTCGGCGACCTCGAACCCCGCCTTCCGGTCGATGTTCGACCGCGCCCCGGTCGACACGCTCTTCCTTGACGCGTCCGACACCGCTGGCTGCGACGAGGTGGTTCGGTCGCTCACGATCGATGCGGGCGCTGTCGGCCTGGGGAAGATCTCGCCGATCGTCGGGATCATCTTCGAACCGCTCCAGTGCGAGGGGGGGATGTTCCCGCTCCCTGAGCCCTTCGCCCGCTGGATGGAAGGCGTGCGTGGCGCGCTCGGCGTGCCGCTCATCGCCGACGAGATCCAGTCCGGCTTCTTCCGGACGGGCCGCTTCCTCTGCTGCGAGCACCTCGCACTCCAGCCGGACTACATCCTGCTCGGCAAGAGCCTGGGTGGCGGCCTGTCAAAGCTCTCGGCGACATGCATTGCAGCTGACCGGTACGTCGCGGAGTTCGGGTGGATGCACAGCTCGACCTTCGCCGAGGACGAGCCGTCGTGCCTGGTGGCGCTGGCGGCGATCGATGAGGTGGAGTCGCTCACGCCATCCGTGAGTGAGCGCGCGCGGCGCTTCGAGGCGCGCATGCGCGAGGGGATCGCGGCGATCCAGCAAGAGGTGGGACGGTACATCGCGGACGTACGCGGACGCGGCTTTCTCCTGGGTCTCGACTTCGACCTCGCGGGTGACGCCGTCGAGATCCCGCTCTTTCTCAAGACGGCGACCGACGCAGGGCTTGGCTCGTACCTCTTCATGAGCTACCTGCTGACGCGCCATGGCATTCGTGTGGGGGTGACGCTGAGCCGCACGACGGTACTGCGCATCGAGCCAAGTGTATACGTGAGCGATGTGGAGGTCGATCGCACGCTGGCGGCGCTGCGCGAACTCTGCGTACTGATCCGCAACCGCCAGCTGTTGCAGCTGACGCGCGACCTTTGGCACGACAACCTCCCACCCGATGCGCTCGAGGTACGCTCGGCCCCGCTCGTGCGGGCGCGTTCGAACGGGCGTCACGGGGCGCGCCGAGTGGCCTTCGTCACGCATGTCATCGACCAGGCCAACGCCGGCAACATGGACGCCGCACTGGCCGCGCTGAGCGCGGGCGAGCGTCGCCGCTTCATGGACACCTTTGGCGATGTCGCCGATCCGGTGGTCTACCTGGAGCAGGAGATCGAATCGGCGACGGGCGAGCGCATCCAACTCGAGGTGTACGGCATCATGCGGACGACGGAGTTCTTCGAGCAGTCGCTCAAGCGCCGCGATTTTGCCGCGCTGGAGGAAGTGCGACGCGCCGTCACGCTCGCCGGGCGCCGTGGGTGCGCCTTGGCAGGGCTTGGGCAGTACACGAGCATCGTCTCCAGCAACGGACTGCTCGTCAGCGAATACGGGCCATCGATCACGACAGGCAACAGCCTCACCGCCGGCTTCGCCTTCGAGACGCTGCGTCGTGCGCTTCGCGAGCGCGGTCGCGCGTTGAAGGAGTGCCGAGTGGGAGTGGTAGGGGCAGCCGGCAACATCTGCAACGTCCTGGCGCAGCTCATCGGCGACCATGCCGCGGCGATGACGTTGATCCACCGGCGGGGGGATGATGCGGCTCGGCGCATGGAGCTGGCGCGCACGCGCATCCTCCAGGGCTCGGCGATCGACGCGGCGGCAGTGCGGGTGAGCGACGACGTGGGCGCGTTGATCGATTGCGATGCGATCGTGCTTGGCACCAGCACGACCGACGTTCTCATCACCTCGGACATCCTGAAGTGGGGAGCCGTGATTCTCGACATTTCGGTGCCTTCCAACATCGCCCCCGCGGTATTCACGGAGCGCCCCGATGTGGCGGCGTATCACGGCTCGCTGGCGCAACTTCCCGAGAGACAGGCGCTGGCGACGGGGTGGATGCCGCTGCCCACGGGACAGATCTATGCGTGCCTCGCGGAGACGATCACGTTGGGGCTGTCGGGGCGCGAGGGACACTACAGCCGGGGAGCGCTGAAGAAGGGGCAGGTGGTGGAAATTCTCGAGCTCGCGGGGCGGGTGGGGGTGGAGATGGGGGGACTCGTGGGGTTGAGGGGCCGGACGTGAGAGAGGAGGGTGTCACATTCAGTGTCACCGAGTGTGATTCTCCATGGACCGCAAGCCCCCCATCGCCCGCATCGGCATTCCGCTGCCGCCCGGAACACTGCGCGCCGCCGACGAACGCGCGGCGCAGCATGGTCGCTCGCGCAGCGGGATCGTGGCCGAGGCGATTCGGCAGGACGCGGCGGCGAGAGCGCAAGGAACACCAACGCCCGGGCCAGCCCCGTGCGCTTGTTCCCGTCGACGAACCCCTGCGCCTGCGGCAGGCCAACCAGATACAACGCTGCCACGTCGGCGAGATCGGCCGACGCATCGTAGTGCCAGCGCTGCTTAGGTCGCGCCAGCGCTGACAGCACCATGTGCTGATCGCGAACACCGTGCTCACCGCCACGCCGTTCGATCTGCTGCGCATGGATTGCGAGCAGCGTGGTGTCCGTTTGCCAGCGCGGCTCCGGTTTCACTGATCGTGCCTACCGAGTGAGCGCGCGAAACACCGCGTCGTATTCGGTCATGATCTTCTCGTGCACGACCAGCGCCTCGGCGGTCTCGGGGGGGGGGGCACCACACGGAAGCCGCCCATGCCGTCCTCGATCCACTCGAGTTCCTGCCCAGGCGTCACCGACAGGCGGCGCGCGACCTCGGCGGGGAGCGTTCTGACGACTGAGGCGCCCTGTGCTCGGGTCTTGCTGACGAGAATCGCCATCGGGATCCCGGAGATGGAGACACGCAGCCGACCATTCAGTATCTGTGACTAAGGTCACACCGTCAGGGCGTCGCGACGAGTGCCGGGACGCCCTCCTGCGCTGAGGGTGCCCCGCCCCGTCGTGAGCGGGATCGCAAAGCGGTTATACCGAGACATCTCCCAGACCTGCTGTCCGTGGAACGTGAAGTTTTCGCAGGAACTGGCGGAGGACTCGCCGTTCCGGGCGCGGGAGTTCATTGCGGGGAAGGATGCGGTGACGCTGGCGACGGACATTCTGGCGCTCGATCAGGGGGCGTTCAGCACGGCGTTCCGGACGTCACCGATGAAGCGGGCGAAGCTGGCGGGGCTCAAGCGCAATGCCGCGTTGGTGCTGAGCGACCTTGAACGTCACGACGCGCCATGACCGTGCCGTACCGGCTTGCCGAAACACCTGGCTTAGCCGGATCGACTCAAGCGCCGCTGTGGCGTGCGCAGTGCGTTCGCGAGCGCGATTTCTTCGGCCACATCCGACCGCGTGGTCTGCCACACCGCGGCGGCCATGCCTGCTGCAAAGGTTACGAATGCGGCGAACTCAGCCCCGCAGCACCTCATCCCGCAGGTGGAGCACATCGTCTGTAACACGATCCACGCGCTGCAAACGCACTCGGTGCGCGGCGCCGACAAGTGGAGGCTGATCGAAGAGCGTCGCGATGCCGCTCCGTCCGTCAACGACGGGCGCGACCAACACGCTGATCTCATCCACGAGCCCCGCCTGCAGCATAGCGCCATTGAGCCCGGCACCACCCTCGAGCATCAGCGTCCGCACACCGAAGCGCGAGTCAAGTTGCTGCATGACGGCGGCGAGATCGACGTCATCAGTGGCGGCCAGGATGTACGAGACACCAGTGTCGCGAAGCGTGGTGAGATACTCGTCGGAGACACACGACGACAGAATGGTGATGAGGCGATCGCCGCGCAACTCGCCCCACCGCCACATACTGGGGTGCGCATATCGCCGCCGCAGCGTCTTCTCAGTCGAACCTGGCGAGGCCAGCCAGCAGACGATCGCGCTTGAAAGCATCCCTCTCGGTACGCAGGCGGTCCTTGATGATCATCACCTGGGCGTGGTCCAGCGCATCGTCGGCGTCCATGGCGATATCGGGCACGACGCCGACGCCTTCCCAGTCGGTGTGCGTGATCGGGCTGATCGAGCGGCCGCTGGGCACGATGGCACCGAAGTGTTCGTTCAACCTGACAGCCGAGCCGGGATGCGCACCTCCGCCTGTACCCTCGCCGATCAGCGTGGCGCGCTTGAGATTCTTCAGCGCGTACGCGAAATCCTCGCCCGCGGAAAACGTATCCCGGCTGGTCAGCAGATAGATCTTCCGCTTGCCGCCGTATCTTGGACCTGACAGCCGATCATGTGTCCAACTCTGCTCCGTCCGGTTGTCCGGGCGCAGGTAGATGTCGTTCAAACGAGTTCGTGCGTCGAACAGATAGCTGGCGAGCAATTCCACGGTCTTCGGATCGCCGCCGTTGTTGGAACGCAAATCGATGATCAGGTCGTCGGTCTGCGACAACAGGGTCATCGCGGCGCCAAGCCGGCCGGCGACGTGATCGGCGGGAGCGAACTCGCGCAGGTCGAGATAGCCTATATTGAACGGCAAGCGCTGTACGGCTTCGATGCCGTAGTTGTGGTGAATCATTTCCTCGACTTGCTCGATGGACATGGCATCAGGGTCTACGCCGACCTGCGGCATCGGGATCGGTTTCTCGCTGTACCCGACATCGAGATGGCGATCATCGCTGACGCGGCGCAGATCGTCGGTCAAGGTTGCCGCGAATTCCTCCGCACTCGCGATTTTCTCGTATTCGCCGCGCTGCTGCCTGCTGCGCAGCGCGGTTTCCATCGCCTTGGCCTTGTCGGGAAAGACGTAAGTGGCATTGAGGTTCGCGATCAGGCTCTCGAGCACCTGGTCGCGCATGGCATGGTCGATGACGAGGTCTTTTTGCGGTGACCCGTGCCTCGCCAGATCCATCGGCGAGGGCAGGACATGCAGCGTCACCAGCAGCGCGGCGGTCAGGAACAGGGCAGCGCCGGCGCCCGTGATTTTCAGGACCGTTGTTTTCTTCATTTCCATACTCACCGCTCAGGGACGACGCGTGCGTGCCGCGGATATGCGTTGTTCAAACGATTTCTTTTCGAGGGCCGCGATGGCCTCCGCCAGCACGTCCGACAAGGGCAGGCGCAGGTCGTTGTCGAGGCTGTCGGCGGCTTGCTTCGTTGCCGCCCAGGTGGTCTGTATTTCAGGCAGCAGATCCCGCCCTTTTTGGGTAAACCGGATCAGGCGTTGTCGGGCATCGTCGGGACCTGCCGTCGACGAGATCAGGCCGTCTTTCACCATCAGTGCAATCGTCTGCGTCGCCGCCGGTTGGGAGATACCAGCCATTGCAGCGATCTGGCCGATCATGGAGGGCTCGTGTTCGATCAGCGCGCGAATCACCGGCGTATAACGCGGCCGCATCGTGAGCCCCGCGCTGGTGTACGCCGCCTGCACAGCGCTATCGAGTTGTTCGAGCAGGTGGGCGAGTTGGGTGCCGAGTCCCGGTTTCATGGCTCCATCATATAACAGCTTATATAAACTGTAAAGGACTTCGGTGGCAGCGGGCGATTTCGGGCATTCAGATGCTGCCGGGCCACTGTGCGTATCCGCACGATGGGCGAGAGCAGCGACAGACTGGATCGCGCCTGCATCCCCATCATTTCGATCCAGACGCAAGGGATACGGCCATGGCCGACGAAAGGACTTGACGAAGAAGATGCTCGACTGCAGACAGGCTGGAATGACCTCGACAAAAAGATTGAGGTGGCGCCGCCGCAGCAAACCGCACCACAGCGCGAGGTAGCGCAAGAAACGAAAGCCCCCTTGGCTTGGGCTCTTGCTTGAAACGGCTCATTCACCGTCGTTGCTATCGCAGTGCTGTCTGGCGTGGTGCCGGAAAAAGGAATCGAACCCACGACTTAGGCATTTCCAGGAGTTCGGCCACCGGTCGCGAGCACGATCTCAAAACGGGTATACCGACACATCGCCCAGAGTGTGTGTACATGGAATGGTAAGTTCTCGCAGGTATTGCCGGACGATTCGCCGTTTCGGGCGCGGGAGTTCATCACGGGGAAGGACGGGGTGACACTGGCGACTGAGATCCTGGCGCGCGATCAGGAGCAGTTCAGCGCGGCGTTCAGGAAGTCGCGATGAAGCGGGCGAAGTTGGCGGGGCTCAGGCGGAATGCAGTGGTCGTGCTCAACAATGAGCGTAGACGCCATTACGGTTCGACGTGGTGGCCCTTTGCCGTGTGCAGAGCATTTCGCACCGTGGTGCGCAGCGCGTACGAAGTCGCTCGATGTCATCATGCCGTCGAGACGGCGTCGACGATGGGCATCGACCTGCTGCGTGAGGAACAGAGCCGCGCGCTGCAGCTGCGTGGCGAGTGCGACCGCAAGACGTCGAGCTGGGTGCAGACTCCGTCCAGCATTCGCGCGCGTGGCGGCGCGTTCCGCTGCGACCGGCGGTACGATACGGTGTTCGTGTATCACAACGGCGCGGATTCGTACCAGGCGTCGCGTGTGTTCAGGGAGACGATTCGCGTGTGAGCGGCGCTCAGCGGCGGGAATCGGTGGTCACTCGAATTCCGGATAGGCACGAGAGGCCCTACTTTGTAGCGCATGGCCACAACCCCGCAAACCGTCGATTTCATCTGTGCGCAGTCCGGCCTCGCGCAGCGCATCACTGCCCGGAAGATGTTCGGTGAGTATGCGCTCTACGTGGATGGCAAGGTCGCCGCACTCGTCTGTGATGACACGTTGTTCGTGAAGCCGACACCCATGGGAGCCGCATTGCTTGGTGTGGTCGACCTGCAGCCGCCCTATCCGGGTGCCAAGCCACACTTCTGCATCACCGAGCAGCTCGACGACCGTGAACTGCTCCAGCGAGTCTTGCTCCTGACAGCCGAGGCGATGCCGACGCCCAAGGCGAAGGCGCCAGCGAAATCGAAGGCATCGGCAGGGACAGCCGCGAAGACACCGGCGCGGACGTCCACCACTTCCGCGGCCGCGCGACCCACGACGAAGACAGCCACGAAGACCGCCACGAAGACCGCCACGAAGACCGCCACGAAGACCGCGACGAAGACCGCCATGAAGTCGCCCGTGAAGAAGTCACCAGCAAAGCCCTCCGCGACACACGACCCGACGCGATGACGCCCAGAGCACGCACGTTCAAGGCGCTTGGCCTGTTCGGCTGGCTTGCAGTCGGGAGAGGAATTTCGGGAAAGGAATCTCAATCAGGGCGTGCTGAGTATTGGCTTCGGTCCCCCGCCTCGCGAGTGAACCGGTGTGCAGGCGACGGCGCGACCTCGCCCCGTCGCATGCACGCACCGCCGCGGCACCACTGAAGCGAAACCAGGTCTTGATTTCCCCCCATTCGGAGCGCGTGCCGCCGAAGACGCCGCCCGTGGTCGACCCCGCGCCGACCGAGGCCAATTGCGGCTGAGCGGCATTCCTGCAGCAGTTCGTAGAAGTCGAGAGGCTCGCGTGACGAACGCGCCATGGCGCAATCCTTATACATGGTCGCGTTCGACATCCATCTCTCAGAATCGACTAGCTCCTCGGACTTGGCCGGCGTCGGGACCGAGCACCTCGCGCACGACGGCGGTGCGGCTGCCGGATGTCGCATTCGTCGCTGTCTCGCAGTGCGCGCCATCCCTAGCTGGCGGACGCAGCGTCCGCCGGATATACTATGTGTATACCAAAGGGAGGCGCCGATGCGGACCAGAATCCGGAAGTGGGGCAACAGCCTCGGGGTGCGGATCCCGAGCGCGCTGGCCGAGGACGCGCACCTGCATGAGGGCGCCGAAGTGGACGTGACCATCCGGGAGGGCCAGCTGGTGATCGTCCCGGTGCTCTCACTGGCCGAACTGGTCGCCGGCATCACCGCCGCGAACCTCCCCGCCATCGACGAGGATGACGTGCCACGTGGCGGCGAGCTGTGGTGACACCACCGGTCGTCGTGGAGTGGGTGCCGGACCGTGGCGATGTCGTCTGGCTCGAGTTCGATCCGCAGGCGGGCCGGGAGCAGGCGGGCCGGGAGCAGGCGGGCCGGGAGCAGGCGGGCCGGGAGCAGGCGGGCCGGGAGCAGGCGGGTCGCCGGCCCGCCGTGGTGCTCTCACCGGCCAGCTACAACGCACCGACGGGTCGGGCGCTCTGCGTGCCAGTGACCGCGAAGGCCAAAGGGTACCCATTCGAAGTCACACTCCCTGCCGACTGCCCGGTCCAAGGCGTGGCATTCGCCGATCAGGTGAAGTGTCTGGACTGGCGAGCCCGGCACGCTCAACACGCGGCGGTACTGCCGGCGGCCGTGGTCGCGCAGGTTCTCGCACGGACGCGCGCGCTGCTGGAATGACCGTGCGGCGGGTGCCGCATCGTGGCGCACGGCCCGAAGTCAGGCGTTGGCAGGGTTCAGCGTTCGCAGGCCCGTCGCAAGCACGATCTCAAAACGGTTGTACGGACACACCTCCCAGAGCGTGTGTCCGTGGAATGTGAAGTTCTCGGTTGAACTCGTGGACGATCCGCCGTTCCGGGCGCGGGAAGCTTACGGACGCGCTCAGCGCGGCGTTCCGGAAGTTACCGATGAAGCGGTCGAAGCTGGCGGGGCTGCGACGGAATGCGGCGGTGATGCTAAACAACTTCGGGGGTCGCTAGCTGGCGGGCATCTCCCCCACCATCCTGCGATCCGGCGGTGACGAACAGCGAGGCGCCTGCGCAGCCCGATGCTGCCCGCACGCGCCGGCGTGTTTGACGCTAACCGGAAGCGCTTCGCGGCGCCGCTGGCTTTCAGGAAGGGGCGTGCCCTCAGCACGACGGAGGCAGTTGCCATGCGGCAAGTGTGCACGCAGTGTCTGCGAGAGTCGGAGTGCGGCCGATACGTGCTCACCTCAACGCCAGCGCCGCGGGACGGCCGGTGGCGCGCCTTCCATCGCGCTCGAGCGCTGTGAGCGCCGTGAGCACGGCGGTCCAGGTGGGAGGGGCGATCCCGGCAGGGACCAATCGGACGCGCCAGCAGGACGGACACGCCAGCGGGTCGACCTCGAAGATCTGCTGGAGGAGCGCCGCTCACCGGCGGGCGGCCTCTGTCGGCGCCAAGCGCGTCGCGAACGTGCGATCGTCCTCTGGGACCCCGACGGCGGTGTGCACGTGGAACCCGGAATGCGGCCAGAAGAGCATGCCGGCGACCTGGTCTGCGTCGAAGAGTTCGAGCCGCACGAACAACCGGCGCACGGCGCGGCGAAACGCCTCGGTCAAGCGCGCAGTATCGTGCACCGGCCACGTGAGATGAAATAGCAGTGCTTCCCTTTCCCGAGAATCCTGTCACGAGACACGGCATCAAATACGAGACCGCCAGTGGCGCTGGAACGAAAAGACTGCGATTCTCTACGCAAGGAAACCCGCCTGGTTCTGACGTATGTGCCAGCGGCTGCAGTCAGCCTGACAAAGGCAGCTCACGCGATACTGATACGATGTCTCTCGAAGGCATTCGGAAAAATGGGATGACTGCGCAACGACGAGCGACCGGCATCACAACCGTCTTTCTTCTCTTGCTCGCCTCCGCGTGCGCGTCGCTGCGTGGCACCGTCGAGGATGGACGGATTCGCGTCTTGCTCGACACCGATGCGAACAACGAGGTTGATGACCAGCACGCCATCGCCTACATGCTGTTCAACGGCGACGTGTTCGACGTCGCCGGCATCACCGTCAACCGCACGCGCGGCGGTGGCGACGTCGAAAGCCAGGCCAAGGAGGCCGAGCGGATCGTGAAGCTCGCCGGCCTCGAGAAGCGGTTCAGCGTGATTCGCGGCGCCAATGGGTCATTCGCCGAGATCGCTCCGCACATTGGTGAGAGTACTTTCGACGGGGCTGCCGCGGTGAATCTCATCATCCAGCGCGCGCATGATCCCAGCGTGCGGCCGCTGGTGCTGCTGGCGGTCGGCAAGCTCACCAACGTCGCGCTGGCGCTGAAGAAGGATCCGTCGATCGCGTCACGTGTGCGAATCGTCTGGCTCGGCTCCCACTATCCTGAGCCCGGCGAATACAACCAGGAGAACGACGAGGGCGCGCTCTCGTACGTCCTCGACGTGGACGTGCCATTCGAGGTCGTCCTGGTGCGCTGGGGTGGCACACCACCGGGCACGGCTGCGGTGCGCGTCACGCGAGAGGAGATGAGGTCGAGGATGCCGGGCAAGGGTCCGCGGATATCAGACCCTGTCGTCGGTCGCCACGGCGGTCAGTTCACGACGTTCGGCGATTACTCGATCGACCTGTTCGAGCACATCGATCTGAATGGTGATCCGCCAGCGCGCGCGTTGTTCGACATGGCGGCGGTCGCGATCGTGAAGAATCCGGCCTGGGCACATGCGGTCCGCATTCCCGCGCCACGCCTGGTCGATAGCAAGTGGATTGCCCGGCCGGACAACAAGCGCAGCATCGTCCTGTGGGAGAACTTCGACCGCGACGCAATCTTCAAGGACTTCTTTGCGTCGATGGACCGGCCAGTGTTGGCACGCTGATCACGCGTCTACGTCAGCTGCGGCGGAAACTGATGCAGTACATCCGCCTGCATAACAAATCCTGCCAGCCGATCCGATGGGCGTACAGTGATCCATCCCATCGGATCCGTGCTACATGAACTTGAGAGACAATCCACTAGACACTCTTATTGGACCAAGCGGCTTGATCCTGGTGGCGTCTTATGCGACCGCGTTTTGCTTTGACACGTGGACGTCGTGTGTCAATCTGTGCCCCAGCCTGATAGACGGGCGCTCGATCAGATAATAACTACCAGCGGCACAGGCGATAGCGCAGATAAATGCTATGGGAAAGCTCTGGAAAATTCCAAGTGGCCGGTCGTAAGGTACCAAAAACATCATCTGCCAGATGTACAAGCTGTACGAAAGTCTGCCGATCCATTGAATTGGACGCAGTTCGAGTATCTTGGCCAGCGCCGTTTCCGCATGCAGGACCGTAAAGACTATTGGGATAGGCATCGCCATGGCCATGAGAGTACGTCGCACGGGCATGGCAGGGAAAAAATAACATGCTAAGACGATTGCGATAAGTATGCCGATTGTCCGAAGGCCTGTCAGGTGGCGCTCGACTGCTGCTCTGGAGTGGTAGACAAGGAAAGCTCCTATCGCGCCGTACATGATAGCGTCGATACGAGCTTCTGTTCTGAATTCAATCATTCTCTCTGCCGAGAAAACAAATTCAAATTCTACCCAACGTATAAGCGCGCAACAGACTGCAACCGCAATCGCAAACCTAAGTCCCGCCTTCCTCGAAAGCCTGGAGAGGACGATCGGCACAAAAATGTAGAAATGCTCTTCGATGGCGAGCGTCCAAAAATGTCCCGTGTACCAAAAGCCTGCCGGGAAATAGTTCCTCACAAACAGGGCAGATGTCAGTATTTCGCCGGGCTCGATGGCCGGTATCAGACCGCTCAGCCGGAACACCGTTAGAGTCGCAAGATACGCATAGAGCGGTGGTAGAATTCGGAACGTGCGTCTAATGTAGAAGCTTTTCAGCCCGATTGATCCCGTCTGATTCTTCTCGTTCAGCAGCAGCGTGCATATCAAAAAGCCGCTGATAGCAAAAAAGATATCGACGCCAATGCCCGCGTGGGAAAACATCGCGGCGGCTCTGGCCCCGATGTTGGTCCCGCTATTCTGAAGCATGACCGTGGAATGAGCCGCGATGACTAGCGAAACCGCAATGGCGCGCCACCCGTTCAACGTGGGTATATATGGTCGGTACATACCGAAAAACTCTCCTGTCGTACAAAGTTCATCTGGACTTTACCTTTCCATCTCGACCAATCCGTCGGATGGCTTTGTGCCGCTTCAATTCTCTCAAGGCGGGTCGGCGGCCAGATGGGCAAAAAATCAAATCTTAGTCGTGCGTGGGGCCGCGAGAGGGCGGGCTGGCAAAATTGCCCGGTCGCTACCCTCCGCGCGACTTGTTCGCTTGGTGCAAAACTTACAAGAGCGACCGCAACGAATATCGCTTGTCAAGCTTGATGACTGTCATTGAGGACCTAATTCTGATGGCTCCGGGTCAGTCCGTGTTTCCGTTGCTCCAGTCTGACGGAAAGAGCGCCCGAATATTTGTTGTGTCGGGATAGGAATTTCACGGGAATAGGAATTTCAATCGGGGTGGGCTGAGTACAGGCCCCGGTCCCTTGCCTTGCCTTGCCTTGCGAGCACCCGTGAACGGGCGACGGAGCACCCGCCACCGCGCGCGCCGTGTGCCTTGCGGGCCGTTCGGCGTGGGGGCCGAGCGGGTGCCCGGGGGCTGGCTGGGACGACGGTGACGCGGTGCTCGGACGGCCGCGCGTTCCAAACTGCCCCGCGTGGTCGCGGGGCGCGAGGGGGGCGTACTCACGGGACGGTACAGGCGGCGGCAGACGGGCGTAGGGCGCGTGACACACCTCGGCTTGCGGGGCCCGCGTCGAGGGGGGACTTCGCGCGCCGGCGTGGGCCGCGCGGCAGCGGAGGTGGGTGAGCATCTGGTCGATCACCGACGCCTGGGTGATGAACGCGATGATCCGCATGGGCCCGCGACACGTCGGCCACGCAAGCGGGCCGACCTCGAAGAGCGCTGGAGCAGGGTTGCCCACCGGCGGGTGTCCTCCGTGGGCGCGAGTCGTGGTGCGGGAACGATCGCGGGCGGCCGGTCCGCGGTTGCCGGCGCCGCCTTCCCCCGCATGCCCCGCGGGCGGTTGGCGTACCAGCCGTAGTAGCGCGTGGTGACGTGTCGCTTGTCCGGGATGTGCACAAGGACGCGCGTCAGGAACTCCAGCGGGTCCACAGTCTCGGTGCCTGCCGTTGGCCACTAGGACTCGTCCGACCGGTACATCACCGCCTTGGTGGCTCGGTCGCATGTCAGCCGCTCGAGCGCGACGGGACTCCGCGCGCAGAACCGGGCGAGCCGGGTGGCGAAGGCGCGATCCAGCTCGGGTACCCACACGGCGGTGTGGGCATGGAACCCGGAGTGCGGCCACATGGGCATGCCTGCGGCCTGATCTGCGTCGAAGAGTTCGAGCCGCACGAACAACCGGAGCACGACGCGGCGAAACGCCTCGGTTAAGCGCGCAGTATCGTGCACCGGCCACGACACGAAGGTCCCGTCCGGCCGGAACCCGCCGTCGGTCACGAGGAGGTGCAGATGCGGATGCCAGTTCGCACGGGAGCCATGCGTCCGCAGGCACGCCACGATGCCGACGGCGAAGTCACGCTCGCCCGTCAGTGTGCGGATGGCGGCGGTGACGGTGCGGGCGGCGACGCGGGCGATCGTGCCGAGCAGGCGGCGGCCGTAAAGACATGTAGACGCGGCGCCGCTTGGGGATGGTGAGCACCACCGGCCGGTGCGGAACCGGCGCGAGGAGTCTGGTGTCGAGCCACTCGGTCCAGATCGCGAGGCGCTTGGCGTGACAGCTCGGGCAGAAGGAGCGGCACGTGCACGAGAAGGCCAGCAGATACTCGTGCGTGCACGCGTCGCAGCGGATGCGCGCGAACCCGTGATCGAGCACGCCGAAGGCGAGAGACTTGTCAGCGACCTGTGTGACGACGGGGCGCCATGGACCATAATTCGCGCGCGAAGCGCTCGTCGTAGACCGTCTGCATTCGGTGCAGGTGGTCCGTCGCGGGCGCGGCCCGTCACCGTTTCGTTGCGCGACGGGCGATGCCGACGCAAGAGCCACGTGGCGCCGGCCGCTTCGCTGAAGGACAAACGCTTGCCTTTCCAAGAGTGAGGCCACCGGTCGAGAGCACGACCTCAAAACGGGTATACCGACACATCTCCCAGAGTGTGTGTCCGTGGAATGTGAAGTTCTCGCGGGCGTTGGCGGACGATTCGCCGTTTCAGGCGCGGGACTTGAGCGCCGGGAAAGACGCGGTGACACTGGCGCGGGATATCCTGGCGCTGGATGCGGAGCAATTCAGCGCGGCGTGCCGCTAGTCGCCGATGAAGCGGGCGAAACCGGCGGGGCTGTAGCGGAATGCGGCGGTGGTGCAGACCACCAACGCCGAACGCTGACGATCGTCCGGTTCGACGTCACATCGCCACACGAGACCGTTCCGCAGCCTGATGATCAGTCGCAGGACTCGACGTTCACTCCCGGGCACGGAGCGTTGTGTGCGTCGAACAGGCTGACGCTGTCCCCTCTGAGGAGTTGCGGTGACAGTGCACTTCGTTTCATGAATTGAGTGCATTGTCACCGATTTGATCCGTGGCATCGTGCGGACGCGGCGCTGGACACTGCCGCGAAGGTTGTGCGCTGCCGTACAGTCAGCCTGGTGGCGGTGGGAGGAAAGTGAAGAGCCAGATGAAAGCGCCCGAGCCCAGCAGAAATGCCCCAATCGACCGGTCCACGCTGAGCTTCCTCGTGCGTATGTCTGCAACGTCCGCGAACGGCACCGCGATGGTCCGTACCGGTGCGCCGCCGGCACTGGTCGTGAGCACGGCCTGCAGGGTGTCGTTCCGGAGGAGCATGCGTGCGTTCTGCAGTGTCATCACCGAGCCGCTGCGCATCGCGACGCGCACCACCCGAGCCGGTTTGATGTCGGACACGTCACCCGATGCCACAGCGGACGCCGACATCGGTGCGACTTCGATGCGCTGCCACGACATGCAGCCAGTACAGAGTGTGGCGCTGACGGCGTAGAGCAGGGCGGACGCGCTTCGATGCGAAAAGAGGGGCGACATGGAAACTCCAGGGGCTGCAAGTGACGCAGATGGCGTGAGCGGGGGAGAACGCGAGTGACGTCGTGCGAGAGTGCGCCGCGATATCCCTCAAAACTCGGCAAACATTCCGGCGACGGTCAGGGCCATGAACAACATCCCGAGCGACCTGTTTCGATTGCGCTGTGGCGTCTGCACGTCAGCGACCTCCCCCATCGGCATGCTGATGGTTTTTGCTGGTGCGCCGGCGTCGTTGTTCATGACGACGGCGTGCAGCGTGTCGTCGCGCAGCGCAAGGCGGGCGCTCTGCAGCGTCATCACCTTCCCGTCGCGCATCAGGACGCGCACCTCGCTCATTGTTGCAGTCTCGGCGATTCTTCCTGATCCTGCCACCGTCGCCGAGACGGGTGTGAGCTCGGTGTGCTGCCGCGTCGTGCACGCGGTCGTCAGCACCGCAAGGACAAGGCAGTGAAGAGCGCACGCGGTGTGGCGCACGGAGGGCTGCGACATCGGGATCGCCATGCTGCTCCCGAGCGTGTCGCTGTCGCGGCTCCTGCGCACGGCGTGCAACGTATCGTTCCGCACCCGCGCGTCGCGGAGCGTGATCTTGTGTCCGGCGTGCATGACGACGCGCACCGGCCTTGCGGGTGCGCTGGCCGAGTCGGGTACAGGAGCCAGTTCGGTGTGCTTCCAGCTCATGCACGCCGGGACCGTGGTGGCGAACAGGACGAACCGCAGGCCAGACGTCACGCGGTGCGAGATACGGTTCGACATCTCGAGTCCTGAAAGTGGAAGAAAGGCCAGCGAGCGCCGGGGCAGGTCGGAACATCAGTGGCGCGGGGGCCGGAGGTGGGCGCCGCGCGGAGGGCGCTGGGTGCTGGTCTATGCCAGTGCCGGTGCGGATCTGGCTTGCCTTGAGTCTCGCATACGTGTGTCAGTCCGGCGATACGTCAGATGACGTAGTCGCGGCGCATCGCGAGTCGACGGCAAGTCCCGCCGATTTTCAGCGCCGATCAACCGGGGACGATTTGCTGGTGCGAGCGGGTCGCCATCGCGCGCGCCGTCTGCGGTTCGACACGACGCTCGTCTACGTCATCTGACGTATGGATGGCTGATCGGGGTGGCGCGATCATGGCCTGGCGCGGAAGTTGTGCGCACGCGACCCACCATCACCCGGCGTCGGGCGTCGCCCAGTTCCCGTCACGACTCGCGCTCGGGTACAGTTGACGAAAGCGTTCGGCCACGTGCACTCGAGAATGGAAGCGCGAGCAGTTCCGCGTCGCACCCCACGCAGCACTCACTCTTTCCCCGACGCCCCATGTCATACCACCGTTCCCTGGTGACCCTCGCGGTCCTCCTGCTCACCGTTGCGCCACTCACGGCGCAGGCGCAGGACTCGACGCCAGTCGGCCAGCGCGACACCGTGACGCAGGACACCCTGAAGATCATCCGGCTGCGTGACGGGTCGGTCCTGTTCGGACGCATCCTGTCCGAGGACCCCGCTCGCCTGCGTGTGCGGACCGTCGGCGGCCTCGAGATCGACATCCGGCGCGAGCAGGTCAGCTCGATCGCCCGCACGCGCGGGCGGCTGGTCGGCAATGAATTCTGGGCGGAAGATCCGAATGGGACGCGCCTGCTCTTCACGTCGACGGGACGCTCGCTGGGCAAGGGTGAAGGGTACGTCTCGATGTATTACGTCGTCTTGCCGTTCGTCGCCTACGGCGTCACCGATCGCTTCACCATCGCCGGCGGCACCCCGATCGTGCCGGGTGTAATCGGTCGCGCCTTCTACCTGGCGCCGAAGTACACGATTTCCGAGAGCGAGCGGGCTGCGTATGCGATCGGCGCGCTCAGTTTACGGCTGACCGACGACGTGGAGGCCGGCACGGTTGGCCTGCTGTACGGGGTTGGCACCTGGGGCAACCGGGACAACGCCTTTACCGCCGGTCTGGGCTGGGGGTACAACTGGGGAAGCGACGGCGGTGACCTGAGCAGTGCGCCGGTGCTCGTGCTCGGCGGAGAAACGCGCGTCAGTCGCCGGGTGAAACTGGTGACTGAGAATTGGTTCTATACCGGTGCCATCGACCAGGGTGGCATTCTCAGCGGCGGCTTCCGATTCATCGGCGACCGACTCACGAGTGACCTCGGCCTGATCGGCGGTGTGGGGGCAGGCACCGTGGCGTGCTGCTTTCCGAGCGTGAACTTCGTGTGGAATTACGGGCGGAAGCGGCGGTGAGGCAGGGTGTGACGGTCCGCGGAGGAAGATCACGCCGCTGCGCGGGAGGCCGTGGCGTGCGCGGGGGTCACTCGCGCCGGCGGGCCTCGCCGATTGCCCAGCTCAGCGTCAATCCTGCCGGCCGTGCCCAGTCCGCGCCGGGGCGCGACGGCAAGCGCACGCCAAGTTCACGCGCCGCGCCGAGCGTGTCACCGTCGGCTTGCAGCACCTGGGCTGCGTTCCGGCGCCGTCGTGCCGCGTGGAAGACGAATGGCACCGCATCCAGCGCGTCGATCGCGGCACCGGGAGCGCCGGAGGGCATCGCGGTCTTGTTGCCACGTACCTCATCGGGAAGGACATCAGCAGCGCGCGTGACTACCGAATTGCCGTCGTTCGGCGATGGGGTGGCCATCCGTGGTGATCGTGAGCGTCTCGCCGCCGGCGACGCGTTGAAGGACGCGTTGAAAGACGCGTTGAAGGACGCGGCCACCGTTGTTGCGCAGTTCATGGACGGAAATGGTGTCCATGCATGACCGTATGAAGCGTGAGACGGGGGCGCACGAGCGCAAATCCGGCGCTCCGTGGCGAGGATGAATTCACAACGGGGATACCGGCACAGCGCGAATCGACATCCGCGCGTGGCCACTGGTACGGCGCCACCAGCGCTACGGCCGCGGCCTGACGAGCGCGTCGTACGCTGGGTATTGACGCAATGGCTCGAGGCCGAAATTGGCGTGAAACAATTCCGTCGCGGCGAGGCCCTTGGCTATCGCGAGGCGTAGCTCGGCGATGGCGTCGTCAGGCCGGCCACGGTGCGCCAGCACACGGGCACGCTGGAGGTGGAATGCCAGCGTCGGTGTGCTGTCACTGAGTCTGGCGAACATTTCGTTGCCCAGTGCAGTGCGACCAAGCTTCGCGGCGACGATTGCAGTGTTCGCGGCGAACCGCGGCGGGCGGTTGTTCGGCAGTGCCCGCGCCGCCGGTTCCAGCAGTCCGAGCGCCGCCGTCCACTCACCCAGCTCCATCAGCGCCGTGGCGAGGCCCTCGCGAAGCGGCGGCGAGCTGCTGTCACGCAGCAGGGCGGCGCGAAACGACGACACGGCCGATGTCGCAAAGTGCGCCGCCTCGCTCGCGCGTCCGTGCGTGCGCATCTCGGCCGCGACCATCAGGCGAGCATTCGCCAGCCACGCCGTATCAGCTCCGCCCGACGCCTGGATGCAGCCATCGAGGACACGTTCGATTCCGGTACGCGATTCGCGCGGCGCGAGCGCTCGCAATTCGTACATGCAGGCATCAGCCTCGAACGGGTGTTGCGCGGTGACGGCACGCACCAGTGCCAGTTCGTCGGCATGCCGACCAAGCAGGTGCAAGGAAATGGACTGCCAGTGGATGGCGGCAAACAGTTTGTCGCGCGTCCACCAGCGGTCCACTTCGGCCGCCGTGAATGCCTCGACCGCTTCCGTGAACCGGTTGGTGGTGGCTGAGGCAAAACCGCGCGACCATTGGGCATCCGGCGACTGTGGCGCGAGGCGCACCATCTGCTGCGTGGCGTCGTACATCGCCTCGCGGTCCCCGGTGTGGAATCCGGTGATGTACGCGAGCTGCGCCTGATCGTACGGCGCAAGCAGATGACGTCGGGTGGCGAACCCGGCCAACAGCGAGTCCGCACTGTCGCGTCTGTTCGAGCTCATCCACGCCTCGTAGAGGAACGGGACGACCGACACGAAGCTGGTATCGAGGCGGAATGCACGCTCGAAGTGTGCGGCGGAAGCCTTGACATCACCGTCAATCCACCGCTTGAGCCCGGCGAGGTACTCGAGGTAGGCCGCATACGTCGGGGCCGTCGCCGATGCGGTCGACGCGGCTGCGATGCGCCCGCCCTGCAATGTGGCAAAGGCGCCCATCAGCCGCTGCTCAACCCTGCGCAACACCTGCACCGGATCGGTGATCGGACCCTGCTCCTCGGCGAAGCGCACGACGGCGGTGTTCGCATCGGCCGACCGGATCTGGGCAATGACGATCAGCGCGCCGTTCGCGAGATAGTAGCGACCGGTGATGATCGTGCTGTATCCGGCTCGGCTGGCACGATCGGCGAGTTCGTCGGTATCGCCGCCGTTCGCCGGACTGGCCACGGTCAGTCCCTTGCGTATTCGTGTGCGCGTGTCGGCCACCTCCGCCACGCCGGCGCGAGAGAGCGCTGCCGATAGCAGGTCCGCGGCGAGCTCGCCGATCGCGGCCAGTGTGCTGTCGTTGGTCTGGTTCACGAACGGTGCGACGATCACGCGGCTCGGCGCCTTGGTCGCAGGTTTCTGTAGCGCTCGCGACGCCACCGCCGATCCGAGCACCAGGGCCAACACCAGCGCTGCGGCCAGCAGCTGGACCCGTCGGCGTGGAGGCAGCTGCACGCTGCTTTCCGCCTTCGGCGTCGATGGATTCGAGGGTGCGAGCGCAATGGTGTCCGCGAGCAGCTCGGCAGCGCGATCGGCGGCCGGCTCCGGAGTCGCTGTCGGGAGCGCAGGCAGCGGCGCAGGAGGTGAGGGCGGCGGCGCGACGGCAAGGCGGGCGGGAAGCAGCTCACGCCGCCGAAGTGTTTCCACCAGCGCGAGCGTCTCGGGGGAGGCGTCGACATCCAGTTCGCGGTGCAGCAGGAGCCTGAATTCGGCGACGGCATCCAGCGCTCCAGCACGGTCACCGAGGCGGTCGATGAGGGTAATGCGACGCCGGAGTATCCGTTCGTCGAGCGGACTCAACGTGCTCGCGACACGCAAGTACTCGGCGGCGTGCTCAAGGTCGCCGTTCGCCTCGTCGCACTCGGCCAACGCTGACGCCGACTCGACGGCCTTGCGCCGAACGCGGGCTCGCTCGCCGTCGAGCCAGTGCTCCATCGCCGCGCTGTCGGGCACCAGTAGTCCGTCGAGAAACTCACCCGTCATGGCAATGCGGAGCGCCACTTCGCGATCGCCGCGGGCAAGGGCGTCGTCGAAGTCCCACAGGTCGCATGACCATGCCGACACGTCGAGCGCAATTTCCTCCGCGAACCGTCCCCCGATTGCGCCGTCCCCCAAAGCCCGACGGCAATTGTGGATCGCCTTGCTCAGGCTGTTCCGCGCACGCGACTCGTCGAGATCCGGCCACAGCAGGGGCAGGAGCCGGTCGCGCCGCATCGAGCCGTCACGCGCGACGCACAGAATGGCCAGCATGGCCACCTGTTTGGCTTGCGCCAGCACGGTGAAAGCCTTCGCACCGCCGTCGGTGCGCAGGTCGGGAACGCCGAACAGCTGAAATCTGATCATGACGCCCCTGCTGGTCGATCGAGAGGATCCATGGTCGCAACAATCAATCCAAGACGCAATTTTTCAACAACTTACGGGTTGTGACCGGGTCGTCAACAAGTCCACCCAGTGGGCCTCACGAGCCTGGATTTGCCTCCGGGAAGACCTGAGGAAGAGCTGCGGAAGACGGGGGCGTCAGCGTTGTCGGCGTGTGGCCCGGCATCTTCGCCAGGCAAGCGCACGGGCACGACGCCCAACCCACTTTCGGAGAGGAATACAATGCAGCGCAGCGCGAACATCCCTGGTCGGCATGGAACACTCGGTCTGGCCATACTGGTTGCGATCGCTCTCGCAGGTTGCTCGCCGGCCGATGCGGTAACGGCACCCGATGTAATCATGGTGGCGGCCAAGCCGGCAACGCAGGGGCCTGTGTCGGCGCGTTTCGACTTCGTCGATGTCGCCGGCACGGGCCTCAGTAGCGACGGCGTGGGCGGAGGTCAGTACCGGGATACTGTCTGTGGCGTGACCGCCCGGGTGTTCTTCCTGGACCCGACCTATCTCGACGGCAACCTCCAGCTCGACAACTCGCGGGCCCTGGACCGGAAGTGCGTATCCTTCGGCATCGCTGCCTACCCGCGCAAGCTCTCTGTCCGGTATCCGGACGGAGTCACGCAGACGAACACAGGCGGTGTCAATGTGGCCAACATGGGCACGGTCGCGTCCGGTTCACCTGAGCTGCGCTCGATGGGCGTTCGGATCGCAGGTACTGCCGCCCGCTGCAGCAGCCTGTCCTTCGGCGGAAACGCAGGCGGCTCCCAAGTGTTAGTCACGCGCGTTTCCGCGACCAGCTGGAGCGTGGCCTCGCAGACTGGGGGAACAGCCGTTTGTGTCTCACCCAGTGGTGCGACCAGCACGATTCAAGACCTTGCCGTCGCCTTCACCGTCACGCTCAACTGACCAAATGCCGTCAGCGCGACGGCAGGCCGTGCGCGTATGCGCGGTCTGGTCCGGCGCGCTGGCCATCGTCTCGGCTCCGGCTTGGGGCGATGACCGGTTCATACGGATTGGGGAAGCCACCAACCTGCTCGTATCACACCCAGTATCCACACTTTGCGCAGTCCGGTCATCAACCGCGGCGCTGGCCCGACGCGACTTTCGTGCACTGCGCGGAACGATGGCTGGTGCGCAAACCACCCCCTCGGGACGCGGCGTCAGGCCGGAAGCAGCGATACGTCATTCAGTCAGTCAGTGCCACCAGCCGCGCCTCAGGGAACTCGTCGTGAAACGCCGGCAGCCCACGACGATCAGCGCGCCGTAGCGTGTGACCGCCCTTCACCTCGACCGCGCTCAGACCGGTTGGCGTTTCGACGACGAAATTCACGTCGACGCCGCCGGTGGTGCACCACGTCGAGAGTCGTGCATCGCGGTCCGCCTCGCACCACGCCGCGAGCTGCTGATAGACCAGCCCTTCGCGGGCCGCACCGATGGCGTCCGGGGCGACCCGTGCGCTGTCCGTTGGCCGAAACGCCGCAGCGATTCCCGTGTCGGCGAAGTACAACTTGGGTTGCGCAGCCAGCGCGCGGCGCGATGCCCGCGCACTGAATACTGGCACGCACGGCAAAAACCAGTGCGAGCAATTCGTAAAGCGCCGGGTTCCGCGCCGCCGCCGCTGCCGCCACGTCAGACAGCTGGACCACACTGGTGCCACGCAGACGGCGGTGATCGACCAGATCCTCACCCACCTCCGCACCCGTGCTGCGCGGCCGGCACACGCCGGCGCGCGGAGCCCCCCGTCGACGCGGGCCCCCGCGAGCCGGGGCACGTCACGCACCCGACGGCCGATACCGTGCCGTGGTGGCGGGACGCCAATCGTGCTACCACGCGATAGGTTCGTGAGCGTGACGACCGAACCTGCGCTCCGGACGCTTGTCTATCTGAGCTCCGCAACTCGCCCGTTGAGCGAGGCGGAGCTGGAGATTCTGCTGGATAACATTCGTCGGAACAATCGTGCGCTTGGCGTGACCGGGGTGCTGCTGCACAATGACGGCAACATTGTGCAGTGTCTCGAGGGGCCTGCTGAAGGTGTGCGCCAAGTCTTCGACCGGATTCAGGCCAGCAGGCGCCACCATGGCATCATGATCCTCCTCGATGAACCCATCACGGTGCGCAGCTTCGACGACTGGGACATGGGCTTCGCGCAACCGGCGGCCTCTGAGCTCCTGAATCTCTCGACCGCGCGCTGGAAGGAGCACCTCGCATCGCTGGACGGTGTGCGGTCTCGCGGACTCCGTCAGCTTCGCAGTTTCTGGGACGGTGCACAGCGCTAGGCAGGACCAGTACGGAGGCGAGGCAAGGCCTCGGCAGTCCTTGCCTCGCTCGCCTACCAATGCTGAGAGCGTCCGCTAGTTTTGCCCTCGTGGCCTGAAAGTCGGAACACCCTTGTCCGAGACGCATCGCCGATGAAGCGTGCCGTCGTGACATCCCTTGCTGTTGCGGCCGCGCTGGGCGTGACCATCCTGCCGTCGCGTCTCGCGGCGCAGCACCGAACGCAGGCGAATGGGTTCGGATATCTCGAATCGACCGTCAGCAAGACGGACCGCACCGACGGCTATTTCACGGTTGGTGAACACGTCCTGACGGTGTTCTCGTCATTGAGTGACCGGCTGACGTTTCTGGGCGAGGCCGTGATCAAGCCGAGTGGGTCGTCGGCCACCGGCTACCTGCCGAGCATCGAGCGAGCGCTCGTCCGGTACAGCTATCTGAACAATCATTCGATCATCGCCGGCAAGGTGCATACACCGGTGAACTACTGGAATGATGTGTACCACCATGGTCGCTTGTTCTTCCCGGTGGTGGACCGCCCGTACGCTTTCACCTCGATCGTGCCACTGCACACGCTCGGCGTGCAGGCGCAGGGGCAGAACCTCGGCCGCGCGAAGTTCGGCTACGACGTGGTGGTCGGGAACGGCCTGTCATCGACCGACGTCTCGGACGCCGGCGTGACGCCTGCAGTCACCGTGGCATTTCATGTGAAGCCGGTCGTAGGCCTACGCATCGGAGCGTCGTACTACCGGGACTACATGTCGCGCAACGGCACTGATCCGCACTCGGGCCAGACGCTGTCCGCGAGGCATTCGGCAACGCTCTACACTGGTCCACTCAACTACCAGATGGAGAGCGCGTCGCTGGCGTGGTTTGGCCATCGCATCGAGGTGCTGAATGAACTGAGCGTCGGCCAGAGCCACACGGACAGCCTGGGCACGGCACACAACCTCTCAAACTTCATATACCTGGGCGTGCGCGTCAGTGAACGTGTCACTCCGTACGCGCTTGCCGATTACATCCGCGTCGCCGACAACGACCTCCATGTGTATCCGCTCGACAAGCGCAAGGTCGCGGCTGGCATGCGGTTCGAGATCAGCGCGATGGTGAGCATCAAGACGCAGATCGAGCACCAGTACGAATATTCGCGCTACCCGGTGAACAGCCCCACGGCATCGCTGCCGATCACGCGTGCGCAGACGCTGGGATTGCGCATGCAGCTGGCGTACGGTTTCTGATGCGGCCGACACGCCAGGTCCCCTTGGTGCGAATCGCAGCGCTGACGCACCTGGCGCTGCTGCTCGTCGCAATGGTTGGGGCAATGTGCTCGCTGCCACGCGTGGTGCGTGCCGAGACGCCGGGACAGGTCACGACGAGCCATGACTCCGTTGACGCGCATGCCCGCGCGCAGAAAGCCGAGTTCGTGTTGATCGGCAACCGCACCGGCGCGTCCGACGTGGACGCCGCCGCACTGCACGCGATCTTCCGTGGTGAGCGATCCATCTGGGCGTCGAAGCAGACAGTGATCATCGTCCTGCCGTCGAGTCGCGCCGACTATGCGGAAGATTTCGCGCGGGTTGCGCTGGACATGACGCGGATGGCGATGCAGAAGTACTGGTTGGCGCTGGTGTTCCAGGGCCGCGCCAATCCGCCCGTGTTCCTCGACACAGCGGACGACGTGATCGCGTTCGTCAAGCGCACCCCGGGCACCGTCGCAATGGTGCCGGCCAGGAGCGACGTCCCGAAGGAACTCGTGATCCAGGTTCGGTAACGCGGATGCGCGCGCTCATCAACGGGATCGGCTTTCGGATCTGGTTCCCGCTGGCCATCCTGCTCACGGTCTCGCTCTCGGCCCTGGGCGTCTACTACCCGCAGCGTCAGACCCGATTGTTCCGCGCGAACACCGAGCAGCGCATGCAGGAACTGGCGCGCATCACGGCGCTCAGCATCGAGCTGTCGATCACGCGCGAGGACTTCAAGGCACTGGCGCGAACGATCGAGGTGACTACGTCGACGAACGACTTCGAGTACGTCGCAGTCGTGCAACGCGACGATCAGGGCGGTGAAAGTGTGTTCGCGGTGAACCCGCGAACGGTCGACTCGACGGCGGTGTTGCGCCGCGCGAACGACGCGTTGTTGTACGCGCAGGCGACCGTGAAGACTGAACCGTTGACGGGGTACGTTGTCGTGGCGGCATCGCGCGCGCGGCTGGACGCGCAGATCGCGAGGCTCAACCGGCCGTTGTATCAGACGCTGGGCGGTCTGGTCGTGGTGGCGCTGGGCGCGCTGCTCCTCATCGTCCGGACGGTGTCGCAACCAGTGCGTGAGCTGACGGTGGTCGCCAACGCCTTGCGTGACGAACGGTACGACGTGAAGATCACGACCGCATGGCACTCCACCGAGATCGACCAGCTGACGCAGGCCTTCGCGCAACTGCGTGATTCCCTGTTGCATCTGCGGGCGCGGAACGTCGAGTTCAGCGACGGCTTGCTGCGTGCCAAGGAGGACGCGGAGTCCGCAAACCGGACCAAGAGCACGTTCCTGGCGAACATGAGCCACGAACTGCGCACGCCGCTCAATGCGATCATCGGCTACAGCGAAATGCTGGCCGACGATGCGGACGACGACGGTGCCGAGGCGCTGGCAAGCGATCTCAAGAAGATCAATGGAGCGGGGAGGCACCTGCTGTCGCTGATCAACGACGTGCTCGATCTTTCGAAGGTCGAGGCGGGCAAGATGACCATCTACACCGAATCGGTCGACGTGGCCACCATGCTGCGCGACGTCGAAGCGACGGTGGCCCCGCTGGTCCGGAAGAGCGGGAATCGTCTCGAGATCACCGGTGCGTCATCGGCGGGATCGATGCACACTGATCTGACGAAGCTGCGGCAGACGCTGTTCAATCTGTTGAGCAACGCCAGCAAGTTCACGGAGGGAGGTCGCATCGCGCTGACCGTGACGCGTACCACGCGCGCCGACGGCGACTGGGTGCAATTCACCGTCGAGGATAGCGGCATCGGCATGACGCCGGAGCAGCTGTCCGGGGTATTTCAGGCGTTCGCGCAGGCGGACGAATCCACGACTCGCAAGTATGGTGGCACCGGGCTCGGGCTCGCGATCAGCCGCAAGTTCTGCCAGCTCCTCGGCGGTGACATCGCGGTGACGAGTACACCCGGGGTCGGCTCGGTCTTCACCGTCAATCTTCCGGCAACGGTGCCCGGGCGCGGACCAGTCGTCGGCGGGCAATCTGCGACCGTCACGCCGTTGAGCGGGCCCACGGTGCTTGCGATCGATGACGATCCCGCGTTGCTCGATCTGATGGTGCGGTTCCTCACGCGCGAGGGCTTTGCGGTGTATACCGCGAGCAACGGTTCCGAGGGCGTGGCGCTGGCCAAGACCCTGCGTCCGATCGCCGTCATCACCGACATCATGATGCCAGGGATGGATGGTTGGGCCGTGATCGCGGCGCTGAAGGCCGACGCAGCCACGGCGGACATTCCGGTGATCCTGGTCACCGTGACGGACAGCCGGGATCTCGGCATCGCCCTTGGCGTCTACGACTACTTGCAGAAGCCGGTCGACTGGGATCGCCTCAGCGCCGTCCTGCATCGCATGCACGGTCGCGTGCTGCAGCCGGGTGGGACGGTGCTCGTCGTGGACGACGATGCCGCCATGCGCGAGCAGCTGGAGCGCACGCTGACGGAGCGCGGCTGGACGGTGCGCACGGCGACCAACGGGGCCGAGGCGTTGGCAGTGGCGACCGCCGAAACACCGGCGTTGGTGTTGCTCGACCTGATCATGCCTGTCATGGACGGCTTCGATTTCCTCGAAGCCTTTCGGCTGCGACCGGAATTTTCGGTTGTCCCCGTCATCGTCCTCACCGCGAAGGACCTGACGATCGAGGATCGTGAACGCCTGGGTGGCCACATCACGGATCTGGTGACGAAACACGGCACGGACACGAGCACGCTGCTCGAGCATTTGCGGAGCTACCAGACACCGTGACGGCCGGATGAACCGGCCGGCGCTCGTGGTCAGCGCATCCCTTCGAGGGCGATCTCGACCTTGCGTGCGGATGACGGGCGGTCATCCGGCGTGACCGCCATCAACGACATCAGCAGCCCGGAAAGCGCCGGTGACACGTCTGGCCTGAGTTCGGCCGCATCGGGCGGCTTGCTGGTCATCATGCGCGCGAAGAGCGCCATCGGGCTCGACTCGCTGTAGGGGAGCCGTCCCGTGAGCGCCTCGTACAACACCACCCCTGCGGCATACAAGTCGGTGCGGCCATCGAGCGGCTCGGCGAGAATCTGTTCCGGCGCCATGTAGGCCAGAGTGCCTGCATGGTCGAGGCTGGCGGTGTCGCTTGTCTGCACGAGCCGCGCAATGCCGAAGTCCATGACCTTGAGGACGCCGTCGTCGGAGAGGAGCACATTGTCCGGCTTCACGTCGCGGTGCACGACACCCTGCTCGTGCGCGGCGTGCAACGCACGGAACAGCTGTGCTCCCAAGGCGATGCAAGCGCTCGGTGCGATCGCGCCGCGCGAGTCGATCAAGCCACGCAACGACACCCCCGCGACATACTCCATCGTGATGAACGACAGGCCGTCGGCCTCGACGTAATCATGCGTGCGCACGACGTTGGGGTGCGTGATGCGCCGACTGAGCCGAATCTCGCTCTTGAGCCACTCCAGCAGTGCCGGGTCGTTCTCCAGCAGATCCAGCCGCACGACCTTCAAGGCGACCTCGCCCCCCAGTTCACGGTCGGTGGCGCGGAAGACGCTGCCCATACCGCCGACGCCGGCGATCTCGAAAACTTCGTATCGCCCTCCGATGACTCGGCCGATCTGGAGCGTCGCGCTGGACGTCACGGTGGTGTCGAACTCGGGCCGGACGGGTGCGCGGGGCGGAGACGTGGCACGGCGGACGGCATCGATCTCACGTCGCAAATCGCGCAGTTGCTGCTGCAGTCGCGCTTCGCGGGTACGAACCTCGCACGCCATGTTGTCGAAGACGCGAGCAAGCCGACCGAGTTCGTCACCGCGTGTGCCGACGTCTGCCAGCACATCGGAGACATAACACCCCTCCTCGACCGCCCGCGCGGCATCGATGACGCGCATCGTCTGCGCGAGAAAATCGTGCTCGCGGTCGCGGAGTCGCTTGCGTTCGAGCGATGCGCCGACACGGGCGCGCAGGATCTGCGGGTCGAACGGCTTCGGGAGATAATCCTCCGCGCCCGCTGCGATGCAACGCGTCGCGCTGGCCAGGTCGTCGAGGGCGGAAATCATCACCACGGGGATTTCGCGCGTGTCCTCACGCGCCTTCAGGCGCGTCAACGTTTCGAAGCCGTCCATACCCGGCATGATCACGTCCAGAAAGATCAGGTCGAATGACGTGACCGTCGTGCACGCAAGCGCTTCAATCCCGTTCGATGCCGTGGTGACACGGTGGCCCAACCGCTCGAGTCGCCGGCCAAGAACGACCCGATTGTCCTCGACGTCGTCGACGACGAGAATGTCGGCCGGTGCGATCGCGTCCGCGCGGGCGGTAACGCCGGACGGGATGACGTCGGCGCTCCGCGGCGTGGCGTCGACCGGATCACTGATCGCGCCGGCGATGTTGGCGGCGGCGGCCTGCATCCGACGCAGGTCGGCAGCGACGTCTTCCCGCGCGGCCGCCGGTGCGGCCGCCGCGGCGCTGAGCAGCGCGACCACCCGATCCCGATTGGTTCGCAGCTGTGCGCGCAATCCCAGCACGTCGTGCATCGACACGGCGGCGGCCGATGGTGGCAGGACAGTGCCGACGAGTCGGAGGATGTCGCGCATCTCCCCTCCAAGCGCTCGCAGAGGGCCGACGAGCGCCGAATCGGCATCCTCGCCGCCGACGTCCTCGAGAATCATCTCTGCGTATCCGCTGATGATGTTCACCGGCGTGCGCAAATCGTGTCGCAATTCCGCTACGGCGTCTGGCGCGAGCATGCGTGCCCCCTCAGGTGTTTACGAGGCGGCGGGGCCGAGGAATGCCTCGATCTTGCCAAGCAACCGGGCCAGATCGACAGGCTTCGTATCGAAGTCGTCGCAGCCGGCCTCACGGGCCTTCTGCTCGTCACCCGTCATGGCATGCGCGGTAAGCGCGATGATCGGAATATGCCGCATCGTCTCGTCCGCCTTGAGCATTCTCGTCGCCTGCCATCCATCGATCACCGGCAAGCTCATGTCCATCAGGATCACGGCCGGCATCTCACGCCGCGCCAAATCGACTCCGACCTGTCCATCTTCCGCAATCACGACCTCGTAGCCGCGCTTGATCAGTCGGCGCGAGAGCATGTCGCGGTTCATTTCGTTGTCTTCGATGAGCAGAATCTTCGGCATGACGTGCGAAGCCTCGGCACACGGTTGGGGATAACGGCGAATCGAAAGGTACTCCCGGACTCATACGCGTCCACACGCTCGAAGTGTAACGCGTGCGGTCGGTGCCGACACGACACCCGTTGGATGTCGACGCACTGTCCAACGATGTCTGCGTTCATCAGGCTGCGAAAGCGGCTTCAGCGTGACCTATCGCTCCGACAAGTCGGAGGGTCCGACGGGGGGCACGGAGACCGTGGACCCGCTGGAGTTCCTGGCCCGGGTGCGGGTGCACATCCCCGACATGGGCCACGTCATCACGCGATACTGTGGCTGGTATGGCAACCGCCCCCCGCGGCAAACGGGGAAAGCGCAGCCGACGGCAGCCGACGGGCCGTCCGCGATAGTCTCCGCGCCGCGACTCACGCCGGCGCGCGGAGCCCCCCATCGACGCGGGCCCCCGCGAGCCGGGGCACGTCACGCACGCCGACGCCCGTCACGCGGCGCTGGCGAGGTCGGCGATCGCGCCGGATGCTCGACGGATCGTCAACCCGCCATGATTGAAGTTCCTATCCCGAAGGGGAAGGTGGCTGACTGGCTGGCCGTGGGCACAAAAAACTCGTTTGGGTGATCGACCCGCGACGACGCATCGCGAAAGTCTTTCGCCTCGACGGGACGGTCGACACACTCAACGAGCACGACAGTCTCGTGGTGGGAGCATGGAGCGCGAGCGGTGCCACCGGCGTCGACATGTACTACACCACCACCGGCGGATAGTGCGGGTACAAACTCGACGGCCTCGAGTGACCAGTTCACGTTCCACGCCGACGGGACCTACACGAGCAAGAGCACCGGTGTGATCGACAGAGTGAATGGACCGATGCGTGTCTACCAATCGGAGTATCGCGGGCGCTGGAGCATGAACGGCCTGTGGGAACTGACCCGGACGAACCGTTACCAGGGGGCGAGCGACACGTTCGCGGTGCACTTCGAGTCGGTCCAGTGCGGTCGAGTGCTTCACCTGACAAACGTGAAAAGCATCGGCATTCAGTATCACCTCGGCAAGGTCCGCTGAGGGCCTCGGCGGCTCAGTCGATCTGCCGCACGCCCGAACCGAGCCAGAGATAGATCGCCGTCGCCGCGAAACCGATACCGGCACTCACCAGAAATGGCGTGTCGTAGCTGCCGGTACGATCCACCAGCCACCCGGTGATGGCCACGCCCACGATCCCCGGAATGGTGCCGAAGGTGTTGCTGATCCCCCAGATGACATCAGCATACCGCGGCGCGATGTCGAAGCCGTTCGCGGCGAACCCTGCCTGACAGAGTCCCAGCAGCCCCGACGCGCAGCACATCACCGCGACACCCGCGCCGGCCGTGGTCACGTGCGGCAGCAGCAGTAGCACGCAGGCGGAGCCGCCCGTACCAAGGGTCTGCAGCAGCTTGCGCGTGAATCCCGCGCTGCGGCCGGCGGCGATCATCCGATCCGCCGCAACCCCGGAGATGTTCGCCGTCACGAAGGTGCAGAGCCACGGTGCGGCGGAGAGGAGCCCAGCGTTGGTCAATGAGACGCCGAACGTCGACTTGAAGTAGCTTGGCAGCCACGCCAGCAACAGGTAGAGAATCCAATTGTTGGCGAAGTGGCAGGCGATGATCGCCCACACCGCGGGCGTGCGGACGATGCGCGCATACGGAATACCGCCCCGCGCCACCGGCGCCTCATCCGCTTCGTCATCGACGCTCGCCCGCCCGGACCGCACACTCATGAACCAGATCACCGTCCACACCAGCCCGACCACACCGAAGACGTAAAACGGTGCTGGCCATCCCTGCGATTTCACCAGTGCACCAGTCAGCGGCAGCGAGACCACGGTGCCGAGGGAGAGGCCGCTGATGCAGATCGCCACCGCGCGCGACCGCTTGGCTGGCGGAACCCAGCGGCCGATCATGTTGATCGATGCGGGAAAGACCGCGGCTTCACCGAGGCCGAGCGCGATTCGCGCGGCGATCAGCGCCGAAAACGACAGCAGCGCGGCAGGGGGCGTCACGATCGTGAACAGCGACCACCAGAACACAGCCACGCCCAGCACGATTCTTCCACCGTACCGGTTGGCCAGTGTGCCACTCGCGACCTGCAGGATCAGGTACCCGATGAAGAACGACGAGAGTACGTAACCCTTCGTCGTCTCGGTCCAGTGGAACTGCTCCTGCATCGCAATCGACGCGACCGAGATGTTGGTGCGGTCGATATAGGCGATGAAGACCGCCGCGCTGCAGAGCAGGACGACGGTGTACCACGCCGGCCATGCGGTTTGGCTCGGCGGGATCGATGCGGTCGACTTCGTGGAGCTGGCGCTCATTCGGTACCGCGGAACGAGTGCATGATGCGGCGTTTCACGGTAGCCACCTCCCTCATTTCATCGAGTGTCACGCATGGCGAACGGATCGGGCAGCTACGAGCACGACGCAGCGAAGATCGAGCGGCACGACGACGCTGGCAAGGATCGCCTGGAATCACGGTGTAAACGACAGGCGCGCTTGCGAGTCTCGACACCAGTCACGGTGTCGGGAATTGATGGTGATCGGTGAGATCGGGTATCTCCCCATCTCACGGACCGGCGCGCAATTGTTTTACCAGCTGATGAGTCGGCGCTACGAACGCGCCTCCACGGTGCTCACCAGCAACAAGGGCTTCGAGGCGTGGGGCGAGATCTTACGTGATGACGTCATGGCCGGCGCGCTGATCGACACTGGTCGCGGCGAGGCGCGCCACGCGCACAATGAGGACCACCGGCACCAACAGGCACCAACAGGCACCAACAGGTACGCGGGTCGCACGGTCATTGCCCAGACCGTCAGTGGGATCTCGCGCCTACTCGACATCTTGACATGGTGATATGTCGACTCTAGCTTCCGGCGCATGCAACAGGAGCTGACCCTCGCCGATCTCGCCGACGCCTCGGGCCTGCAGTCCCGAACCATCCGGTCCTGGGTCGCCCAGGGCCTCCTCCCAGGGCCCCTCACCCGCGGCCCACTCGCCCGCTACCCCGCCGACCAGCTCGAGCGCATTCGCGCCATCCGTGTAATGAAAGACCTCCTCGGCATGTCACTCACCGACATTCGACGCGAACTCCTCGTCGCGACCGCGGAGCAGATCCAAGCCTGGGCCGACAAAGCCGTCGACATCGCACCCGAACTGCCTCTCTCCTCGGCGCTGCACGCCCCATCCGACCCCGGCGCCGCCCTCGACTACTTCCACTCACTCCGGTCCGTGGCGTCGCAGGCCATGTTCGGCATCGCGCACTCCGCCAACGCGCTGACGTCGTCCGACGTCACCAATCCACCGCACAAGCGACCCGCCTCCGGCTTCGAAGCCCTCGAACGCCGACTCATGGAGACCGGCGCCCGCTCCCCCGCCACCGGCAAGGCGCGGAGCGAACAGTGGATCACCATCGGTATCACCCCCGACGTCGAACTCTCCGTCCGCGGACAACTCGACCCGGAACAACGCGCTCGGCTCGAGCGCTGCGCAGAGCTCATGCGCGACATCCTCACAGGGAGAGACTAATGCCCACCTCGACACGCACCGCACTCACACTCCGCATCGGCCTCGACCGCGCCCTCGCGTGGGACGCCGGCGGCTCCGTGCGCTACCTCGTCGCCGACCTGGACGCGAGCGGCACGGTGGCCAGCGACGTCACGCCGCCCGCGATCAACCTCGCACTCGCGATCGATGTCTCCGGTTCCATGGCGGGCGAGAAGCTGGTCGCGGCACGCGATACGGCGAGCGCGGTGACGCGCGCCCTCACCGCACGTGACCGCCTCACCACTGTCGCCTTCAGCAACGCGGCCACGCTCCTCCTCGACGCCCGCGTCATGGACGACGCCGGTCGGCGTGACGCGCTCCAGGCGATCGCGCGCCTGGAGTCCGAGGGCAACACCAATCTCTGGGAGGGGTGGCTCCTGGCCGGCGAGCGCGTCGCCACCGCCATGCGCGACTCGGCCAAGGCCTCACATCGCGTGCTCATCCTCTCCGACGGACAGGCCAACCAGGGCACCACTGCCCCACGCGACCTCGCGCACCACGCCGGCGAGGCACTCGCGCGCGGGATCATCACTTCCGCCGTCGGCATCGGAAACGACTACGACGAAGCCGTGCTCGGCGCCATCGCAGAAGCAGGCGGTGGGCGCCTCCACGACGCCGAACACGCCGAGGAGATCAGCGAGGTGGTGCTCGGCGAACTCATCGAGGGGCGCAGCGCGCTGCTCGAACGCGTCGCCCTCCGCGTCGTCGTGCCCGCCAATGTGCGCGCCGAGGTCGTGGGGTCGTGGTCGCACACCGTGCTGCCTGGCGCGATCGACGTGATGGTCGGCACATTGCTCACGGCGAATCCCAAGCGGGTGGTGGTGCGACTGCACTGCCCCGCGGGCGCTGTCGGCATGCGGATCCCGCTCTCGGCCACCGCGTTCGGCATGCGTCCCGATGGCACCGGCAGTGTAAACGCCGCCGCCGCCGAAGCGGAGTTGCTCCTTGCCGAGTCGTCTGAGAACAAGACACAGCGGCGCGACGTCGATCGCAGCGTTGCGGCCTTCATCGCCTGGCAAGCTGATGCCATGCGTCGCACCGTGACCTTCAACGTCGAAGGCGACCGTCGCGGCGCCAAGCACTATCTCAAGCGCGAACTCAAGTGGATGGAGCACTACGCGCGCGACCTGCCGGGTGTCGAGCCGCTGCTCGCCGAACTGGTGCTGTTGCTGCGCCGGGCCGACGAGGAGATGTCCCCGCGCTTCGGGAAGGCGCTGTACATGGGATCGACGCAGCGCATGCGGTCGGAGAACGATCTCCGGTCGTCGCCGCAGGCCTCGTTGATGAAGGTGTTGCAGTGGGAGGGGCCGGAGTAGGGAGGTCTTCGCCAACGGCTACGCCGGCGGCGATCCGAGCGACAATGGCGAGCGTGAGCCTCGTCGGGCGCTTTGTCGTGTCTGGCGTACTGGCAGGGCTGAGCGGTGCGTCTGCCGTATCAGGGCTCGCGGATTCGGTGTCACCGGTCATGGGGACCGGTCATGGGGACGGAGTTCGTGATTTCATGGGGACGGAGTTCGTGAACGTGGCGCAGGACGCGTTCAGCGCGGTGTTCCGGAAGTCGCCGATGACGCGGGCGAAGCTCCGGGGGCTGCAGCGAAACGCGGCGGTCGTGCTCGAGAATGCTGCACGGGGGCCTTCATCGGGCAATCGTTCTTGAACGGTTGCGTTCAGCTGACACGCCGATCATACCCAGAGAGCCTGACCAAACAACTTCTCAGCGTTTCGTGACCGGCTGGCTCTCGCGCCGCACACGTCCCTGCGCCACGTCGCCAACCCTGGCAGTACCGCCGACCGCACTGCGGTCCGGAACTCCGTCCCCATCACGTCAGGAACTCCGTCCCCATCGGTCACGGAGAAGGACGTTCTACCGGGGTGGGTCGAGCACAGGCCGTGGTCGCCCAGCTCACGCGCATCGGCGTGCCGCGATGCCTGTGTACTTGGGGACGGAGTTCGTGAGCGTAAAGCAGGACGCGTTCCTGAAGTCGCCGATGAAACGGGCCAAGCTGGCGGGGCTCAGACGAAACGCGACAGTGGCGCTCGAGAACTTGGCACGGGGTCCGTCCCCAACACGTCACGGACTCCGTCCCCAATCAGTCGCGTCCCCAATCAGTCGAACGTCGCCGTCGAAGCCGGCCGCTGCCGTTGGATCCGTGCTGCTGCGACTTCAGCGCCCCGGATCACGCGCAGGATGTTCCCGCCGGCCAGCTTGACCAGATCGGCATCGGACCAGCCCCGCCGGATCAGCTCCGCAAACAGGTATGGAAACCGCGATGCATCCTCGAGTCCCGTGGGCATCTCGGGATCGCCCCAGAAATCGCTCCCGATGCCGACATTATCGACCCCGGCCGTCTTGCGGACGTAGTCGATGTGGTCGGCTACATCCTTCAGCGTCGCAACGGGTTTCGGCGTCGCGCTGGCATACTCCACACGAAGTCGCGCCGCCTCCGCGGGGGGCTTGCCCATGGTGAGTTCGTCAAGCCTGAGCTCCCACGTCGCGACCGACTGCGACACGAACGCGGGAATGAACGTCACCATCACCACGCCGCCGTTCTTCCCGAGGCGACGCAGCACGTCGTCAGGGACATTCCGCGGATGTTCGGTGAGTGCCTTGGCGGATGAGTGGGAAAACATCACCGGCGCCTCAGCCACGTCGAGGACGTCGTGCATGACCTTCGGCGTGACATGCGAAATGTCGACGATCATGCCAAGCCGATTCATCTCGCGCACCACTTCCTTACCGAACGGCGTCAGGCCGTTGTGCCGCGGTACGTCCATCGCCGCGTCGGCCCAGTCGAGGGTCACGTTGTGGGTGAGCGTCATGTACCGCACGCCGAGTCGGTAGTACGACCGCAGCGCTCCGAGGGAGTTCTCGATCGCGTGACCGCCTTCCATCCCAAGCAGCGAGCCGATCCTGCCGTTGCGAAAGGCGACAGTCACGTCGCTGGACGTGGTGGCGAGCGACAGCGCCTCGGGGTAGCGCTCGATCACGCGGCGTGCGATGTCGATCTGCTCCAGCTGCACCCTCGCGTAGCCGGAATCCTTGATGTCGCCCGGAATGAAGACGGACCAGAATTGCGCGCCCACCTGCCCGCTCCGCAGTCGCTGGAGATCGGTATCGCCGCGGGTCCGCTTCCGCAGGTCATAGGCCTCGACGTCCCGAGGCGCCCGCGTGTCTGCCCGGATGACCCACGCGAGATCGTTGTGTCCGTCGATCAGGGGCGATGTGCGGAGGATTCGACGGGCACGCACCAGTGCGGGGTCGGATGGTGTCTGCGCGACAAGCGTGCTCGTGGCGACGAGCATGGTCAACAGCATCGAGGATCGTCGGAACATGAGGGCCGTCAGAGAAAAGTGTCGGCAGGAACGCCGGTGACAGATATCCTAAGTGCACTGTCACCGATAGCAAAAGTGCACTGTCACCGATGTCCGGACGGGGGCTGCATCCACCGGCGACGCCGCCGCGAACAGGTTGATACAACGCGCCGTTCTCCTCGCTTCCGGAATTCGCCATGTCTGCCTTCTGCATCCGCCGCGCTCTGCTCCTCGCGACCGTCCCCGCCGTCACGGCCTGCACGTCGCTGACCAGCACCACGATGATCGAGCCGGGCAAAGCGTTCCGGCTGGGCGGCGGACAGCCGGGCGCGTTCGTGGTGCGTGGGACGAATGCCGGCTCCGTGGCCGTCGTCGTCTTTTCCGAAGTGGCCGGCAAGCGTGACAGCCTGCTGACACTGGCACCTGGCGAGCCCGTGGACGCACGGTTCCCCAAGGCTGCGATGGCCGTGTTCATGAACACGTCGCCGACACAGACGGCGACGGTCGCGATCAAGGTGACGGGCGACGTCGGATCCTTGGGCATGGGATACGAAGTGAATCCGAAGCGGTAGCGGAGCGCGCCCGAGTCAGAGAGTCCTTGAGCAGTTGGGTTTTGTCGTGATGGGGCCATTCATCAGGTCGGAGTCGAGGAGCGCGCGGGGACTCTGGCCCCATGAACGGCGGCCATGCCGCCAGATTGTCAATCGAATTGCCAATCTGTTGCGCCTGGTCTGAGCGCGATGTTTTCGACTCTGCCCCTCGGGACTGCTACGACTCCGCCCCCTCGAACTGCCTCGACATTCCTGGCTCATGGTTGGGCAGCTCGAGCTGGCGTACCAGTGCGCCGAACCGCGGATCCGTGCGCAACGTGGCATAGCCCGGCCACGTACGTGCGAGCACGACGATGAACGGATCGCGGTCGTCGATCGCACGGCGCGCAATCGCGATGCCCTCGTCCACGCCGATCACATCGGCGGCGGCGCTGCACAGCATCGACGGCTGTACGTAGGCGGTCGTACTCCGCTCCGCGAGCTCACGATACACGGCGCGCGCCTCCTCGGGTTTCCCCCAGGCCGCGAAGGCGGAGGAGAGGATTGATAGCGCCCAGGCATGGCGCTGCGACATCGCGAGCGCCTTCTCGGCGACGCCGATGACCTCCTCATGCCGGCCGGCGATATGGAGCGCGTTCGCGAGGCAATAGTGCGCGAGGAAGGACGCCGGATCGAGCTCGACTCCCCGCTGCGCATAACCCACGCCGACCTCAGCGCGTCCCGCGTAGGCATGAAAGAAGCCGAGGATCACGTTCGCGTACCCGGAGAGCGGATCAAGCTCGTACAGTCGCCTGAGCTCGGCCTCCGCGTCGTTGTCACGCCCCGATATCCACTGCAGAAAGAAGAGGCCAGACCGGCCCACGCCTGCGCATACTCGGCGTCGAGCGCCACGGCCTCGTTGAAGCAGTCGAGGGCCTCGAGGATGCTGCGCCCGCGCCGGTACAGCAACGCGCGGCCCTTCAGGTAGAGCGCGTAGGCCGCCAGGTTCTTCGTGGGCGGCTTGCCCGCAGCCGAGGCGCGCCCGACGGCGAGGGAGAGCCGCAATCGTTCAGCGATCGTGGCGGCAATCTCGTCCTGCACCGCGAACACGTCGTCGATCACGCGCTCGTACCGTTCCGACCAGAGCTGGTAGCCGTCGGCCGCATCGATCAACTGCACGGTGATCCGCAACCGCGTACCGGCGCGCCGCAGCGTCCCCTCGAGAATCGTGGCGACACCGAGCTTCGCGCCCACCGAGCGCAGGTCCTCGTTCCTGCCCTTGAAGGAGAAACTCGAACTCCGCCCGGCCACCCTGAGCCCCGGGATCTGTGCCAGCGCATTCAGGATCTCCTCGGTCACGCCGTCGGCAAAGAACTCGTCCTCCGGGTCGCGACTCAGGCTCGTGAACGGCAGCACTGCGAGCGACTTTTCCGGTGCGAGCTGCGTCGTCGCCGGGGCCTCCGTCACCCCGATGGCGGCAGAGAACAGCGCTGCGGTCTCGAAGCGATCGATCGGCGTGCGCTGGAGCGCCTGCTGCAGCGCCCGTGCGACGGGCCGCGGCACACCCTCGCGCAGCGCCATCACGTCAGCCGGCGTTTGCACGAAGCGTTTCGCAATTACCGCCTGCATCGTCGGCCCGGTGAACGGCGGTTCGCCAACGAGTATCTCGTACAGCACGCACCCCAGACTGTAGAGATCACTGCGGCCGTCCACCTCTTCACCAACTGCTTGCTCCGGGCTCATGTAGGCCGGCGTGCCGACGCTCATGCCGACCTGTGTGAGCGTGTCGGCGGCGGTGTCGCTGATCGCCTTGCCGATGCCGAAGTCGGCCACCAGCACATGGCCGTTTTGCAGCATGATGTTCTCGGGCTTGATGTCCCGATGAATGATGCCAAGCCGGTGCGCGTGGTCGAGCGCGTTCGCGACTTCACTCGCGATACGGACCGCCTCGGCGATGGGCAGCTGCCGCTGCGCGTCGCGGCGATCGCGCAGCGACTGGCCCTGCACCACGGGCATGACGTAGAACAGCGTGCCCTCGATGTCGCCCGAGTCTTACAGCGGCAGAATGTGCGGATGACTGAGCCTGGCAGCGAGCTGGATTTCGCGCAGGAAGCGCTCGCGGCCCACCGAGGCGGCGACGTCGTCGCGGAGGACCTTGATGGCGACGTTGCGATCGTGCTCGAGATCGTGCGCGAGATACACGGTGGCCATGCCGCCGGCGCCGAGTTCTCTCTCGAGGCGGTAGCGGTCGGACAGCGCCGCGATGAGACGCGAGGGTGGAACGGTCACGCGTGACCCGTCTGGTGGTCGTCCGCTGGCGTACGATGCGTCCACGAGGCGCCGAAGCATCGGCCAGTCCTTGTCACGCTGGGTCTTCTTGGCGTGCACCAGATCACCCAACGACATGAGATCCACCAGGATCTCCTCCGGCGACGACGGATCGGCGAGCGCGATGGTCGTCCGACGTTCCCACAGCTCCTCGAACGGGGCAACGCCACGCATGTGGCTCATGATGTCCACTCGCAGCGGAGGCACGGCGCCGAGGTCGGCGTCAGGCGGGACGCTGAAGTGCACGGCATGGCCGCGCACGAGGTGGTCCTGTTCGAAGCGCGGGACCGCAATCACGGTGGCGCGCAACGCCTGCAGCGCGTCGGTCAATCGTGGCAGCGCCCTGTCGGTGGCGGGCACGGCGAGATCCAGATCTCGACTATACTCGGCCGCGCCGTACAACACGCAGGCCTGGCCTCCCATCAACAGGGCGGGCACGTCGAAGCGACGGATCGTAGAAAGGACTCGAAGGATCTGGATCGGGATCACTGGTGCCTCCGAGGGCGTGGAACCACGTCGCCAGGCGAACGCTCTCCGCCCACCGTTGCTGCGGTGTGAGCCGCATCCACTCGGCGGCTTCCTCGCCGTACAGGTCGTCGAGGCTGACTCTGGGAGTTGTCACGCGGGTGGGCATGTGAGGAACAGTACTGATGGCGGGCCTCGGTCACGAGTGGCACGGCCTATGGCAGCCGCGTCTGATACCCGTCGCCGACGTACATGCGGGTCACCGCACCGTTCGTCTCCACGAAACGCACCACTTCACCGATGGCGCTGCCGCCGCCCGCGGCCATCAGTCGGAAGCGACCGCCGCCAAGGGGCTCGAGGGTGGATGGTGTCCCGACGGTGGTCGACGTCGGCGAGATCATGACCAGCTTCTCGTTCAGCAACACGACCCGCGAATCGCCCGATGAGTTGCGGTACCAGCCGGCAAAGCGCGCCCACGACGGGTCCCAGGCAATCGTCGGCGGTGGTGCCGGTATGGCCTTCTTCACAGCGGCACCGACCGTCGCGATCAGTTGTTCGGCGATCTGTCGCGGGTCGGAGTCGTTGGTGTTGGTGAGAACGATCACGCCAACCTTGTCGTTCACCTGAAACAGCGTGTGCGTGGTATTGCCCGGATAGCCACCACCGTGGCCGACCCAGGTGCGATTGTCGACACGAAGAAAATCGAATCCCAGTCCGCTGCCGCTTTGCCACGTTTCGTCAACGGCTCGCACGCGGTGCATCTCACGCCATGACCCCGCGCTGAGAATCTGCGCGCCACCTCGCGGTCCCCGCCGGAACTGCGCCGAGACGAACTTCGCGAGATCGTCCACCGTGGACGTCATTCCCGTCGCGGCCGCCATGCCGCGTGCGTCCACGAAGGGCAATACATCGCGCGATCCGTCGGGCAGGCGTCGCATGTACGGCACCGTCAGTCCCGCTACGTTCTGATCGACGCTGGTGGCGGTCATGCCGAGCGGGGCAAGCATCTGCTGCTGCACGTAGGTGGCCCACTTCTGGCCGGTGATCTGCTCGACCACCAGCCCCGCCACGGCAAAGGCCAGATTGGAGTACTTCCACCGCACGTTGGGCGCGAAAGCCGCCTGACGATCGCTGTACAGCCGCTTGATCTCGTCTTCGGTGGGAAAGTTGTACGAGGTCCAGTGATCCCCCGCTTCACGCTGCAACCCCGATGTGTGCGACAACAGTTGCTCGATGGTGACCACGCCATCGTCGTCGCCCGCCGGCTTCGCCTTGAACCAGGGGAGATACTTCTCGACCGGATCATCCAGCCGGATCCTCCCCTCCTCGCGCAGCTGCATGATGGCGATGGCCGCGAACATCTTGCTGTGCGACGCAATGCGGAACTTCACCTGCGGCGTCATGGGCACGCGGTTCTTCACATCGGCAAAGCCGAACCCCTGCGACCACACCAGCTGCTGATCGTACACCACGCCCACGGCCACACCCGGTATCCCGCGATACGCGAGCTGCCCTTCCATCCACGCCGAGAAGAGGCGTTCGGCACCGAGCACCTCGGCGTTCGTGGCCACTGCGTTGAGGGGCGGAGCGGCACCCTGCGCGTGCGCGCACGGTGCGGCGGCAAGCAGCGTGACCAGGCACGCCGTGCGCAGCAGGGGCGCGGTGAACCGGGTGCTGGATGGGACGAGGGATCGGTGACGAGTGATCATGGCTGCTCAGAGGAAGGATGCGTCAGTGGAATTCGTCGCGGAGCAGGATGCGGTAGCGCGGGCGGCGGAAAGGCGGGCGAGGACGTCGATCATCAGCGCGCAGCCGGCGCGGAGAACAGGTACAAGTCGGATCTGAAGTCCGAGGTGCGACACGCGCCAACGGGCGCATTCGCTGCTATCGCCACATCCCGTGCGGCGCATCGCTGTGGAAGCGCTCGGACGCGCGCCGGCGTGGCACCGCCACGCGGATCCAGGCGGTACAGCACCAGCTCCTGGCGTTCACTCTCCCACCGCGCGACCAACAGGCTGCCATCCGCGCTCCAGACGATCGGCGAGATATCGTATCCAAACTGCTGACGATCTGCCAATGTCTTCGGGAACTCCCCGAGGGTGCGTGGCCGCCAGGGATCGATCGTGGTCGCGATGAGCCGCACGACGTCGCCGCTCACCACGGCGGCCGCGAGCTGGTTCCCGTCCGGGGAGAGGGCCACCGAATTGATCAACACGGAATCCGCGATGGGCAGCGCGCGTGGCGCGTCAGTGCCCGAGAGCAGCAGGAGGCGGCCCGTATCCCACGACCAGAGCACCGACCGCTTGCCGGACAGACTCGGCGCCAGCACACCGCCGCCCAGCGCGCCGACGTCGATGGGTGCTCGCGTCGATCGCAGCGTCGCGGCGTCAACGCCAACCGACCACTCCTGGTGTCCTTCGCTGACGACGAAAATGACGCTCCGGTCGTCGGACGACAGCGCCGGATGGATTTCGTTCTCCGTCAGCGTACGGTACGACGTCAATGCCTCACCGTTCTGGTTGTCGTTCCCGATCTTGAACCGATGCAGATTGTCGCCCAATGCGTCGTTGCGGAGCGCGTACAAGGTGCGCCCGTCAGACGACAGGGTCGGTGCGGAATACCATGTCGTGCCTGAAGTCATCTGGACTGGTGCCGCGTTCGATGCGTCGCTCGTGCTGAAACTCCAGAGGTCGTTTCTTGGCTCGCCGGTGACGATGACCATGGTGCCAGCGCGTCGGGCCACATCGAACTCGCCGCGGTACAGCACCAGGAGACCGGGCACGAGCGCTTGCGGCGCTCCGTCGAACTTGCCATCGCCCGAGATCGGCCAGCGGACCAGGTCATCCTCGCGTTGCCGTGGCGCGAACACGAGCAGGCCGCGGCCGTCAGTTGACCATCGTAGCCTGGCTCGAGGATATGCGGTGGTGGTATCACTCACGATGCCGTCGCGTCCAACGAGCCACACTTTCGTTGGAGACTTCAACGCGAACAGCCTGCCGTTTGGTGACCACGCGACCGCGTCGAAGCGGTAGGCGGGGAGTCTGATGCTGTCCGTCGGAACACCGCCGGCAATCGGGATCATGACGGCGAACGATGTTCGTTCCGGTGCGTTGCTCGTGCGGAGCACGACGATCGTGTCGGATGACCAGTCGACGTCCATCGCGCCGCCGGCACCGAGGGAGCGCACGGTCCCGCCAAGGCGTGGGACGACGAACAGTCCCTCGCGCAGCGAATCCAGCTTCGCCTCCACGACCAGCGCGGTGCCATTCGAGGCCCAACGCACGTTGGAAATCTCAGGCACGTTGTCGATGGTACGGACCGGTGCCGATCCGCCTGTGTCCTGCACGATGAGCGAGGAACGACAGTGTGAACCCGTGCCATCCTCGCCGGATTCGGCATAGCCTGATGGCGTGCATCGACGCTCGACGTAGGCGACCACGCTTCCGTCATCACTGATCGCGGGCCGTCGGGCAAGGCCCGAGAATGTGATCTGTTGCCGCGTGGGGAGCGCGGCCTGACTCGAAGCCGCGCGCGTGCGCGGCCACAACGCCAGCGCAGCGGCTCCCGCGCCAAGGAGCGCGCCGATCGCAAGTCCGCTGGCGACGGCTCGCAGGCGCGATGCACGAGTGCTCGATGCGACGTTGGCGGCGACGGGCTCCGGCGATACCGATGCTTGCATCGCTCGCACGAACTCGGCCGCGCTCGCGTGCCGGTCGGCAGGCAGCTTGGCAAGCGCCTTGAGTACCGCCCGCTCGACGCCTGCGGGGATGGTGTCGCGCACCGTGCTCGGTGCGGTCGGCCGTTCCGTCATGACCCTGGCGACGATCGCCTGCGCGGAGCTCCCGGTGAATGGCGCGTCGCCGGTGAGCATTTCATAGGTGACGGTGCCGAGCGCATAGATGTCGCTGCGCGTGTCGAGACTGCGCTCGCCCATCGCCTGCTCGGGGCTCATGTAGCGCGGCGTCCCGAGGCTGATCCCCGTCTGCGTCAGGCGCTCGCCTGCGGCCTGCTGCACGGCGAGTGCGATACCGAAGTCGGCCACCAGTGCGTGACCACCCTGCAGCAGGATGTTCTCGGGCTTGATGTCGCGATGCACGATGCCTTGCGCGTGTGCATGCTGCAGCGCGTCACCGATCTCTCGCGCGAAGAGGGTCGCGTCCTCGATCGGGAGCTGCTTCTCGCGCTCGAGTCGCGCGCGCAGCGTCTCGCCAGCCACGAACGGCATGACGTAGTAGAGGAGGCCATCACCCGCGTCACCGCTGTCGAGCAGTGGCAGGATGTGCGGGTGCTGCAGGCGTGCGGTGGTCTTGATCTCGCTCAGGAATCGCTCACCGCCGAGCGCGGCGCCAAGATGTGGATGCAGCACCTTGATGGCCACATCACGATCGTGCTTGAGATCGTGCGCCAGATAGACCGTCGCCATGCCGCCAGCGCCGAGTTCGCGCTCGATGCGGTAGCGGTCGGCGAGGGCGACACTGAGGCGAGGCAGCACGTCAGACATGATGATCATCCGGCCGCTGTCGCGTGCTCATCACGGCCGTGCCACGAGGCGCTTCAGTTCCTCGACGAAATTGAACACCACCACCACGTGCACCTGGCCATCGCTCACGCCGCGCGACATGAGGAACCGCGTGCCGTCCGGCGTGACGTCGAACTGACGGGCGAAGGCATTCAACGCGTACGCCGACGCCGAAAACAGTACCTTCGCAGCGCCAACCTGAAAGGTCGGGCCGGACACGAGTGGGACCGCGACCATGTTGCCCACGCGGTCGATGTAGAACATCTCGCGGCCGTCGCGGCCCCACACGGGCGTGGTGCCGCCGGTCGTCGAGACCTGAAACCGCCCGCTACCCGTCTCGGGAAACGGCCGTACATACACCTCACGAGGGCCGGTCTCGTTGGAAGTGTACGCAAGCCAGCGCCCGTCATGTGAGATCGCCGGCGAGAGTTCCTCGGCGGGTGTCGCCACCAACGGGCGCGCCACGCTGTCGATGCCGGGCCGGATGCCCATGATATCGGCGTTGCCCGCCTCCTGATCGTCGGTGCGAAAAACCAGCCACCGTCCGTCGGGTGACCAGACATGGTGCGGGATGCCGCGCCGGTCACCGGTTGTCAGCCTGCGAACCTCACCTGTTCCATCGGCGTTGCGTTCGACAAGGACCATACGACCCAGGTCGTCACGGTTGGCGGAATACGAGATGGCGTTGGTTCGGGGGCGCCATGCGGCGCGAACATTGGTGACGCCGTCGAAGGTGAAGCGCGACCTGGGTCCACCGCCCAGTGTCTTGGTCCAGAGATGAACCGTGCCGTCCGCTCCGCCCATGCCGACCACCACCCGGCGTCCATCGGGGGACAGGGTGAGTGCCGCCACCACATGGTCGGCGAGGTCAGGTGACACTGGCGTGGTGGCTCCGGTGCGATCCACCCAGACGGCCACCTGCGACTGCGTCACGCCTTTGCTGTATACCGCGGTTCCGGATGACGACAGGGAGATGTCGGCGGTCCCGACTGTCACGCCCCTCACGGCCACGGTATCCGCGAGTTCGATCTCGCGTCCGGTTACGCGGTGGGTTTGCACATCGAATGGCACCGCCCACACCACGCCGTTCGATTTCACGACGATGAGATGGCCCGATGGCGAATACAGCGCACGGATGCCCTGCGACAGGATGTCCACGCGTCTGGTCGCGAAATCCACCACGCCGATCGACCGCCGCGAGAGGTCGGCGCTTTCCTGTCTCGGAGCCACCGTGAGCAGCGCGGCGCGGGCGCCCGGCAGGACGGACGGCCATAAATGACCCCCGTCTCCCCGGGTCGTATCGAGGGTCGACACGCGCTCGACGGCGCCACCCTGCGGACGGACGCGAACCAGCCCGGTTGTGCCGCTCGCATAGATCCACCCGTTGCTGGCCCAGTCCACACCGCCGCCCACGGTCGTCATCGCCGTCATTCCTGAATCCGCGACCGTCATCGCCCGCCCGCCCGCCAGTGGCACGACCACGAGCTTGTGCGGACTGGTGAGGTACGCGATCGAATCGCCACTCGGCGAGACCGCTACGCAGCATCCTTCTTCGACGGCGAGCGGCGTGCGTGTTGGGGCGAGCCGGTCCCACTCACGCGAGAGCAACGCACCGGTGGTCGTCGTGCCCGCGCCCCAATACAACAGCCCACTCCCGTCGGGCATTTGCGTCAGCGTGGATCCGACGGACAGGTCGGCGAACAGCGGCTCCTGGCCCACAGGAAACGCCAACATCACGCGCGCCGCGCGCTGCGGCACCGGTTCATCACGCCACAGCAGTCGCGCGCTCACCACACCGATGGCGAGGGCCGCCACGCCAACCAGCGAGGCAACTTGCATCGTGTGTCCGCGCCATCGGGCGGTCGCGCCCGGTGCATCGCTGTCCGCGCGCCGGTACGAGGAATTCGCCAACGCGCGCGAAAACTCGGCGGCCGTCGCGAAACGGTCGGCGGGAATCTTCTCCAGCGATGTGGCCACCGCCGCCGCGACGTTGGGCGGCACCGACTTGCGCAGCTCAGGCAACGGGCGCGGCACGTCGGCGATGATCTTCATCACGATCTGCTGCGCCGAGCCGCCGAGATGTGGCGGTTGGCCTGCGAGCATCTCGTAGAGGACGGAGCCGATCGAGTAGATGTCGCTGCGGGCGGTGATCTCCTTCTCCGCGGTGGCCTGCTCGGGGCTCATGTAGTGCGGTGTGCCGAGACTCAGGCCCGTCTCCGTCATGCGTCCACCGGCCGCGGCGCTCACCGCCAGCGCGATGCCGAAATCGACAACCAGCGCGTGCCCGCCGTGCAGCATGATGTTCTCGGGCTTCACATCGCGATGCACAATACCGCGCGTGTGCGCGTAGTCGAGTGCATCGGCGACTTCGCGCGCGATACGCACCGCGTCGTCGACGGCCAGCTGCGTTTCTCGATCAAGCTTCGCCCGCAGCGTTTCGCCGTCGATGAACGGCATCACGTAGTACAGGAAGCCATCCGCTGCGCCGCTGTCGAACAGTGGCAGGATGTGCGGATGCTGCAGCGCCGCCGTCGTCTTGATCTCCTGCACGAACCGCTCGGCACCCAGCACCGCCGCGAGCTCGGGCTTGAGCACCTTGATGGCGACCTGGCGATCGTGTTTGATATCGTGCGCGAGGTACACCGTCGCCATGCCGCCAGCGCCGAGTTCGCGCTCGATGCGGTAGCGGTCGGCGAGGGCGGCAGTCAGGCGCGGGATCGTCGAATTGCTCGTCACGATGGAATCCATCCTGCGACGGCGCTCCGGACGCGCGCATCGAGTGCCGGCACGGTCTCAAGCCGCGAGCGCAGCACGTCTGTCGCGACGACGCCGCGCGCCAGCAGTGCTTGACAGAACTCGCGATCCTTGTCACGGCCGGCCACTGCTTTCGAGATCCAGAGATCATGGAGCTCGAGACACCATGCCGTGACCCCGCGCGTCCCCGGTGTGTCGAACGGCACGAGTCGCGCTTGCCAGCCCGCCGGCAGCTGCGCGGTGGACTCCACCACACCCTGCGCGTAGTAGCCAAAGGTATCGTGGAACATCGACGCCTCGCCGATCGAGCCGTCGATCAGGTCCGCCAAGCGGCCTTCCACGTCGCCACGGATCGCGACGTCGACTTCGACCGATCGCGTTGCTTCGATCGGCAATGCGCCCGCCATACTTCCATGTACCGCCTGGCTCCCGATCACCAGCAGCTCCGAGACGCCAAGCACGGCGCCGGCGGCACGGATGGCGTGCTCGAACTGTTCGCGCGTCACGACGCACGCTCCAGCGAGTCTGGCTGCGACATTCTCGCGGCCAGTTCGCGCTGCGCGAACGCCCGATACACCTGCGCACGCTCGGCAGCGGAAAGAATGCCGGTGAACGGCGTGACATGGCGCAGCTCGCGCGCCCAGGGCATGGGATCGGTGAGCACCGGGATCAGCGCGTCGATCGGGCGACGCAACAGCAGTCGCCATTCGTCGAGCAGCGGCCGCGCCCCTGGGTGCAGTGCGCGCATCCGCGCGAGCGATGCCCGCGCCTTCGGGAGCACGACGTCCGGCTGCTCGCCCAGTCGCGCGGCCACGGCCGCGTGCAGCGCCAGTGATCGCCGGTCCTCGCGTGTGAGTGGACGCATGTACCGCACGTCGACCTCGCATCCCGCCGCGTGGGCCAGGCGCTCGACCGTGCGCCAGGTCGGACTCTTGCCACCGCTTTCATAGGCCGCGATGGCGGACTGCGACGTGCCCGCCAGCTCGGCGAGTTCCCGTTGGGTCAGGCCTGCGGCCATGCGGAGCTGGAGCACGGGGTTCATGAGTTAGTATATCTGATCGGATATCGGGTGACCAGTTACTCGGCACGGGTCGGGAGATCGTTCACGAGGTACACGGCGGCCATGCCGCCAGCGCCGAGTTCGCGCTCGATGCGGTAGCGGTCGGCGAGTGCGACGGTGAGCCTGTCAATCATGGCATCAGATCTTTCGAATGGGCCCGGGATAGGTCGCCAACACGGCGTCGCCCGTGACTAGCGTAATGCCTTCGCTCAGCGCCTGCGCCAGCAGCAAGCGGTCGAACGGATCCCGGTGGATGTCCGGCAACCCGTCGACCCCCACCGCGTGCTGGCTCGTGACCGGCAGTTCCGTGTACCCGTTGTCCAGCAGGCCGCGACGGAGCACCCGCGGTTCCACGCGGAAGTCCTTGCGGCCGAGCGAGTTCTTGATCGTGATTTCCCAGAGGCTCGCAGCGCTGAAAACCAGCTCATTGGCCGGATCGTTCAGCAGCTTGCGCGCGCTGGCGGTGAGCCGCCTGGAGTTGCCAGCCGCCCAGAGCAATACCTGCGTGTCGAGCAGCAGCTTCACGCGCCGAGACCGAACAATGCGGCGATGTCCGCGTCGCCCATGCGATCGAAGTCCTTGGGCACGATGATCTCGCCCGCAAGAAAGCCCACACGCTGCGGCGCATCCGGCGCGTCCAGCCCGGCGACCTTGACCAAGGGCTTGCCGGCCTTGGCGATGACGAACGCTTCGCCCTTGACGGCCTGATCGACCAGCTTGGACAGCTGCGTCTTGGCTTCGTGGATATTGACGGTGATCATGATTTTCGGACTAAGGGTGTTGGACTAAGTCTAGTGATGCCTCGCGCTGGATCAAGCGGCGACGGCGGCAGTGAGGCGTTCGAGCGTCGTCATGGTCTTTGTGCAGGCCTGGGGGCGACAGACAGTCCGAATCGTTTCGGGGTGATGGGGACGCGGGGTGATGGGGACGGAGTTCCTCCGGTGATGGGGACGGAGTGCGTGAGCTCGTGCAGTCGTTCGGTGACGGTAATGGCCGGGAGCGGTGTGATCATGACACTCACGAGTACGGGCAGCTGCTCACCATATCCATTACCGCAATACGTATTACCTCGTGTGCGTATCGCGGAGGAGTCGCGTGCCCGTGTCCACCCTGACGTCCAAGGACCAGGCCACCGTTCCGCCCGCCGTGCGCGACGCGCTATCCCTCGGCGCGGGTGATCGCATCGAGTTCATCATCGCGCCCGATGGCGTGCGCGTCCGACGCGCGCTGCCGGCCGCGGCCGAATTGCAGGAGCTCGAAGCCACGCTCGCCCCCGAGTGGGACTCGGCCCGGGACGATGCCGCCTATTCCGACCTATAGCCCCGGCGATGTGGTGGTCGTGCCGTTCCCGTTCTCCGATCGCGACGCGTCCAAGCGCCGGCCGGCACTGGTCTGCTCATCGGTCGCATTCAATCACAGCTCGCATCACCTCGTGCTGGCCATGATCACCACCGTATCGCACAAGAAGTGGCCGGGCGACGTGGCGATCCGGGATCTCGCGCCGAACGGGTTGCCCTCGCCGTCGATCGTGCGATGGAAGCTCTTCACGCTCGATGCATCGCTGGTGCTGCGCCGCGCCGGTGCGCTTTCGGCGCGGGATCGTTCCTCGTGTCGTGCGCGACAGCCGATCGCGCTCTGAGGAACGCTGACGGCACGCGCCCTGAGCGTTCCGCACCACTGCAGCCATGCGGCGTGCGCTCCGGCACACGGCCGGTCCCGCGCGGCACGCATGGATTGATGATGCACGGAATGCACGGCAAGGACATGCCGCGCGCGGTAGTGGCCTGACGACGAAGTTCGGGACGCAGTCGCGGCTCGGTGCGTCACGGCGTCGTGCTCCCTGAGCTGAAATGGCCCGCCAGCGGGGTGTCGGAAACAGGTGACGACCCGTCGCGCGCGTGTGGCACTTGCGCCGGCGTCGCAGGGAGCGTGCCACCGTCCCCGTCGCCATCGGTCGCGATGCGCCGGGGCGGTAAGTCCCTGCAGCGAAGCACGTTACACTGCCGCCGTACGACCGCATCGACGTCTCAGGATGGTGGTCCACGACTCGCCTGTGGATCGGTGTATCCCGTTCCCCGCCGCCGTCGAGATCCTGCCATGCCGCTCAGCACACCGCATCGCGTCCTCCGCCTGACCGTCGCGCTCGCGGCGCTCCTCATCGGCACGACGGCGCAGGCGCAGATCAGCCTCGACCGACGTGAGCTCGTGCTGCGCCCCGACAGCGTGGCACAACGGAGCGGGGTGATGATCGTGCGGAACACCGGACGGTCGACGACGGAGGCGATCATTCGCGTGCAAGACTGGGATCGCGGCGCCGATGGTACGCATCGCTTCTACGATGCCGGCACACAGCCGGGCAGCTGTGCCAGTGTGCTCTTGATCGCACCGCTGGCATTCACCCTCGCTCCCGGTGAAAGTCGCGCCGTGCAGATCGGCGTCGACGGTGTGGTCAACTCGGCCTGCTGGAGTCTCGTGCTGGTGGAGACGGTGGAGCGGGTGCGGGACGAGACCGGACAGCTCGTGCTGGCCTTGGTGCGGATGGGCCTCAAGGTGTACGCGGAGCCATCGGACTCGCGTGCGCTGGGTGAAGTGAGTGAGGTCGAGCTCGAGACGTCTGAGGCAGCGCACAGCGGTGCGGTGGCCGGTGGGTCGCTGGTCGCAGCGGTGACGTTCCGGAACACCGGTGAGCGGCATCTGCGCGGCGAGGGTCGCATCGAAGTGCGTGACGCCGACGACCGCGTGCTCACGACGCTCCCCTTGCCCGACCTGCAGACCCTTCCCGGCGCCGCGATGACGGCGCGGGTTGCGCTGCCGGCGAGCCTCACGGGCACGTACCGGCTGCGCGCGGTGGTGAACTATGGTGGGTCGAGGGTTGCGGCAGCGGAGCGCGAGGCAGCGATCCCGTGACGGGGACTGATGGGGACGGAGTCCGCGAGCTGATGGGGACGGAGTTCGTCCCGTGATGGGGACGGAGTTCGTGAGCTCATGTACGCTCATCCCCTCCGACGTGCGTGACGCGGACTGGGCCGAGAGCACCAACGTTCCCTGAGCGATGGAGCTTTCGGTTGCCGCCGACCCACCCTCGCGTGACGCGACGGTGGAGCGATGCCTCGAGTTGCTCGGCAAAACCATCGTCGCCGATCACGGCGTTGCTCCGCGTGGCGCGGCGAATCGCTTCGCGTGTGCGGTGGCCGACCGCCGACGCGCAGAACGCCAGATACGCTGCGCGGCGATCGACGTCGGTCACACCCAGGTTGAGGTACTCACCGTGCGGATGCACGAGGGCATCTGGCGTGCCGTGTGCAAGGCGGCGAAAGCTCGACCACTCGTAGTCCGCGGCGTCGTGGACCATACCAGCATGGAAGGGATTGAGGTCGATGTATCGACTGCACGCCAGGAAGTACGAACTCGACTGCACGAGTGCCGAGCGAAAGCGTCCTTCCCACAGAGTGCCGGTGCGACGGTACCGTCGATTGAAGTAGTGGACGTAGCGACAGCCCACGCGCCGCATCAGGTCGGAAGCACTGCCGCGAGACGTCGGGGTCAGCAGCAAGTGAATGTGATTCGTCATCAGAGCGTAGGCGTGAATCGTGCACCCCAAGCTGACGCTCACCTCACAGAGATGCATGTGATAGCGCGCGAAGTCCTCAGCGCACCGGAAAGTGTCGATCCGGTCGTTTCCGCGCTGCGTGATGTGCATCGGAATCCCGGCGACAGCCACGCGCGGCCAGCGGGCCATCAGCGGTGCCCGTGCCGAGGCACGGCGGTGAGGCAGGCGGAGCGTACGTGCGGGAGAATGGAACGAGGCGACATGCGGGTAGTCTGCGCAATCGCCTCCATGGCCGCGTCACCGAAGTAGCGCATACGTCATCACCGAGGCGCGGTCGGCGTGAACTCCGTCCCCGTGAGCTGGCGAACTCCGTCCCCGTGAGCTGGCAAACTCCGTCCCCGTGAGCTGGCAAACTCCGTCCCCGTCAGGACGCCGTCGCCGCGCGCCGCGTCTGCCGATACACCCACCAGATCAACCCGACAAACAACGCCGTCCCACCCCACAGTGCGATCGGCTCGAACGACGCGCCAACCACCGCCAACGGCGCATCGCTGCCCGAGGCCGCGACGATGCCGGCGAACGCCACACCGAACAGACTCTCCCCAACAATCAGGCCGGTCGCGGCAAGCACGCCCAGTCGTTTGGCGGTTTCCGGATCGCGCTGGCGATCGGCCCACTGTTCGTAGCGATGGCCCAGAACCGCGCCGACCACAATCAGAAAGGTGAGTGACATCGGGAGATACACACCCATGCCAACACCCAGCGGCGGGAGCCGCAGCTTCTTCGCGCGTCCGAGCAGCTCATCGATCAGAACGATGACGACACCGATCACGGCGCCAAGGCCGAGCAGCGGCCACTCCAGATCACCGCCGAGCACACCTTTCGCCAGCGCGGAGATGAGCAGGGCCTGCGGCGCGGCCAGCGCATTCTCGCCGGCACCGGGTGCGCCGGCAAATCCGAATGCGTTGTTGAGCAGGTCGAGCACACCTGGGATGGCCAGGCTGCCGAACAACACACCGATCACCAGTGCCACCTGCTGCCGCCACGGCGTGGCGCCAACGATCTGTCCCGTCTTGAGATCCTGCAGGTTGTCGTTCGAGATGGTGGCAATGCCGAACACAATCGCTGTGGCGAACAGTGCGTACGCAATCATGGCCTCGGTCTGCGCCGGCACCGTACTGCGTCCGAGGAAGGCAATCATCATCAGTGACACGCCGACCACGGCCAGAATGCCGACACCGGAGATCGGGCTGTTGGACGCGCCAATCAGGCCCGCCATGTAGCCGCAGACCGATGCGATGACGATGCCTGCCAGCAGGATGTAGATCACCGTGATGGTGATCAGCACGGGAGCGTGTTCGGCAATTGGTCCGCCGGCGATGAACTGCCACAGCAGGAAGGCAATTGGTATCATTGTTACAAGAATCACCGCCGCGACCTGCTTGATCGGCAGGTCGCGCTCCTGCAACGGCAGCTCAGCGCCGCTGTCGCGCGCAGCGGAGGCGGCCAGCGCCGACCGGATGCCAGCCAGAATCGGCCCGATGATCTTGAGCAGGGTCCAGATGGCGGCCACGCCAATCGTTCCCGCACCGACAAAACGCGCCTTCGAGCGAAACACCGCGCTCGCGATGGCCGCCGCGTCTCCCGCCGCGGAGCCCGCGCTGAAGTACGGCACGAGGCCAGCCCAGGTGATGATCATGCCGGTGAGCATCGCCATGCCGACGGACAATCCCACCAGATGTCCAACGCCGATCAACGCCATGCTGAGTGACGTGGCGGCGCCGGTCGCGCCGGTTCCCACGCGGAAGTACTTCGCCAGCTCGCCTGTCATCAGCTTCATCGCGATCAACAGGGACACGGCGGCCGACGCCAGCGACGTGACAAGGATCGTGCGCAACCCTTTGCGGTTTTCCTCGGCTCCACTGGCGTCAGCCGACCCGACCCGCAGCACTTCGGCCGCCGCCATGCCTTCCGGATAGGGCAGGTCGGAGCCGGTGACGAGCGCGCGCCGGAGTGGCACCGAGAACATCACGCCAAGCACACCGCCCGTGGCGCAGACGGCGGCGGTGGTCACGAACGGAAACCCCTGCCAGTAGCCGAGAATCACGAGCCCTGGCAGCACGAAGATGATCGCGGAGAGCGTGCCGGCCGCCGACGCGATCGTCTGCACGATGTTGTTTTCGAGGATCGTGCCGCCGGGCAGCAGCCGGAGCACCGCCATCGAAATCACCGCTGCTGGAATCGACGTCGCGAAGGTCAGCCCGACCTTCAGGCCGAGATACACATTGGCGGCGGTGAACAGCAGCGTGAGGATGCCGCCGAGGATGACGGAGCGGAAGGTGAGTTCGCGCATGGGGCTGGCTCTGGGGAGGATCGTCGCTTCGGCGCGCGGAGGCTGGTCTCAACGGCGCAAGTTAGGCGGTGGGCATCCGGTTCGTGTGCCCAGCATGGCCCTTCGTCTGCGGAGGCCGCGGCGGAAGACGGATCGCCAGCCCGGAACGGCCGGGCCTGTGATCACGATGCACTGTGGCCTAAACGAGAGTCAAGCTGGACCTGTTTTCGGGGAATGGCGACGGTCGCGAATGCACCGGTCACCGTGCTCGGCGGAGAGACACGCGTGAGCCGTCGCGTGAATCTGGTGACGGAGAACTGGATCTACACCGGATCAGGAGCGAAGGGCGGGATCCTCAGCGGCGGATTCCGCTTCATCGGTGATCGCCTGTCGGCGGACTTCGGGATGATCGGTGCCGCCGGCGACGGGGATCTGGCCTGCTGTCTGCCGATCGTGAACTTCGTCTGGAATTTCGGCGGGACGTCGCGGTAGGCTGGCTTCGACGTGGCGTGCGTGGCGTACCGCCGAGGACGAGTCACCCGGTCTGCCCAACACACGCGGTACCCTCGCGCTTTGCCTGTGCTGCCGACGTCGACCGGCTCCCGCGCTCGACTATCGCACCGCCGCTCGCAAGCTCCTCGCGTAGTACGACGCGCCGGCGTCCGCAATCTGCTGGCTGTATACAAAGTTCATCTCGACCGGGTAGCCGTACTGTGGGTCGAACCGCACGGTAATGTCTTCGAGATAGGAGTCATTCGTCGTCTCGAGCCGTGCAAAGAGTCGATCGACGGTGGGGAAGAGTGCCCAGAGGTTGCGGGGCACCGTGTCGCCGCGCTCGGTCCGGACATCGGCCACGACGCCATCGATGACCGTAATGCTGTTCCAGACGGTGATCTCAGACGGGCAGAAGCAGCTCTGCCGAAACTCGTAGGTGTACGCGGTGCGCACGGGGCTGTTGTTCCATCGCGCACGCGCGCTGATGAATGCTCGGGTTTCGCTGCGCGACAGCGGGTCTTCTACGCTACTGCAGCTAGACGTGAGCAGCGCGAGCACGAGCAGCATTTTTCCGACGTATCGCATAACGTGCCCTCTAGAGCGACCTGCGGCCCGAGTGAGCAATGCATCTCACGGGACCACACCGCGGTGATTACGGCACCGCCAGGAATCACAGCCGTTGCCATGACGTCGGCACCCTGCTGCCTACCGCCCGACCTGCTCCCCGGTCACCCGCAGCGCATCTTCCTGATGCGTCTCACTCCGATCATCAGTCGGCAGAATGCCGAGATCATTCAGCACGAGTCCGAATGCATCCGGCATCATGGCCGGCCACCGCACGATGCCGTCGAGCCGGATGAGCGGGCGCGGCGCACGCCCGCCGCCGGAGAAACGTCGCCGCGCCCAGAGCTCGTAGATGAACATCACGACGCCCCCCTGTGCGGCGAAAAACATCCAGGTGGTGATCGCGTTCCGCAGCGGCAGGTCATAGAGCATCCAGGCGAGCACCAGATAGCTCAGCAGCATGCCCATCGTCCCCATGCCGCGCCGCAGGGCGGCGTTGAGGACGACGGAGACGGTCGTCCAGAGCAGAATACCGAAGAGCACGATCGCCCACATGATGTCGATGTGGAAGTACGTCATGGCTGGCCCCCGTGGGAGGGATGCTGTCTGGGCGACAGTATGCAGGGTGGGCCAGCACGGCGCCATCAGGCAATTTTCCCGTCGTGCTGACCGGTGGCGCGGAGCCCGCAGCCGGCCTCGCGGCACCGCTCACACCGGACCGTGCGCTGACCGCCACAGCTCGCGCAGGCCCCGCGCGGCGGCGAACTCGTCGATGGCGTTGTCGTCGATCGGCGCGAGACGACGGTCGAGTATCCGCCGGATGTCGCGGAGGTGCCGGTCACCGCCGCCCTGGGCCGCGTATTCCAGCTTCCGCACGATGACGTATTCCGGTGGTGCAATGGAGACGTCCAGTTCGCCGATTCGCAGGGTACGGCGTCTCGCGAGCCCCCATGCGTGCAAGGGATCGTGACCAGCGATGTAGACGTCTGCCCGCAATGAGGTCGGGCCATGAATCACGTTGAAGTGACCATGCGTTCGCCGCGCCGCTTCGATCTCGAGGACCTCGACAGGTGGGACGTAGGTCTCGTCGGCCACGAACGCCGCCGCAACCAGCGCGGCGTCGGCCGACCGCATCGCCAGAACGATGTCGAGGTCGTTCGTGAGACGAGGTTCGCCATACACGATCGCTGCGGCGCCACCGGTGATCATGTACGGCAACCCGAGGCGGCTCAGCGGTCCCGCGAAACGGGTTATCAGGTCGTCCATGGAGACCGTTCGTCAGCCCGTCGTGCGTCGAAACTGCGCGCGCACCTCAGCCTGCACTTCCGCCTCGCTGAGTTCAGGGCGAAACGAGCGCAGGCCGGCTTCGGCGAGCTTCCACGCAGTGGAACGAAGCGACATCGCGACCGCGAGATTCCGCGTCGCAACCTCGGCGAGCGTCTCCACGCGCGGCACCGACGGCGCGATGGGGCGCGAGGTCAGGCACGGTTCGGTGGCACTGTCTGGGGACATGCATGGCAATCTACAACCACGCCCCGGACGCGACGCCATTGCGTCTGGTCCGGGGCGCCTGCATCACCGGCGGGTCGTCTCCTGGATCGTTCGCTACACTGCGTCCGACAAACTCGAAAAGTTGAAATCCGTCGCCTTCAACGACGGCATCACCCGCCCCGCCCCTACCGGCTCGGCGCGCCCGATCTCCTCGATCTTGCTCAACAGGAACAGCGGACTCTCATTCCATCGGAAGTTCTTCACGGCGGCGGTGATCTTCCCGTTCTCGATCAGAAAGGTGCCGTCACGCGTGAGGCCAGTGAGCATCACCGTACGCGGATCCAGTGGCCGGATGTAGAAGAAGTGCGTGACGAGAATGCCGCGCTTGGTGCCAGCGATCAGTTCAGCGGTCGTCTTCGTGCCGCCGACGAACTTCACCGCGCCGCCACCGAATCCACCACCACCCCCTCCCCCGCCGCCGCCGCCCGTCGCGGCCTTCCCTTGCTTCTGGGCCCAGAAGCGATCGTACGCGAACTCCTTGAGCACACCGTTCTCGACATACGTCACGCGACGCACTGGCGTGCCATCCGCCGCGAACGGCTGTGCGAGCAAGTCAGGATCGGATGGATCGGAGTACATCGTCACGCGAGCGTCTCCGATCTTCTCACCAAGCCTGGTGCCGCCGCCGGGCTTGCTGAACGTGCCGCGTCCTTCATCGTTGGCGCGCGCGTTGAACGTGCTGAGCAGGCTGCCCATGATGTCAGCGACCGCCGCCGGCTCGAGCACGACCGTGTACAGCCCTGGCTCGATCGCGCGAGGGTTGCGACTGGCGGCGGCCTTCGCCGACGCGGTACGGCCGAGCGCCGCGGCATCGATCAGGCTCCAATCGCGAGCGCCGGCGTTGGACCAGCCGGAGCCGGTGCCGTCGGGTGTGCGAGCAGTGATACCGAGGTTGGCGCTGCTGCTGCGATGATACGCAAAGAGGCCGCGACTGGTCGCGACCGCATTCGCACCCGCGTTCGCCTGCAGGAATCCGGCAACGAAGATGTTCGCTCCCGGTCCGCCCGCAGTCTCCGCGGCATTGATCGCACTTTTCGTGGCAGCCGCCCGCTTCTCCGGGTCGAGACCAGCGGTGGAATCGAAGTAGCCGTTGACCGTCGCGTACTCCTGTGGCCCCAACTCAGGCACGATCTCGGGATTCTCAGGACTCAGCCGCGCCAGCGACTCGGCCGACTCCACGGTGCGCTTGAGACTCGCATCGTCGAGGATGTTCGTCTCCGAGCTCGCACGTCGGCGACCGATGGTGGATGTCACCGTGATCGTCGTATTCGTGATGCCGCCGCTGGTCGTGATCTCGTTGCCGGCGAAGCGTGTGTTGCCGGCCCAGCCGCTCGCGATGTTGACACGTGTTTCGTCGGCCTTCGCAAATGCGAGCACACGATCGGCCAGCGCCTTGGCCTGATCGCGCGTCAGAAACTCGCCGTCAAGCGGCGCCGCGAACAGGGACCTGGGTTCTGGGTGCATCAGCCCTCCCTCCCGGTATTGACGACGTTCACGCCGCGGAAGCGCGCCGGCGGACAGCCGTGACTGACCGAGTTCGACTGCGAGGGCTGTCCCTTGCCGTCGCCAAACGATCCGCCGAGCCAATACGAGTCCTTGCCGCCGATCATGTCCATCGAGTTCCAGAAGACCGGCGTGGTGGACTGATATGCCACGTCCTTGAGCATCCCGGTGATCTTGCCGCCGCGCACTTCGTAGTACGCCTGTCCTGAGAACTGGAAGTTGTAGCGCTGGTGATCGATGGACCACGAACCGCGATTCTTGATGATGATGCCACGGTCTGTGGCAGCGATGATGTCGTTCATGGAGATGTTCTGCTCACCCGGCAGCAGCGAGATATTCGGCATCCGCTGGAACTGCACCGAATCCCACCCATCGGCGAACGAACACCCGTGTGATCGTGTCACACCGGTCAGTTTGCTGATCGATGCGGCCTGCTCGCGCGTGGTCTGGTAATCCGTGAAGGTTCCCTTGTCGACAATCTTCCAGGAGTCGGCGGCAACGCCTTCATCATCCCATGCACACCGCGCCAGCGATCCCGCCTGCGTCCGGTCACCCTGAATATTCATCAGCGGGCGACCGTACTTCAGCTTGCCGATCTGTGCTTCCGGCGGCGCAATGAATGAGGTGCCGGCGAAGTTCGCCTCGTAGCCAAGTGCCCGATCGAGTTCAGTGGGGTGCCCGATCGACTCGTGAATGGTGAGCCAGAGATTTTCGGGGGTGATGATGAGGTCGTACCGGCCTGGCTCCACCGATCGCGCGCCGAGTTTCTCGACTGCCAGCGACGCCCACTTGGCCGCGTTGCCGGGCATGTTGAGCGACTCGACATACTCCCACCCTTCACCACGCGGCGCGAGTTCTTCACCGTACTGCTGAAATCCGCCGTTGCCGACGGCGGTGGCCGAGAACGACGGGCCGACACGGATGAATGTCTGTGTCGTCTGCGAGCCCTCGGAATTGGCGTACATCTTGATCTCGCGCAGCAGCTGCAGC
>JANPFJ010000011.1:0-11907 GCA_031423355.1 Gemmatimonadaceae bacterium | reverse complement strand
TGCTGCGGGCGTGATCAGGGCCGGTCTCCTGGCTCAGAACCACCGAGTTGCCTTCCCGCGGCGCTACTCGCCGCAGTGGCGTCACACTCGATGCTGCCGACTTGCGTCAGCCGTTCCTTACAGTGGCGGGGCCGCGCCGGTGTTTCACCGGACTTCCGGATGGCCAGATCACGTCAGAATTGTTCAGACAGCATACCGTGGCCGGACGATGATGGCAAGCAACGATTCAGCCCGAGACGCAGCGTCGTCCGCGCTGAACGCGTACCAGGACATACAATTCCCGCGGTCGCTCCCGTGCGACCCATTCGTCTCGGTCCAGCCCCTGCGGCTCGCTCACCTGGGTGTCTCATGCGAAACTCTCTGCTCGTCGTTCGCCGCGCGCTCGTGGTGTCATTACTGCTCCCCGCACTCGCTGCGGCCCAGGACGGCTACCGACAGCCGCCGGAGCCGATCCGCAGCATTCTCGATGCGACACCGACTCCGCGCGTCGCCGTCAGTCCGGATAACACGCAGCTGCTGCTGCTCGATCGACCGTCGCTGCCAGGCATTGCAGAAGTCGCCGCACCGTACATCGCGATGGCAGGGCAACGCCTGAATCCGAACACCAATTTCCCGTCGCGTGCCGCCACCAGCACCGGCCTCACGATCATGGCGATTGCCACCGGCGCGGCGCGCACGGTGTCGTTGCCGACGGGCGTGAAAATCGGCAACGTCCGATGGTCGCCCGACGGTCTGCGCGCGGCGTTCCCGATGATCACCGATCAGGGCACGGGGATGGGTGTGCTCGATGTCGCGTCAGGCGTCGTGTCGCGCGTTGGCACGGTGCGCGTCAACGGTGCCTTCGGCGACCCGTGTCTCTGGATGCCGTCGAGTGATGCGCTGCTCTGCAAGACGATCGCCGCCTCCCGCGGCGTAGCGCCACAGGCGCCGTCCGCACCGAGCGGACCGGTGACGCAGGAATCGTTCGGCCGGAAGTCGCCCGAACGCACCTATCAGGATCTGCTCACCGACGGCACTGACGACGCACGATTCACGTACTTCGGTACCAGTCAGATTGCCGTCGTGTCACTGTCGGGCGCGGTGCGCACCATCGGCGCGCCAGCAGTGTTCACATCGGCGGCGCCGTCGCCTGATGGGAAGTACCTGCTGACGTCAGCGATCCACACGCCATACAGCTACGTGGTGCCGTTCTCGCGCTTTCCGCTGATCACCGATCTGTGGAGCATCGACGGACAGACGATCCGCACGGTACATGATCGAGCACTGGCCGCGGAACAGTCGACCGCCTTTGACGCGGTCGATGCCGGTCCGCGCAACATCGCTTGGCGTGCCGACGCACCGGCGACACTGGCCTGGATCGAAGCGATGGATGGAGGCGACCCGGCGCGTGCAGCCACACAGCGCGATCGGATCGTCACCCTCGACGCGCCGTTCACGGCTGCACCGACGCAGCATGTCGCGGTCGGCACCCGCGTGCGCGGTGTGACCTGGGTGCGCAGCGATCTGGCGATGGTCACCGAGTACTGGTGGAAGTCGCGACAGACGAAGACCTGGATGATCAACCCATCCACTCCGGGCGCCGCACCACGCCTCCTGTTCGATCGCTCGGCCGAGGACGCCTACAGCGATCCGGGCTCACCGGTGATGACGATGACCGCGCAGGGCACGATGGTGGCGAAGACATCCGCCGATCGCACGGCGCTCTTCATGACTGGTGATGGCGAGAGTCCGACCGGCGCACAACCGTTCCTCGATCGCATCGACATCGCAACGGGCAAGACAGCGCGTCTCTGGCGTTCGCAAGGCGAGCAGTACGAAGAACCGGTCGCCATGCTCGACGATCGCGGTGCACGGGTGCTGACTCGGCGGCAGACGACCACCGAAGCGCCGAACTACTGGGTGCGTGATCTAGTGCGCCGCATTGCGCCACGTCAGCTGACCCGCTTCGCCGATCCGGCACCACAGTTCGCCGGCATCACGTCGAAGCTGGTAACCTATGCGCGCCCCGACGGCGTGCAGCTCTCGGCCACCCTCTATCTGCCGGCCGGCTACAACGCCGAGCGCGATGGCCGCCTGCCGTTCTTTTTCTGGGCCTATCCACAGGAGTTCAAGAGTGCGAAAGCCGCCGCACAGGTGCGCGGCTCACAGTATCTCTTCGTGCGTCCGAACGGGGCCAGCCATCTGTACATGCTGACGCAAGGCTACGGCGTGCTCGATGGCCCGACGATGCCGATCGTGGGTGAAGGCGACAAGGAACCGAACGATACCTACGTCGAGCAGCTGGTGGCGAGTGCGAAGGCAGCGGTGGACAAGGTGGTCGAGCTGGGGGTCGCCGACCGCGACCGCATCGGCGTGGGTGGCCACAGCTACGGGGCGTTCATGACGGCGAACCTGCTGGCGCACAGCAACATTTTCCGCGCCGGTATCGCACGCAGCGGTGCCTACAACCGTACGCTGACGCCCTTTGGTTTCCAGCAGGAAGAGCGGCCGTACTGGGAAGCGAGCGCGATCTACAATCGCATGAGTCCATTCACCTACGCCGACAGCATCAAGACGCCGATCCTGCTGATCCACGGCATGAACGATGACAACAGCGGCACCTTCCCGATCCAGTCGGAGCGCATGTATGCCGCACTCAAGGGCAACGGCGCCATCGTACGCTACGTGCAACTGCCCGGGGAGGCGCACGGGTACTTGGGGCGCGAGAGTGTTGGACATACGCTCGCCGAGATGGTGTCGTGGCTGGACCAGTTCGTGAAGCCGGTCAAGCCGCGGACGAAGGCAGAGTGAGACGATCGCGGAGGTAGGTGACGCTCGATCGACTGCGTGCGTGAAAACGATGATGCTGGCGCGAGTTGGGATCGCTACGTTCCGGTAGAGCATGATACCGTCGGCGCATGCGCCCCACTTGCTGCCACCAGCTACCGGATTGTACGCTATGGGCATGGTGTCTCTCGACCGATCGGATTGGACCGTGGAGCAGCTGCACGAGCTGCCTGACGACGGCAATCGTTATGAGATCATCGATGGAGTCCTGTACGTGACGCCGTCGCCACGAGCCGTGCATCAGCTGATTCTTGCCGAGCTGCTTTGTCTGCTAAAGCCGTACGCCAAGTCAGTCGGGCTCGTTGTCCTGTTGTCACCGGCGGACATCCGATTCTCTGAGCGGACACTGGTACAGCCCGACCTGTTCGCGTTCGAAGCGCCAGCGAGCTTCGCAAACTTCAGCTACCGCGACATTACACATCTCGAGCTGGCGGTCGAGGTGCTGTCGCCGAGTACGGCGCGAGTCGACCAATTGACCAAGCGACCTCTGTACCAGAAGCATGGTGTTTCCGAATACTGGATGGTCGATGTCGACCAGCGCGCAGTTGAACGGTGGGGGCCGACGTCGGCTGCGGGAGAGCGGGTCACCGATGTGCTGTCGTGGCACCCGCATCGTGAAATCGCACCGTTACTGATCGATCTGCCGTCCCTGTTCCGCGAAGTGTTGGGGAGTTGAGTGTCCGCCATGCCATGTGAGTGCGGATCGGGACGCCCGCGCGCGCACGCCGGTCACAACGAAGGAGGCGTCGCATGGTGTCACCGTTGAAACGTGCGCTGCCGGCGCGCGTCGATCTCGAGCAGCAGAAGTCCCAGGCCAAGGAGTTGTTGAAGGCCTTTACCGCTGCCGACGTTCCTGCGCACGAGCGTGTCCGCGCCGTGCTCCCAGACAAACTGGCCATCGTCCTCGCGGACGCACAGTTCGTGCTGGCATGCGAGTACGGCTTCGACAGCTGGATCGCACTACGGCGCCACATCGACGAGCGCATTGCTGCCGCTCGCGCCCCGCACGAACAGATACACTCCGCGATGCTCCGCGGCGACGCCCCGGTGGTGCGACAGCTGCTCACGCAGCATGCCGAGTTCCGGCCGCTGATCAATGCGCCGCTGTTCGCGTACAACGCGCCTGCGATCGTTGCCTGTGCCAATACTGCGCCCATGGTGGAGGTACTGCTCGAGTTTGGCGCCGACCCGAACAAACGAAGCGACTGGTGGGCAGGTGGCTTCCACGCACTGCATGTGGCGACGGGCGAGGCGGCCGAGCGCCTGATTGCTGCCGGCGCCACACCGGACGCGTGTGCCGCGGCGCATCTCGACCTGCCGGAGTTGCTCCAGTCGCTGCTGGTACAGAATCCGGCGTGTGTGTCGGAGCGTGGAGGTGATGGTCAGACGCCGCTGCACTTCGCGCGATCGAAGCGTGTCATCGACGTGCTGCTGAATGCGGGCGCAGACATCAATGCGCGGGACGTCGATCATCGTGCGACACCGGCGGAATGGATGCTCGATCGATCGCGTGATGTCGGGCGCTACACGCTCGCGCAGTACCTCGTCGAGCGCGGTGCATCTGCGGACATCTTTCTGGCGGCCGCGCTTGGGCGCACGGATGATGCCGTCACGATGCTGCATCGTGATCCGACGCTGCTCGACGCGCAGACCGGTCGCGGAAAATACGCAGAAGTGCCGCCGAGCAGCTTTCACATTTACTTCTGGACGATCGGGCGCGATCGAAGCCCGCTGCATGTCGCGGCACAGTTCGGACACCGCGAAACCTTGGCAGCCATGATGCCGTTCGCAACCCCTGTGCAGCGGCTGCGACTGGCGTGTCGTGACGCAGATGCCGAGAGTGCTCACGCGCTCCTGCGTGAGTACCCGACACTCCTCGACGGGCTGAACGCAATCGACCGACGCGCGCTGACGGACGCCGCGTGGGATGCGGACGCCGCGGCGGTCGCGCTGATGCTGTCGCTGGGGTTCGACCCTGCCGTACCGGGGCACGATACGGGCACGGCGTTGCACTGCGCGGCCTGGCAGGGATCCGCCGGCTGTGTTGCGGCGATCCTCGGACATGACTCGGGTCGTGCGCTGATCGCACAGCCCGACGCACATCATGGCGACACTCCGCTGGGCTGGTACGGCCACGGGTCCCTGCATGGTCCGCGAGCGGGAGACTTCGTCGGTGTGGCAAGGTTGCTGCTGGAGCATGGCGCGGAACCCGGCGAGTTCGGGGCGTCGGATGCGGTTGAGGAGGTGCTGGCGGATTGGCCTCGAACATCGTGAGGTGATCGGCTGCCGGCGGAACATCGGTGGCGGTGCACGACAACGAGGCAGGGGCGCAAGGCTTTCGACACCCATACCACCCTGAGCGCAACGCGAGCCTTGGGGAATTGGGGGAACGGCAACCGCAAGGGCGCTTGCCAGATCCGCTCGCTTCTCTGTCTCGCTCTATGCCGCCGCGGCAGTTCAACGAACCCTTCGCGCGTCTGCGGCTTTGCGGCTTTGCGTTCACGCCGTTGCCGTTGCAGCTTCAGTCGAAGGTCTGCGGCGGAGAAGAGTGACAATCCAACTGGAGTCGCGATGAGAACGCTGGTACTCGGACTGGCTTGCCTGTTGCCAGTCGTCGCATCGGCCCAGCCGACGATTCGCGAGATCGACGGCGCACCGTTTGCCGCCACCATCGTCGCCGCACCGGCGGCCAACGCAGTGGCGTTCGTGCTCAACGCGCGTGGCGTACGGAACATCTGGGTCACCGACTCCACGCGGGCTGCCGCGCGTATGGTGACGGCGTTCACGGAAGACGACGGGCAGGACATCACATCACTCGCCTTCAGCAGCGACGGACGTACGCTCTACTTCGTGCGCGGCGGGGGGCCGAATCGGGCCGGCGACATCCCCAACCCGACCAGTGATCCCGCCGGCGCGGAGCAGGCGATCTGGCGCGTTGCTCTCGACGGTTCGCCCGCCGCACGAGTCACGGAGGGGTCGTCGCCGACGCCCATGCGACGCGGCCCCGGATTCGCATTCACGCGCCGCGGCGCGATCTGGATGGCGACCGCCGCCGGTGATTCCGTGCGCACCGCGCAGCTGTTCAAGATGCGTGGCGGCGGCGGCTCGCTGCGCTGGTCGCCGACTGGTGATCGGCTGGCGTTCGTCTCCAACCGCGGGACGCACAGCTTCATCGGCGTGTACACACCCGCTTCGAAGGCGCTGCGCTGGATCGCACCCAGCACCGACGGCGACAACTCGCCCGTCTGGTCATCGGACGGCTCGAAGCTGGCCTTTCTCCGCATGCCGTACGAAGGGCAGCAACTCGGCTTCCGTGCGACACGCGCCGAGCAACCGTGGAGCATCATGGTGGCCGATGTCGCCAGCGGCACAGCTCGTGAGGTGTTCCGCGCAGCCGTCGGCCGGGGAAGCGCCTACTGGGCGATCGTCGCCGAGAATCAGCTGTTCTGGACGACGGGCGATCGCATCGTCTTTCCGTGGGAGAAGAACGGATGGGTGCATCTCTACAGCATCGCCAGCACCGGCGGCACACCGACCGAACTGACACCCGGCCACGGCGAAGTGGAGTTCGTGTCGCAAAGCCAGGATGGCGCGCGTCTGATCTACAACACCAACATCGGTGACATCGATCGACGCCGGGTGATGACCGTGGCGGCCGATGGGCGATCGGCACCATTCCCTGCAGTGAGCCGCGCGCAGATCGCCTGGAATCCCGTCGAATCGAGCAAGGGCGGCGTCTATGCGCTCGTCAGCGACGAACGGATGCCCGCGCACGCGGCAGTCCTCGAGGCCGGCAGCTGGAAGCCGCTGGCGCCAGAGACGATTCCCGCCGATTTCCCCGCCTCGGCGTTGGTGATGCCGTCAGCGATCACACTGCGCGCAGCGGATGGCGTCACGTCGTACGGCCAGCTGTTCATGCCACCGAATGCCGTGCCGGGCAGGAAATACCCTGCCGTCATCTTCATGCATGGCGGTTCACGCCGGCAGATGCTGCTCGGATGGAATTACGGCAGTTACTACCACCACGCCTACGCCATGAATCAGGCACTGGCGTTGCGCGGGTACATCGTGGTGTCGCTCAACTATCGCAGCGGCATCGGCTACGGCATGGAGTTCCGCGAAGCGCTGCGGCAGGGTGCGACGGGCGGCAGCGAGTATGGCGATGTGGTCGCGGCGGCCAAGTGGCTCGGTGCACGCACCGACGTGGATCGGACGCGCATCGGACTGTGGGGCGGATCGTACGGTGGCTATCTCACCGCCATGGGCCTGACGCGCAATCCGGAACTGTTCAAGGCCGGTGTCGACGTGCACGGCGTGCACGACTGGAACGTCGGGATCCGAACGTTCCTGCCGGACTACGACGTCTACGAAGCTCCTGCGCGGACGCGGCTCGCGTATCTGTCATCGCCCATGGCACAGGTGAAGAACTGGCGCGCGCCGGTGCTGCTCATTCATGGAGACGACGATCGCAATGTGCGGTTCATCGAAACGCTGACGCTGATCCGGCAGCTGCGTGCGCAGGGCGTGACCGTCGAGCAGCTGGTGCTGCCGGATGAAATCCACGGCTTTCTGCGGCACGATTCGTGGATCCGCGCGTATCAGTCAGCGCTCGATTTCTTCGCACGGAAGATGTAGCGCCCGGTGCGGCGCCCGGTGCGGCGCCATGCGCGCACATGGAACCGGGAATACGTCACGCGCCGATGGCGTCTGCTACCGTGACCCGGTGACGACGTCTGTCACCGATACTGTGACGCGTGGAGCATACTTCGATGACTGTGGACATTCGAACCTGCAGTGGCTGTTCCGTGGCCAGTGCTGCAGTGTCGCGACGTGATTTCGTCTCAACTGCGACCCTGGCTGCGGTCGCTGTTGCGCTCAGCGGATGCGGTGGTGGAGGCAGTGACGGTGGGCCAACGTCGCCGCCGTTCGTCCCGAAGCCGCCCGCGCTTGCGACGCCGCTGGTGATTGCCCTGGCGAACTTTCCGGCGCTCGCGACAGTCGGCGGCGTGGCCCGCGTCAGCAGTCAACCGCCCATTGCGCTCGCCCGAACCTCGGCCGGCCTGGTGGGGTTTTCGCTCGAATGCACGCACGCCGGCACAACGGTCGATGTGCGGTCGAACTTCACGCTCAAGTGCCCCAATCACGGCGCCGAGTTTTCGTTCGATGGCACTTGGACCGGCGGTGAGCAGCAGACCTCGAGCCTCTTTCGTGTCACCGTGACGCCAGATGCAACGGGCGCAACCGTCTCGATCTCGACCTGATCCGCACAGCGATTCACTGTCTGGGGGGTTGACAGCTCTCGCCTCCCGGGGCACTCTACACTCCATGAGCCACCCGGTCCGCGCCTTCTTTACCAGCTATTATTACTTTGGCCGCCTCGCGGACCAAGGTGGTAAAGCGCGCGCGTAACACCGCGACTGACTTTCCTCCGAGGCCCGCAGCGATGCGGGCCTTTCGCTTTTCTGCGAGGCCCGGACGCCGCGGACTCCTCTCCACCACGCCTCACGGCACAGGAGCCCCGCCGATGTTGACCCAGCCGAAGACCCCCGCCGCGATCCCATCCACCGACCGCACGCCTGAACAAGAGCGTGCCGCCGAACGTGTGGAGTCGCTCCGTGCCTCCATTGATCGCATCGACGAGATGCTGGTCTCGCTGATCGGTGAGCGGCAGCGGCTCGCCCGGGCCGTAGGTACTGCCAAGCGGTCGGCTGCGATGCCGCCGGTCGATGCGTCCCGCGAGCATGACGTGATCCAGCGGATCGCCAATCATGCCAGCGATCATGGCGTCAATGAGACCGAGGCACGGCTGCTCGCCGACCAGCTGATCCGGCTGGCGCGCACCACGCAGGGCTTGCCGGTGGTGAGCCGCCGCGAATCGGCCGCCGCGTGACCGCGAGGTAGCCGCGAAAGGCGGGGGCTGCGCGTAGACTGTCCGAAACCCGGATCGTCGACGCCCTCACCGCCCCACCGCATGACCTCTCGCCGCGATTTCGTCGCCACCACCGCGCTCGCTGCCGGTGCGCTCGCCCTCGGACGTCCGCGCGACGCGGCTGCCCATTCGCGCCTCATGCCGCATGTGCAGAGCCGCATGGACGCGCCGACACGCGACCTGCTGCTCCTGGCACTCGACACCGCGAAGCGAGCCGGTGCCAGCTACGCCGACGCGCGCATCCAGCGGGTGCAGCGCAACGCCGTCTTCACCCGCGAACGTCAGGTGCTCGATGTCGTCGACAGCGACACCATCGGCTGCGGTGTGCGCGCACTGGTCGACGGCTGCTGGGGCTTTGCCGCCACGCCGCGGCTCACAAACGACGGCATTCAACGCGCGGCGATGGAAGCAGTGGCCACCGCCAAGGCCAACCGCATCGCGCGCGACAAGCCGATCGAACTGGCGCCGAACCCGAGCTACCCCGATGCCACCTGGTCGAGCGGCTTCACCATCGATCCCTTCACCATCTCGATCGAAGAGAAGGCGACGCTGGCCATTGCCGCCAACACCGCTGCGTTGTCGGTGCCCGGCGTGCGCTTCGTCAGCACGCAGCTGCAGTTCGTGAAGGAAGAACGGAACTACGCCAACACCGACGGCTCCGTCATCGCGCAGACGCTGGTTCGCACCTACACGCCGATGAGCATCACCGCCGTCAGCGCCGATCGCAGCGACTTCGCCATTCGTGACGCCGTGGTACAACCGACGGGTCGCGGCTGGGAATCGGTGCTCGAGAACAACCTGGTCGTCAATGCGAAGAAGTGGGCCGAGGAAGCGGCAGAGAAACTGACGGCCAAGTCGGTCGAGCCAGGCCGATGGGACCTGATCCTGCACCCGTCCAACCTCGGCCTCACGCTGCACGAATCGGTGGCGCATCCCACCGAACTCGATCGTGCCTACGGCTACGAAGCCAACTACGCCGGCACGTCGTTCGTCGCACCGCCAGAGAAGGTGCTCGGTGCACTCAAGTTCGGCTCGCCGCTGATGACCATCACCGGTGATCGCTCGGAACCCGGTGGCTGTGCGAGCATCGGCTACGACGATGACGGCGTGAAGCCGGAAGGGTTCACCATCATCAAGGACGGCGTGTTCGTCGACTACCAGACCACCCGCGAACAGGCGATGTGGCTCGACTGGTGGTACAAACGCCAAGGCATGCCGACCCGCAGTCACGGCTGTTCGTACGCCGACTCGTGGAGCAGCGTCCAGTTCCAGCGGATGCCGAATGTGTCCATCAAGCCGGGTGCGAAAGACCTCGGCTGGAACGACCTGATCGCGACCACCGACAAGGGCATCGCCATCCTCGGGCGCGGTTCATACTCGATCGATCAGCAGCGCTTCAACGGCCAGTTCGGCGGCGCCCTGTTCTACGAAGTGCGCGGCGGCAAGATCGTCGGCCAGCTGCGCGACGTGGCCTACCAGTTCCGTACAACCGAATTCTGGGGCGCACTCGACATGCTCGGCGGACAGAAGAGCTACGAACTCTATGCCACCTTCTCCGATGGCAAGGGACAGCCGGGCCAGGCGAATGCCGTCACCCACGGCTGCGTGCCGACGCGCCACAAGCAGGTCAACGTCATCAACACCGGGCGCAAGGCATGAGCATGATCCTCGACCCGCGCGCGCCGCGCTCGTTGCTGGCGGAAGATGTGGTGATCTCACGAAGCGATGCGCAGCGCGTGATCGACAGCGTGATCAAGCTGTCGCGTGCCGATTCGGTGCAGGTGGTGATCCGCTCGTCCCGCACCCGCAACGTCCGCTTCGCCGCCAACCAGCTCTCCACCGCCGGTGTGGTGGAAGACACCACGCTGGTGGTGATGTCGTTCATCGGCCGCAAACACTCGGCTGTCACCACCAACGACCTCTCGCCCGAGAGCATCGAGCGCACGGTGCGGAAGGCGGAAGCCATCGCACGCCTGGCGCCGGATGATCCGGAAATGCTGCCGGTGCTCGGCGCCCAGAACCTCCGCGACCTGAGCGCCGCGTGGGACGAGGCGACTGCCACCCTGCCGGCGGGCGACGTGACGGCCGCCGCCAACACCGCTCTCGGCCCGGCCCGACGCGCAGGCAGTTCGCTGAACGTGGCCGGCTTCCTGGTGACCGGCGCCGACGCCATCGCCATCGGAACCAGTGCCGGCCACTTCGCCTACCACCGCGGCACGAGCGCGAACTACACCCTCACGGTCCGCTCTACTGACGGGACGGGCTCCGGCTGGAGCGGTGAGGATGCCGTCGCCTGGAGCTCGCTGAACTTTGCAGCGGTCAGCGCACAGGCGATCGAGAAGGCCGAAAAGTCCCGGAATCCGGTGGCGATCGAACCGGGGCGCTACACCGTGATTCTCGAACCGCAGGCGGTTGGCGACCTGGTCGGGTTGATGCCTCGGTATTTTAACGCGCGCAGTGCCGACGAAGGCCGGAGCCCATTCGCGAAGCAGGGCGGCGGCAACAAGCTGGGCGAAGTGATCGTGAACGCGATGGTCACGCTCTCCAGTGACCCCGGTGACCCGATGGTGCTGGCCCAGCCGTTCGACAGCGATGGTATGCCACTGACGAAACAGTCATGGATCACCAACGGAACACTTTCGACGATGCTGGTGCCAAGGGCGTGGGCGGCACGCAAAAACCTCGTCGCGACGGGCACCCCGAACAATCTCATTCTCAGTGGCGGGTCAACCTCCCGCGAGCAGATGATCGCCAGCACCCAGCGCGGTGTGTTGGTGACCCGGCTCTGGTACCTGCGTGAGACCGACCCCCGCACCATGAGCTACACCGGCCTCACCCGTGACGGCACGTTTCTGATCGAGAATGGCAAGATCTCCAAGTCGATCAAGAACATGCGGTTCAATGAGAGTCCGCTGTTCCTGCTCAACAACGTCGAGGCGCTGGGCCCGGTGCGGCGAACAGCATCTGATGGGCCTGGCACGCAGATCATGCCGATTCTCAAGGCGCGCGACTTCAACTTCACGTCGCTGTCTGACGCGGTCTGAACTACCGGTTCACGGCGGCGTCTCGCAGCGCGCTGGGTCGAGGTCGGGTGGAAGATCGCTAACACTGTTCACGCGGGGGACGCGGAGGACGCGGGGAAGAGCAATGGC
>JANPFJ010000010.1:0-4769 GCA_031423355.1 Gemmatimonadaceae bacterium | reverse complement strand
GTGCGTTATGACGGGCGCTTCACCTTCCTGCGCGTGAAGTTCGAACCGCTCGGCGGCGGCCGCGACCTGAAATGGGATCACGACTACCCGACGGCCGAGACGCACCTGATGAAGATCCTCGACGAGGTGTCGACGATGAAGCCGAGGCTCGAAGGGAGCAACATCCTGTCCTTCGCGGACAAGGCATTGTTCGAGTACCCTGTGGCCTACGTGTCGGAGCCGGGCTTCTGGACGTTGACCCCCGAAGAACTGGCCGGCGTGCAGGCGTACGTGAACAAGGGCGGCTTCATCATCTTCGATGACTTCGCCGGACGACACTGGCTGAATTTCGAGGAAAAGTGGCGGACGGCGTTCCCCACGATGGTGCCGGTCCAGCTCGACAGGTCGCACCCGATCTTCGATTCGTTCTTCCGGATCGAGAGTCTCGAGATGTCGCACCCGAACTTCGGGATCAAGTCGGAGTTCTGGGGCGCCTACGAGGACAATGACCCCTCCAAGCGACTGGTGATGATCGCCAACTTCAACAATGACATCGGCGACTACATGGAGTTCTCCGATCAGGGCCTGCTCCCGATCTCGCTCACCAACGAAGCCTACAAGCTCGCGGTGAACTACGTCGTCTACGCGCTCACTCACTGACCATGCCTGCTGAATTCACCGCCACGTCGCTCTCGGCGCTGGACGACGTCGCCCTTGCCGATCGCCTGCGCGACGGTCGGACCGCCATTCTCTCTGAACTCCGCAAGCTGATCGTCGGCCAGGAGGCGGTGATCGAGCAGGCCTTGATCGCGCTTTTCGCCGGAGGCAATTGCCTGATCGTCGGTGTGCCTGGCCTCGCCAAGACACTGCTCGTGCACACGATGGCGCAGGTGCTCGACCTCAAGTTCTCGCGGGTGCAATTCACGCCTGACCTGATGCCGAGTGACATCACCGGCACCGACATCATTCAGGAGGATGCCGAGACCGGGCGCCGACGCATGACGTTCGTGCCTGGGCCGGTGTTCACGAACATCCTGCTCGCTGACGAGGTCAATCGGACGCCGCCGAAGACGCAGGCCGCGCTGCTGGAGGCGATGCAGGAGCGCCGGGTGACGGTGCAGGGACGCACCTATCCGCTCGACGCCCCGTTCTTCGTGTTCGCCACGCAGAACCCGATCGAACTCGAGGGCACCTACCCGCTGCCGGAAGCGCAACTCGACCGGTTCATGTTTCAGGTCGTGATGGGCTATCTGACGGAGGAAGAGGAGCTGCAGGTGGTACAGCAGACGACCGCAATCCAGCATCACGAGTTCCGACGGGTGATGAGCGCGGCCGAGATCGTGGCCTATCAGCAGCTCGTCCGGCGCGTCCCGGTCGCGGACGCAGTGGCCCGATACGCCGTACACCTCGTTCGTGCGTCACGGCCTGACTCACCTCTGGCGCCAAAGCAGGTCAAGGAGTGGGTCAGCTACGGTGCATCGGTGCGTGCGGCACAGTTTCTCGTCCTCGGCGGCAAGGCACGCGCGCTGATGCACGGCCGCTATCACGTGAGCTTCGAGGATATTCAGGCGCTGGCGGCGCCGGTGCTGCGGCATCGCGTGTTGCTCAACTTCCACGCGCAGGCTGAGAAGGTCACCACCGATCAGCTGGTGGACGTGCTGCTGGCGGCGGTTCCGCGACCGACTGCAGGCCTGACGTGAGTGTCAGCGTTCGGTTGTGGCCGCGGCGGGGATTGGCGTGAGCGAGCGGCTCACGCTGGATCCTGCCGCACTCGCACGCATCGGCAATCTGGAGCTGGTGGCGCGCTGGGTGGTGGAGGGGTTCATCTCCGGGTTGCACCGGTCGCCGCATCTCGGCTTCTCGACTGACTTTGCCGAGCATCGACCGTATGTGCCGGGGGACGACATCAGGCATGTGGACTGGCGGGTGTTTGCGAGAACGGAACGCACGTATCTCAAGACATACGAGGCGGATACCAACACCAATTTCACGGTGCTGCTCGATGTGTCCGCCTCGATGGGGTACGCTCATGGCGGCGTGACCAAACTGGCTTATGCGAAGCTGGTGGCGGCCACGCTGTCGTGGTTCTCGCGCCGGCAGCGTGATCGCGTCGGCCTGGTGACGTTTGCCGATGATGTGCGCGACATCGTGCCGCCGTCGGCGCGCCACCTGCCCAATGTGTTGCACGCGCTGGAGCGCGCAACGGCCAGTGGCGCCGGATCGCTGGCGCGACCGATCGCGAAGATTGCGCAGTCGCAGCCGCGACGCGGGATCTTCGTGCTGCTGTCTGACCTCTACGAGCCGGCCGCCGACGTGTTGCGGGCGTTGGGGCCGCTCACCGGTGCAGGGCACGACGTGATCGTGATCCAGCTGCTCGACGCAGCCGAACGCACCTTCCCGTTCGAGGATTCGACGACGTTTCGCGATCTCGAGAGTGGCGAGCGGTTGCCAGTGAGCCCCGGGGAAATGCGCACCCGCTACGTCGCCGCGATGGACGCCCATGTGAGTGCGATGCGTGCGCGGCTGGGCGGAGGGCGCATCGACTACAGCCTCGTCGATACGTCGCAGCCACTCGACCGCGTGCTGTTCGACGTCCTCACGCGGCGCGAGTTCCTGCGCACCGCTGTCTGATGCCGTTCCTCGCGCCGCTTCTCCTTCTTGGACTGGCAGCAGTCGCGATCCCGCTGCTGGTGCACCTCGTGCAGCGCGAGCGGCGCGATCCGGTCGCGTTCCCGTCACTGATGTTCCTCGAACGGACACCGGCGCCGTTCACGTCGCGCCGCAACCTGCGCGATCCGCTGCTGTTTCTGCTGCGTGCACTGGCGGTGATTGCGCTGGTCCTGGCCTTTGCGCGTCCGGTGTTCGGAAGACGGCCGAGCGCGGCCGGTACGGATGTCCGACGTCGCGACGTGGTGGTGCTGCTCGATCGATCGTTCTCGATGCGTGTTGGTGATCGGTGGCCGCGCGCGCGGGAGGCCGTGGACAGTGTCATCAGGCGCCTGGCCGCTGGTGACCGGATGACGCTGGTGGCGTTCGACCGACAGGCACGCGTGCTGACGGCGTCGACGAATGGTGCAGCGGAGCTGCGTGCCGCGCTCGACTCACTGTCGCTCACCGATGAGTCCACGCGGCTGTCCCCCGCCGTGTCGATCGCGCAGCAGCGGCTCGCCGCCGGTGATGCACCACGGAAGGCGCTGGTGGTGATCTCTGACTTGCAGCGCAGTGGCTGGGATCTCACCGATGAGGCCCGCATGCCGGCTGGCACCGAGATCACGGTGGTTGATGTCGCAGCTGTCGAGCCGGTGGTGGATCGCTCGGTCCGTGCGGTGGATGTTCGTCGTGACCGGCGGCCCGGCCCCGTGCAGATGATCGTGAGTGCACGACTCACGAATGCGGGGCCTGCGGTGCGCGGCGTAGCCGTGCGGCTCGAAGTGGGAGGCCGCGTGATCGAGGAGCGTACGGTGGACCTGCCGCGCGACGGAGGAGCGTCGGTCAGCTTCGCCGCAGTGCCGGCACCACCCGATCCGGTACCGGCACGCGTGGTGCTGGCCGCCGATGCCGTGCCGGGTGACGACGCATTCCACTTCCTGCTCAATCAGGTACCGGCACTCTCGGTGCTGGTTCTCGAGACGCGTAGCAGCCCGTTTCTGACGCGCGCACTCGCGATCGGCGACGCGCCGGCGTTCGACGTGATGAGTCGCACACCGTTGCGCGCCACGGCCGGCGAGCTCGCCGGACGCCGGCTGGTGATCCTCGCTGACGGCGCGTTCCCGTCAGGCATTGGTGCCGCGCGACTGATGCAGTTCGTTGTTGAGGGCGGCGGGTTGATTGTTGCGTTGGGCGACCAGCTGAGCGCGCGTGCGTGGCCAGCTGCCGCCCGGGCACTGATTCCCGGAGAGATCCGCCCCGCTGCCGATCGTATCGGTGCCAACGGCGCGGTCCTCGGTGCACTCGACCAGCAGCACCCCGCGCTCGCGCTGCTCTCCGGGCCGCGCGCTGGTGACCTCTCCGCCGCACGCTTCTACAAGTATCGCGCGGTGGATGCCATGGCCGGTGTCCTCGCACGCTTCGACGATGGCACCGCCGCGCTGACGGAACACACCGTCGGCCGCGGTCGCGTGCTGACCTTCGGGTCGACATTCGATGGCCTCTGGAATGATCTGCCTCGGCAGCCCGCGTTTCTGCCGCTGGTGCAGCAACTCGCGCGTTATGCCGCCAGCTGGCGTGATGCACCCCGTGCGCTCGAAATCGGCGCCAGCGTGCGGCCATCGGATCTGACACGTGACGCCAGTCCAGACGTCACACGGTGGAGTGCCACAGCCCCGTCGGGGGCCCGCACGACGGTCGGCGGCGATGGTGCGCCGACCGCACTCGAGCTCACCGAAGCGGGCATACACGAGCTGCGCCCCGGCGGCTCACCAGGCGCCCGACCAGTGCTTCTGGCCGCGAACATCGCACCCGCAGAGCTGGACTTTTCAGCGTTCGATGTCCTGCGGCTGACCAATGCGTTGACGAGTCCTCCCGGCACGCCGGGCGCGGTTGGATCAGGCTCCGAGACGGAGACGGTAGCCGACCGCGAGGCGCGGCAGTCCACCTGGTGGTACCTGTTGCTGGCGGCCACGCTCCTGCTGGTGGCCGAGAGCATCGTAGCGCGACGGTCCGTCACACGAACGCCGGTGTTGGAGTAGGATATGGAGTCTCTCACCCCGACCACGAACCGGATGCGTCGCCCATGACCGCACCGCGCGTGCACGCCCCCGCCTCACTCGCAACGCTGCTCCAACGCGCGC
>JANPFJ010000009.1:0-1173 GCA_031423355.1 Gemmatimonadaceae bacterium | reverse complement strand
GCCGGCGACCTCCGCGCAGAAAAAGCAGATGGCGGCATTCCGCGCGCGCCAGCGCGCCGACTCGGTGGCGTGGTCGCTGCGGTGGAACTGGAACACACCGTTCATTATCTCCAAGCACAATGCCGCGACGCTGTACTTTGGCGCCAACCGCGTGCTCAAGAGCGTGAAGTATGGCGATGACATGTTTCCGATCTCGCCGGAGCTGTCATACGCCGATTCGGCCAAGCTCTATGTGGCGCTCAAGACCACGGGTGGCATAACGCCCGACGTCACAGGCGCCGAGACGTTCGGCACGGTGGTGTCACTCAACGAGTCGCCGATTCGCCCGGGCCTGCTGTACGCGGGCACCGATGACGGTCGCGTGTGGGTTACGAAGAACGATGGCGCGCAGTGGGATGAAGTCACGTCCAAGTTCGTTGGCGTGCCAGCGGGCTCGTACGTATCGCGCATCGAGCCGTCGCACTTTGATTCGGCCACGTTCTACGTGACGTTCGACAACCATCGCCGCGATGACTTCACGCCGTATGTGTATGCCACCACCAACTTCGGTGCGAGCTTTACGTCGATCGTGAACAATTTGCCGACGGGTCACGCAGACTTTGCGCATGTGATTCGCGAAGACACCAAGAATCCCAATCTGTTATTTGTCGGGACGGACGTCGGGCTGTATGCATCGATTGATCGCGGGCAATCGTGGCAGAAGTTCATGAGTGGGTTGCCCACCACACCGGTGCATGACCTGCTCATTCACCCGCGTGATGGCGAGCTGATTGCCGGCACGCACGGGCGGTCGATCTGGATTGCGGACATCACGCCGCTGCAACAGATGACGCCGCAGGTGATGGCGGCCAAGGCCACGTTGTTCGCACCGCGCACGGCGTTTCAGTGGGGTGAGTCGACGATCAATGGTGGCAACGCGGGCCAAGGTGTGTTTGCAGCGCCCAGCCCTCAGTATGGCGCGTCGTTGTGGTATCGGTTGGCCGAGAGTGCCGGTGGTCAAACGCGGATCGTGATTCAGAACGCGTCGGGCGATACGATTCGTACGCTCACGGGTCCGGGTCAGGCTGGCGTGCACAACGTGGTGTGGGACTTCCGCGGAACGGTTGCTGCACCCGTGGTGCGTCTTGCGCTGTCACCAGCCCAAGTGCGCGACAGCATCAAGAGTGCGCAGCG
>JANPFJ010000008.1:0-5057 GCA_031423355.1 Gemmatimonadaceae bacterium | reverse complement strand
TGGCGTGATCGGCGTCGCGGATATCGGATGGCGGATCGGCTACGGCGTGGCGGCGATCGCGGGGCACGTGAAGCCGGTATTCCTGCTTGGAAAAGGTGGAGGGAAGGGGGTTGCCACCGCATCCGGCGTGTTCCTCGCGCTCGCGCCGATGGCCATGCTGTTCTCGATGCTCAGCTTTGCGGCCGTGGTGGCAGCGTCTGGGTACGTGTCGCTCGGCTCGTTGCTGTCGGCGGTGGTGCTGGTGTGCGCCGTCGCCGCCCGTGGCACCGGCGGCACGCCGCTGCTGGTGACGGTGTCGATGGTGGCGGTGTTTGTCTTCTGGACGCATCGCGCCAACATCGAGCGCTTGCGTGCTGGCACTGAGCACCGATTTGGCAAGCGCGGCAAGGTGGCGGCGCAGGGATCTCACGAAGGGCCAGCAACATGAACGCGGCGGCCGTTGTCGGAGCCGGGGCGTGGGGGACCGCCCTCGCCGACCTGATGGCGCGCAACGGGCACCACACGACGTTGTGGGCGCGTGAAACCGACGTCGTGTCTGATGTGAATGCACACCACCGGAATACGCGCTTTCTCAGTGGGATCGCGCTCTCGCCGAACCTGACGGCGACCGATGATCTAGCGGCGGCCGTCGCGACGGCGAGTACCATCACGTTCGTCGCGCCGTCACATGTGCTGCGCGCTGTGATCCGCAGTGCGGCACACGCCGTGCGCCAGGACGCGGTGCTGATCGTCGCGACCAAGGGTATCGAACGTGACTCATTCGCGTTGATGACGGACATCGTCGCGGAGGAGCTCCCCGGGCGCTCGGTGGTCGCGCTGAGCGGTCCGAGCTTTGCCGCGGAGGTGGCGCAGCGACAGCCGACAGCCGTCGTTGCCGCGAGTCGCGAGGAGTCGGCGGCGATGCGAACGCAGCAGTTGTTTTCTTCGCCGGAGTTTCGCGTGTACACGCAGCACGACGTGGTGGGCGTCGAGCTGGGCGGTGCACTGAAGAACGTGATGGCGGTGGCGACCGGCGTCCTCGATGGCCTTGGCCTCGGTTTCAATCCGCGTGCCGCCCTGATCACGCGCGGTCTGGCGGAAATGACGCGGTTGGGTGTGGCGCTCGGTGCGGAACCATCGACGTTCGCCGGTCTGGCGGGCATGGGGGATCTGGTGCTGACCTGCACGGGCTCATTGAGCCGCAATCGAACCGTCGGTGTCGAGATCGGCCAGGGTCGACCGATCGACGAGGTGTTGCATGCTCGCGAGACCGTGGCTGAAGGTGTTGTGACGACGCAGAGTGCGCACGCATTGGCGCTGGCGCGTGGAGTTGAAATGCCGATCGTCCGGACAATGCACCGCATCCTGTTCGAGGCGATGCCGCCGAGAGATGCCATTGCCGAACTGATGGCGCGCGCGCTGCGCGCGGAGAGCGACTGATGGCTGTGTCATCGCGCGAACCTGTCCAGGAGTTCTTTTCGATTGGTGAGGTGTGTGCACTCACCGAATTGAAACCGCATGTCCTCCGCTACTGGGAAGGCCAGTTCCGTTTCCTGAGCCCGGCCAAGAATCGCTCCGGCAACCGGGTCTACCAGCGTCGCGAAGTGGAGCTGATTCAGCTCGTGAAGCATCTGCTCTACACGGAGAAGTACACCATCGAGGGCGCCAAGCGCCGGCTGGATGAACTGCGCAAGGCGGGGGAGTTGCGACCCAGTGCGCGTCAGGCGCTCGAGGTGGCGACGTGGCAGGGGATCGAGAGCGAGCTGCGCCAGATTCTGCGCGAGCTCACGTCACCGGTCAGCCGCACCAGCTGATGCTCCGGGCGGCCTGTGTGATCCCGGCCTATCAGGCGGCGGATACCATTGCGGCCGTCGTTGAAGGCGTGCGGCTCCACGCACCGGATCTGTTGGTCGTGGTGGTCGATGACGGCTCGTCCGATGCAACGTCCAGCGTCGCCCTGGCGAGCGGCGCGGATCGCGTCCTCAGGCACGCGTCGAACCGAGGGAAGGGTTCGGCGCTCGTCACGGGGTTTGCATACGTGCTGTCCGTGGTACCGGCAATCGATGCACTCGTCACGGTGGACGCAGATGGTCAGCACGACCCGGCGTGTCTGCCCTCGCTGCTTCGCGGCCTCGAGTCTGCCGATCTGGTCATCGGAGCGAGACGCCGCCGCGGGACATCGATGCCGATTCAGCGGCGCCTCGCCAATGCGCTTTCGACTCGAGCCATCACCTGGTGCGCCGGCCGGCAGATTCGCGACGCGCAGTGTGGGTTCCGGGGAATCCGACGCGCGTTACTCGAACGAGTGCCCCATGATGGCGAGCGATACGAGGCGGAGACGGCCTTCGTCATCCGCGCCGCACGCGCAGGCGCTATCATCGCACAGGTTGAGATTCCGACTCGATATGGTCCGGCCAGCCATTTCCGGCCGTTGCGTGATGCCGCCCGGGTCATCGCAACCATCTGGTCCCACCGCCCTTCCCGCACGATTGCATGCGAATCCTTTGCACCAACGACGACGGCATCCTCGCCCATGGGCTCGACTGTCTGGTCCGCGCCGCCGAACCGCTTGGGGAGGTGACGGTTGTCGCCCCCGACCGGGAACAGAGCGCGACGAGCCATTCCCTGACCCTCCATCACCCGCTGCGCCCGGTGCGCCGCGGGGATCGGCGCTGGCAGGTCGATGGGACGCCAACCGACTGCGCGATGCTGGCCATCGAGGCGCTCATGCCCGAACGGCCGGATTTCGTGCTCAGTGGCATCAACCATGGTCACAACATGGGGGAGGATGTCCTCTACTCCGGGACAGTCGCGGCAGCGATGGAGGGGCTCTCCCTCGGCGTGCCTGCGATCGCGCTGAGCTTTGCCGGAGGCGATCTGCGCGCCGACTTCAGCAAGCTCGACGAGCTCGTCGAACCGCTGACCACGCTCCTCGGTCACCTGATGTCGCTGGAGATGCCGCGGGGCACGCTGCTGAACATCAATCTCCCGCCCCGCCGTGGGACCGAAGTGGCGGGTGTCCGGCTCACTCGGCTCGGCCGACGCGCATACTCGAACGCGCTGGCCAAGATGCAGGACCCGTGGGGGCGGCCGATCTACTGGATCGGCGGTGGGTCAATTTCGTGGGAGGGCGATGCCGACTCGGACTTCCGGGCTGTTCAGGACGGTTACATTAGCGTCACGCCTCTTCACCTCGATCTGACACATCACGCCATGCTGGACGCATCGCACACCTGGTGGCGAGCCCCCTGATGATCCAGCACGAACTCCGCGGACCGCGGCGCCGTCTGATCGAGACGCTGCAGGCAAACGGTATTCGTGACCTGTCGGTCCTTCGGGCATTCGACGAAGTACCGAGGCATTTGTTCGTTCCGACTGGAGTGCGCCACCGCGCCTATGAGGACGAGGCGCTGCTGATCGGCTCCGGGCAGACCATCTCGCAGCCCAGCATCCACGCCCTGTATCTCGACGTGCTGGCGCTGACGGGGAAGGAGCGCGTCCTCGAAATCGGGACTGGTTCCGGTTTTCAGACCGCACTGCTCGCGCGTCTGGCAGCGCAGGTGTTCACCATCGAACGTGTCGCCGTGCTGATGGAACGCGCGAAGGACGTGCTGCGAGCGCTCGAGGTGAACAACGTGTCATTTCTCGTCGGCGATGGTACGATCGGATGGCGCGAGTACGGACCATACGACGCGATTCTCGTCGGCGCCGGATCGCCAACCATTCCCCAACCGCTGATCGCTCAACTGGCGGTTGGTGGTCGTCTGTTGTGCCCGGTTGGCAATCGCGAGAAGCAGGAAGTGGTGCTGGTAACGCGAGACATCAGTGGCGTCCGCACGACCGTGATCACCGATGCTCGCTTTGTGCCACTGGTTGGGACCCACGGCTGGATGGATGGGAGTCCGACCTGATGGAAACGCTCGGGCGGATCACACCGACCGGTACGATTCTGCACGTCATCGTGCATGGTCGTGTGCAGGGCGTGGGCTTCCGGTGGTTTGTCCGGACGGAGGCACGTCGCCTCGGCCTCGCTGGCTGGGTGCGCAATCTGCCTGACGGGACGGTTGAACTGCGCGCGTCCGGGATTGCGCAGTTTCTCTCCGCGCTCGAGCAGGCGATTCAGCGCGGACCGGAAGGCGCTGCGGTGACGGAGATTACGCAGGTGGGGGATCCGGCGCTGGATTCTCGTGCGGACACGCCGTACCCATTCATCATCTTGCGCTGATGGCTGCAAACGTGGAGGCACAGTCGCTGATGCGACGCCTCATCCGGGAGGTACCGAACTTCCCGAAGCCTGGCATCAACTTTCGCGACATCACGCCGCTGCTCGGCAGTTCGCCGGAATTCGCGCTGGCGATCGTTGGCATGATCACGCCGTGGCGGGATACGCTGATCACGCACGTGATTGGCATTGAGAGCCGGGGGTTCATCTTCGGGGCTCCGGTCGCTCTCGGCCTTGGGGCCGGCTTCGTGCCGGTGCGGAAACCGGGCAAGCTGCCACGGACCGTGCTGCGGGAAGCATACGCGCTGGAGTACGGCACCGACGCATTGGAGATGCACTCTGATGCGCTGCCGCCTGGCTCGAGAGTGCTGATTATTGATGACGTGCTGGCAACCGGTGGGACCGCGCTGGCGGCTTCCAGGCTGGTTCAGAATGCGGGTGCCGCGGTCGTCGGGTATCAGTTCATGATCGAGGTGGTGGCGCTCGACGCCCGGCGGTTGTTCACTGGGGCGCGGGTTGAATCGGTATTGTCATACTGAGTGGCGGCGAGCATGGTCCGACTGACGCGTGGCGCCTGGCTCAGCTAAATTCCTGAGTCGCCCTCGTAGCTCAGGTGGATAGAGCAGCAGTTTCCTAAACTGTTGGCCGGCGGTTCGAGTCCGCCCGAGGGCATGAGGTAAACCCGTCGCAGAAAAACGACTGGCGGTATTGAGATGGGAAGAACTCGGCATTTTGGGGGTTCCTATAGGGTTCCTTCAGGTGTCGGGAACACCTCTGGCGTCGTCCCCGCTACTGAACCCCGCCCGGATCGCCTTCAGGACCGGCGTGGCCTGCCAGCGCCTCGAGTGTGCGCAGG
>JANPFJ010000007.1:0-1280 GCA_031423355.1 Gemmatimonadaceae bacterium | reverse complement strand
GTAGTGTCACGATGGAAACGCGACAGTCTCTCGTGTTGCTCCCAAAGCAACCCATGCGTCCGCGAAATTTCGATGAGCGAGTTGGCTACTTTTCCATCGAGCGCGTCAACTATGGCTTGGACCAACAAAAGGCCGCGTCCGAGCAATTCATCACGCGCTGGCGTCTGGAACCCAAGGATCCGGCGGCGTATGCACGCGGCGAGCTGGTCGAGCCGATCAAGCCCATTGTGTACTACATCGACGCAGCGACGCCGACAAAATGGCGGCCGTACGTGAAGTCGGGCGTGGAAAGCTGGCAGGCGGTGTTCGAGAAAGCGGGGTTCAAGAATGCGATCATCGCGAAGTACGCGCCAACCAAAGCACAAGATCCTGACTTCGATCCTGACGACGCGCGCTATTCCATGGTGCGTTGGGCGGCGAGTCTGGTGCGCAACGCGGTCGGCCCGCACACGCACGATCCGCGCTCGGGTGAGATCATCAACAGCGAGATCACGTGGTTTCACAACCATATGCGTTCGTATCGCAATTGGCTGATCATGGAGACCGGGGCATCCAATCCCGCGGCGCGCACCTTGGATATCCCCGAAGAGCTGATGGGCGAGACCATGCATCAAGTCATCGCACACGAGATCGGCCACGCCTTGGGGCTCCAGCACAACATGATCGCCTCGGCGTCATTTCCTACCGACTCGCTGCGCAGCCAGACCTTCACACGCAAGTACGGCGTCAGCGCGACGATCATGGACTACGCGCGTCAGAACTACGTCGCGCAGCCCACCGATGGATTGCAACCCAAGGACTTTATTCGCCGCCTTGGACCGTTCGACGATTTCGCGATCAACTGGGGCTATCGCCTGATCGGCTCACGCTCGGCCGATGACGAAAAGACCACGCTGAATCGCTGGCTGACGACACAAACCGGTCCGATGCCGTATCGATTCGTGCCGCAGGGACTGGGAAGCGCCGATCCGCGCGTGCAGACCGAGGACGTTGGTGATGATCCCGTCAAATCGTCGACGTATGCCGTGGCGAACTACCAACGGATGATCCCGAACTTGGTCGCGTGGACGTCGCGGCCAGGTGATGACTATACCGAGTTGCAAGAGATCTATGGCGAGGCGATCGGTCGCTGGGCGGGGTACATGGGACATGTGGCGACCATGATTGGTGGCGTTCAGGTGGACCTGAAAACGTCAGATCAAGCGGGCGCCGTATTTCGCGTGGTGCCGCGAGCGAAGCAAAAAGTCGCGCTGCAGTTCCTGAAAGAACAGGTCTTCACC
>JANPFJ010000006.1:0-1579 GCA_031423355.1 Gemmatimonadaceae bacterium | reverse complement strand
CGACGCCTGTTTCAGCGCGGTTGATCCCAACGCGCCGGGCGGCATACCGCTTCAGATTGTCCGCCACCTCGTCACGAATGAGGACGACGTGCCGCAGGCGGCCAGATGGGACTACGATGACGCGAATAAGCAGCAATACATCGGGATCAAATGCGGTTCTGCGTGGTGCGAGATCGGCGCTGCCGGCTTCGTCAGTTCCGGCGGATATCTTGCTGCACCGAGCGCGCCGCCGGGCGAAGCGAGAGTGATCGGGAACAAGGGATGGTACGATCAGCAGTACCTCTCGATGTATGATGCGACGACCGGTCGGCTCGTGCCAACCCGCATCAAGGGCACGGTGTTCCCGTCTCCCGAACCCACGCCAAGAACCCTCGCGGCCTATCATACGTTTGTCCCGATCGCCTACGTCGCGTTGGATGTCTCCCGGGCTGATCCTCAAGCGGTGCAGTCGTACCGCGCGAAGTATGGTTTCCGCCCCGCACCTGCTACCGATTTTTCCACGATGAATATCCTCGCGCTGTGCCTCGGTACTGCGTCGGGCTGTGGCGTTGCAACCCCTCCCACGTCCGCGGCGTGCGCAGCGACAACACTCGACGCGTATTCACCAGGTGCGCGTTGGTGGGTGAGGCTCACGCCCGCCGGCGGCGGCGCTCCGATGTACCGTTGCGTCACGCGACGCCTGCACTCCGGCCTCGACAAGTCGCTGTGGCCACCTGTCACAGCGCGCTGGCGCTGGCTGGCGTTGGATGAAACGGTCTGGCGCGAATGCGTCGTGGGGTGCTGTGAAGTGGAGGTTGGCCCGGGGTCACCAGGCTGGTGAGGACGATCGAGGGACTCTAACCAGCCTTCCCTCACACATGCAGAAGTCCGTGTGTAACACGTTCGCGTAGCCCACGGCCTTCTGATTGCGTGAGACGTGAGTGAGGCGACCAGTCGTGGGAAGAAATGCAGTACACCGGTTTTCTGTACAGCGTGCCAAGTCGGCGACTACGGCCCGCGGAGCAGTAACGCCGAGCGTTGTTTCCTTCAACGGAGTCCGGGTTCGATCCCCGGTCTGGGTACGGGCGAGTCGCCATTGACTGCTATGCAGGCCCACGACATCGTTCAAAAACCGTTGAAGGAACCGAGGTCACAGGGGATGCGGGGCAGCGCTATTCACACGCGCTGTCCCGTTTCTTGTTTGCGAGCGTCTTGCCTAAAACGCCGAACGTTGAACCCGCTCCACCCGCTGCCGCGCGGCCACGTTCGCGCGACCACTACCGCGAGCACAGCCGCGACCACCATCCAGCTGCCACCGCGCACAACCAACGCCGTCCACGCCACACCGCTACCGTCGATGAGCGGAGCGGGCTCGGCGTATCGAGACCACCACGCCGACGCGGCGCCGCGCTGATTGAGGGTGAAGGCGACCACCCACCCCGTGATCAGCAGCAGGTGCGCACCAACCTTGTGGCGAATGCAGGTGTGTACGGCGAGCGACGGCACCGTCCACTGGACGAAGGGCGCCCACACATGAAAGACGCTCCAGAACAGCCATGCCCAGAGCGCAGGAAGGTCGAACACCAGGCCTCGCCATGCA
>JANPFJ010000005.1:0-1129 GCA_031423355.1 Gemmatimonadaceae bacterium | reverse complement strand
TGATCAGGATGTCACGCTTCATGCACGCCTCGCGGCACCGCGTATGGCGACCCCTCGCACACGCAGCCCGTGGGCTGACCTACGTGAGAACTGACCGATACGCGGACGCGCACCAGCCACCAGCGTCTGCCGCACTACGCGTCTCACCCGGTCGAATCAGCGTTGCCCGCCCGCATGACGTTGCGGCACTGCGGGATCAACTGCGACCGGCGGTCACACAGCGGTGACCGGTGAAACGAGTACGGCCCAGTCCACCGGACGCCGCCACTCCAGCGTCTCTGCAAACCGGGGTCGCGCGCACCGGCACGGGGGTCGCTCCGCACCAGCGATCGGGCGCAGCGCACTCAGGCGCGCCTCACCACATGGGAAGCCTATCGAGGCGCGATGCCCGACGGCACCCCATTCGTGATCAAACTGTCACAGTGGCAGACTTGACCGCAGTCATCGGCCCTGCCTACCTGAACGGGCTGAAGACCAGCCACAGCAGCACTCCGAGGAATCCGAGACCGGCCTGCCACTCGTTGTGGCGCAGATACAGCGGCATGCTGAAGCCAGCTGAGCGGTCGGCCCCGGGCGGGCCGGACCATGGTGTGAGCCGCGGCAGAAATGCGGGAACATTGGCCTCGTACTCCGCATATGCGGCGCCGTAGAGTCCGCGCAGGAACTCGCGCTCCCGCGCGATCGTCGGACCGTAGACTGCGACCCAGAACGCGATCACGAGCACCACTGCCACCCAGTGCGCCGCGATCGCAAAACCGAGCGCCAGCAGAAAACTCCCGACGTAGAGCGGATTGCGCGTATGGGCGTACGGGCCGGTCGTCGTCAGCACCTGGTTCTTCACGATGTGTCCGGTCGACCAGGCCCTGATCAGCACCCCGGCGAACGCAATGAGGCTGCCGAGCACGAGCCGGTTGGGCGTGCTGTAGCGTGGCGCGAACCAGAGAAAGGCGATGCCGAAGAGGAAGCCCAACGGCACCCTGATTCGCTGTACCAGCGTTTGCGAACTGTCGGTCACCCCGTGATTTCCTTGACCAGGTGCCTCGCGATGACGAGCCGCTGAATCTCGGATGTTCCCTCGCCGATTTCGCAGATCTTGGCATCGCGCATGAAGCGCTCAACCGGATAGTCC
>JANPFJ010000004.1:0-54546 GCA_031423355.1 Gemmatimonadaceae bacterium | reverse complement strand
GCGACAGGATGACCTCGAGGGCGGCAATCCGCGCCGCCCCACCGCTCGGCAGTCCTTTCCGCCTGAGGCCGGAAAGCGCCCAGGCAGCCTCATCATTGAATCGATGTAAACCAATGTCAATAAAGGTGTTAGCCGGGACTGACAACCAGAGCGAACCGTGGCACCTCCCGTGCTTCTGCATGAGACCGTCCCGAACCCACACGGCTCATGTCACACGCACAGATCGTCGACCTCGCTCGAAACGCCATCCTGCTCTCGCTGCTCGTGTCGGCGCCGATGCTCGCCGTCTCCCTCGGGATCGGCCTGGCAGTTTCGATCTTCCAGAGCGTCACGCAGATCCAGGAACAGACCCTGGCGTTCCTGCCCAAGCTGGTCGGCGTCTCGGCGATCTTCCTCGTCGCACTCCCGTGGATGGTGCAGCTCCTGGTGAAGTTCACCAGCGAGCTGTTTCGCGGTTTGCCCCAGTTCGCGGCCTGAGGATCACACCATGGCCGCTTCGCACACGCTCCTTCGCCCAGGGTACGGCGCGCAACCCGCTGACGGTCACACCCGTCGCTACGACGCCCCGGCCGTGCGCGGCATCACGCGCTACGATGCTCCGACCAATGGTGCCACGCGGCGTCTCGACATGCCCGCAGCACGCACCACCCAGTATCGCGCACCGGCCGGCCGCCTCGGCACTGCGTACGACGCACCGCCAGCGCAGACCCGCTGCGGAGTCGGCGCGTGAGCGCTGCGGCCGCCGCGCTCCCCGCTGGCGCTGACAAGCCGGCCCGCACCGCAGAAGTCGCGCTCGCCATCGGCGTCGTCGCGATCATCTCGCTGCTCGTCGTGCCGCTCCCGGCCATCATCCTCGATCTCCTGCTCGCTTCCAGCATCGCCAGCGCACTGGTCGTTCTGCTCGTTGCGCTGTCCACCAAGGATCCCCTCGAGTTCTCGTCGTTCCCGGCGGTGCTGTTCATCCTCACGCTCTTCCGTCTTGGCCTGAACGTGAGTTCGACCCGATTGATCCTCGGCGAAGGACATGCGGGCAGCATCATTCAGGCCTTCGGCACGTTCATTCTCCGCGGTAACTACGTCGTCGGCATCGTCGTCTTCCTGATTCTGCTGGCGATCAACTTCGTCGTCATCACCAAGGGCGCCGGGCGTGTGGCCGAAGTCGCAGCGCGTTTCACGCTCGATGCGATGCCGGGCAAGCAGATGGCGATCGACGCCGATCTCTCCGCGGGACTGATTGACGAACAGGCCGCCCGCACGCGCCGTGAGCGCGTGTCGCAGCAGGCCGACTTCTTCGGCTCGATGGACGGCGCCTCGAAATTCGTGAAGGGTGATGCGGTGGCCGCGCTGCTCATCACCGGCATCAACATCATCGGCGGCATCGTGATCGGTGTGATGCAAAAAGGACTCCCACTGGCCGCCGCCGCCAACAAGTACGTGATGCTGACCGTCGGTGAAGGGTTGGTCAGTCAGATTCCCGCGCTGATCATCTCCGTTGCCGCTGGCCTGATGGTCACCAACTCGGCCAACAACGGTCGCGGCATGGGCGACGTGATCACGGGCCAACTGGCACGCCAGCCGCGCGCGATGTGGATTGCCGCCGGCGTCCTGGGAAGCTTCGGTCTGATGCCCGGCTTGCCGGCCTTTCCGTTCTTCGCGCTGGCTGGCACGATGGCCTTCATCGCACGCAGGGCCAGCGCCATGGAAGTGCGTACTGAAGCCGCCCAGCTGATTGCCGACATGCCGAAAGCGGCACTGCCGGCCACCACCGATCCGATGCAGGACCTGCTGCAGATCGATCCGATCGAGCTGGAAGTCGGCTATGCCGTCATTCCATTGATCGATGAGAAGCAGGGAGGCGACCTCCTCGAACGCATCTCGCTGCTCCGCAAGCAGGGCGCACAGGAACTGGGCATTCTGGTGCCGGCGATTCGTATCCGCGATGACATCCGGCTGCCGGCCAATGAATACATCGTCAAGATCCGCGGGGCAGAAGTCGCGCGGTCGGAAGTGATGCCACGATTCCTGCTTGCGCTCAACACCGGTGGCGTGATGCAGGAGATCGATGGCATGGACACCGTCGATCCCAGTTTTGGCATGCCGGCCAAGTGGATCACGGTCCAGGCACGGATCGAGGCTGAGGCGGCGGGGTGGGTCGTCGTCGAACCGTCCACGGTGATCGCCACGCACCTGATGGAAACACTCAAGGCACACGCCGCCGATCTGCTCGGTCGGCAGGACGTGCAGGAGATGGTCGACGCGCTGAAGAAGAGTCACCCGGCGCTGGTCGAGGAGATCATCCCCGCTCGCATCAACCTCGGCACCTTGCACCGCGTGCTCCAGCGGCTGCTCCGCGAGCGTGTGCCAATCCGCGACCTCGTTTCGATTCTCGAGTCGCTCGGCGATGCGGCCGAACAGACGAAGGATCCGGAGCAGCTCACCGAAGTCGTCCGCCGCTCGCTCGCGAATCCGATCAGCCGCCTCTTCCTCGACATGACCGGCAGTGTGCGCGGTGTGACGATCGGACCGCGTCTCGAAGCGTCGCTGATGGGCCTCTTCAGCCCGCGTGGCACGCAGCAAGGCATGTCGCTGCTCAATCCAGACACGCTGGCCACGCTGCTCCGCGAACTGAACAGCATTGCGACCATGCATGCCGTCGAGGGGCGTCCACTGCCACTGATCACACCGCCCACGCTGCGCGTCGGCGTGCGTCGGTTGATCGAACCCGTGCTCCCGAACGTGCCGGTCATCAGCCTCGCCGAATTGCCGGCGTCCGTCAACCTCACCTCCGTCGCCACCTGGGAATTGCCACATGCGTCTTGAATCGTTCCGTGCGCGTGACCTTGGTTCGGTTGCGCGGAGTGCAGAAGCCCTCTTCGGTGACGAAGCGGTGGTGCTCCACACGCGTACCGTGCGCGATGGCGCCGAGCAGGTGGTGGAGGTGGTGGCGGCGTCCGCCTCGGATGTGGATGCGTTCCGCAACCAGCTCACGCCAGCACACCTTCCGAATCCACACACGCGCCGCGGCAATCGTCCATACGTCGTTGCGTTGGTCGGTCCGACGGGTGCCGGAAAGACAACGACGATCGCCAAGCTGGCCGCCAACGTACACGCATTCGGCACCTGGCGCGTGGGGATGATCACGCTCGACACCTTCCGCGTCGCTGGCCTGGAACAGATTGCCACCTACGCCGAGATCACCGGATGTCCGCTCGAGGTGGCGTACGATGCGGCCGATGCCAGGCGCGCCGTTGCGCAGCTGAATGCACTCGATGTGATCCTCGTCGATACACCTGGCCGCAGCCCAAAGGCCGGAGCGCGTGAGGAGGAGTGGTGGCCGATCCTTCGCGCCCTGCAACCTGATGAAATCCACCTGGTGGTGCCGGCAGGGCTGCGCCCCGACGTCGCGACGACCGCATTCAACACGCACATCGCGATGCGACCGACGCACCAGCTGCTGACCAAGCTCGATGACGTGCCCGCTGACACCGGAGTCGCAGATCTCGCCGCAGTGCTCGCCCTTCCCACGCGCTGGCTGACGGATGGACTCGACGTCCCTGCCGATCTGAAGCCTGCCCCGCAGCGCATCCTCGCTTCGCTCGGCCTCGTGGCCGGACAGGTGGCCGCATGACAACTCCCGCACGCACGCAACGCCCCCGGATCATCGTGTCACAGCCAGTGATCGAAGCCGCCGCCAACGCCGTCCTGCCACTCATGAGCCCCACCACCACTGCGGCCGCCGCGCGCTCCCCGCGCGCGACGCTCACGACCACCACCCGCAGCGGCGGGGTGATGACAACCAAGCGCAAGGAGCCGACGATGGACCCGCAGGTATCGCTCTGGCATGCCATGGCCGGCGGCGATCCGACCGCCCGCGAACAGTTGCTGAAGGAGCACCTCGGACTGGTGCACCACGTGGCCCGGCAGATGTCAAAGACGCTGGCGGTCAAGGCGGACTTTGATGAGTTGGTCAGCTCGGGATCGATCGGACTGATGTCGGCGCTGGAAGCGTTCGACGTGGCACGCGGGCTGGCCTTCAGCACGTTCGCCGCCCCGCGGATTCGCGGTGCCATCCTCGACGAGCTGCGGCGACAGGATCACGTGCCTCGTTCGATCCGACGCAAGACACGCGAAATCAGTCAGGCGCGTGAGACACTCGGCCGCGTGCTCGGTCGTGCCCCGAGTGACAAGGAAGTGGCCGATCATCTCGGCGTCGACCTGCCAACGCTCTGGAAGTGGCGCTCCGACGTCGAAGGAGCGCACCACGTTCCACTGGACCGCAGCCCGAGCGAGACGGAAACGCTGGCGCCGACACCGATCGAGACGCTCGCCGACGACAACAACGACTCCGTCGACGATGTCCTCACCCGCGAACAGGAAGTCCACCATCTCCGGGACGCGATTCTGCGGCTGAAGGAACAGGAACGGACGGTCCTCAGCCTCTACTACTTCGAAGAAATGAAGCTCCACGAGATTGCCGATATCCTGCAGCTGACGGAAAGCCGCGTCTCACAGATCCGTTCGAAGGCGTTGCAGAAGTTGCGCACGGAACTGCGCCCGTTGCGCGAGGAAGTGGCCTGATGAACACCATCGACGTCGATCAGCTCCGCACGCAGGCGACCGCCACGTTCGAGCGCGTGGCCGGCAGTCCGGACTTCGACCTCTACATCGTCGGGTTACTGCTGCTGGCGGTGCTGGCCATGTCACTGCTGACCATCTGGCGCGGACGCACCCGTACCGTCTTTCCGACCACAACACCATCCACCGCGAGCGGATTTCGTCGATGGCTGACGCCCCTGGGCATGCAGTCGATCCCGGCCGAGCAGGCGGCATCGACACGGCCACACCGCACGTCCGCACCGAACAAGACCATGCGCGTATCGACACCCGTGTCGAGGGTCCCGGCCCGCGCACTGCGGGCGCAGAACGCTGATCCACTCGAGATCGCACGACGCACCGGACTGGCACGGGATGCCGTCGTCATGATGATGGCGAATGCCGACCCGAAGGCCCACGCCGCGCGCTCATCTGCAGCGAAGACCGCGGCACGAGCCGCCCCGAAGACCGCGTCGGCAGAACGAGCGATGACCGCCCCTGGCGCCTACGCCGCGGCACCCCGCACAAAGCCGGCGCAGAGCGGCCGAACGCTCGGCACGCAGTTCAACGCACGCCTTACCTGACAGCACGCTCGGCAGCCCCTGCCGAGCGCGGCATCCCCTGCCGGGCCAGCGCCCCGGGTACCAGATGCGCAGAACTCTGCAAACCGTTGCACGGCAACAGCTTAACCGGCGCTCGCAAATGGCTCGTGCCTTGCGACCTGCCTATCTGGACCCCTGCCCCGACGACATGCCTCCGATTCTCAAGAACTCCGGTCTGACCAGCGCCGCCGCCGCCCTCCACTTCTATGAGCGGCGCCAGCAGGCGATTGCGAACAACCTCGCCAACGTCGACACCACCGGCTTCAAGAAGGAGCGCGTCTTCGGCCGCATGGTGGACGACGCCGTCGCCGCCGCCGAGTCGATGACCGACCGGTCGCAGGGCGACATCACGCCGACCGGCAACGCCCTCGACGTGGCGGTACAGAGTGATGCCTTCCTCGTGGTGCAGACGCCTGACGGTGAACGACTCTCCCGCGGTGGATCGCTGCGTCTCGACGACCAGCGGCGCCTCGTCACCCAGCAGGGGCATCTCGTCCTTGGGCAGAACGGGCCGATCTCGCTGCCGAACGGCGATATCGGCATTGGCAGCAACGGTGTGATCACGGTCCAGCCGCCGTCCACCGGTGCCGATCGCACCAGCAAGGGCGCGATCGCCAATCGCCTGAACGCCGCGGTCCTCCGGATCGAGACTGTCCCGGCAGACGCCGTGCTGCAACACGCAGGTGGTGGACTGTTCATGCCTGACGCCGCGCGAAAGCCCGCGGTGGAAAGCGAACGCAAAGTGATGCAGGGTGCGCTCGAATCCAGCAACGTCAACGCGATCGAGTCGCTGACGGAAATGATCGATACCGTGCGCGCCTACGCCGACGTGCAGAAGTCCATCTCCGTGATGGACGATATCCGCGGCATTGCCGCCAACCAGATCGGGAAGCCGGTCTGACCCGCACAGGAGCTCTCTGATGGATCCAGCACTTCGCGCCGCTGCCAGTGGCATGCGCGCGCAGCAGACACGCCAGGAAGTGATTGCCAACAACCTGGCCAACGTGAACACCACCGGCTACAAGCGCAGCCGCGCCAACTTCGAGGATCTGCTCTATCAGACCGTCACCGGTCCGCAGGTGATCGGTGGCCCCGCAGCGAACACGCTGCCGGCGGTCCAGATCGGGCGCGGTGTGCGACTGGCCGGCGTGCAGAAGGATCACGCACAGGGCTCCATCGAAACGACACAGAATCCGACCGATATTGCAATCGAAGGTGATGGCTTCCTGCAGGTGCAGCTGCCGAGCGGACAGATCGCGTACACGCGCGACGGCAAGCTGCAGCTGAGCGATCAAGGGGTGCTCGTCACCGCCGAAGGCAATCCGGTGTTGCCGAACATTCGTGTGCCCGCGCAGGCCTCCGCCCTCAGCGTCGGCCCGTCGGGCATCGTGAGCGTGATGCGCGCCGGCAGCACTGTGCCCGAAGAGCTCGGGCGGATCGAGCTCGCACGCTTCACCAATCCCGCTGGCCTGATGTCGATGGGGCAGAACATGTACACCGCCACGCCCGCCAGTGGGGAAGCGATGGTCAGCTTTCCGCAGGACGAGGGGACCGGCCGCCTGATGCAGGGTGCGCTCGAAATGTCGAACGTGGAGGTCGTGACGGAGATGGTCGACATGATCACCACGATGCGAGCCTATGAACTGACGTCGAAATCGATCAAGACGAGCGACGACATGCTGCAGATCGCGAACGGACTGGTACGCTGATGTCTCGTGCCGCGCTGGTCGCTGCCCTGCTCTTCGCTCCTCCGCTCGTGGCGCAGCGACACGCGGCGGTCGACTCCGTCGTCGCACAGATCACGCGCGCCTGGGGCCCGGCACCGCGCGGCGGATGGTGTGCCGAGTGGAGCGTCGTGCGCGGTGACAGCAGTGCGTTGCGCGCCGACGCGGCTGAGATCAGCGGCAGTGATCGCGCGGGCATCTATACGATCACGATTCGCGCCGCGCGGTTCGCCGCGCCGGTGCTGATCGGTCGATTGCGTGTCGGCTACGAACGACAGGAACCAGTGGCGGCCCGGCAGATCGCGCGTGGCGCCGTGCTCGAGGACGAGGATGTGCTCGTCCGGCATATGCTCGTCTGGGGTGCACCGGATACGGTCGCCGTGCCGACCCCCGAGCGCCTCATTGGATCAGAAGCACGCCGTGTGCTTCGCGATGGTGAGCCGATTCATTCGAACGATGTCACACCGGCGCCGCTGGTCTTCGCCGGCGATTCCGTGACCGCAGAACTGATACGCGACGGTGTTCGCGTCGCCCTGATTGGAACCGCACTGCACAACGCGTCGCTTGGCGCGCGCGTCGCCATTCGCCTGACTGGGGGTCGGCGCTTTGCCGGCGTCGCCACCGGGCGCAACACTGTGAGGCTGGACTGATGATGATCACTCAGCGGGACCTGATGCGCGCGACAGCCCTGATCGGGCTGTCAATGCTGGTCGCTCGTCATGCGCACGCGCAGGCGCGGCGCGACAGCGTGGTGATCGCACCTGCGGCACCAGTCGCCGCACTGAATGCGCGGCCCGCACGACTGAACTGGACCTCCGACCGGCGTGCATTCGCGGTGGGTGACCTGATCATCGTCCGCATCGACGAGTACACGCTCGCGTCCGCCAACATGTCCGACAACGCGTCGCAGCGGCGCAAGAAGAACGCCGACTTCGAACTGGTTGCCGCGGGTTCCGCCATTCCCGGTGCCACCTTTGGCACCAGCAACAACGGGGAAAGCACACAGCGCGGCGACCGCTCACGCCAATTGCGCCTTGACGGCGAGATCACCGCGAGGGTGATGAGCATCGATCCCGTCAGCGGCGTGCTGACCATCAAGGGCACCAAGACCATCGGTGTCGACAAGGAGCAGCAGCTGATCAGTTTCTCCGGTGCCATTCGCCCGCAGGATCTCGGCGGGATGAACACCATCGAGTCATCACGCGTCGCGGACGCAAAACTCGACATCGCAAACAAGGGAAGTCTCGGCAAGGCAAAGCAGGGCCTGTTCGGGAAGATCATCAGCGCACTCTGGCCATGAGCATCAACGAGCTCGCCGACATGCGCGCAGACCGCCGGGCGCGGCGCGTCGGTTTCCTCTGCGCGGTGATTTCCGTGGGACTGATGCTGAGTGCGTCGGTCCTTGCCGGACAATCCAGAATTCGCGACCTGGTGCTGGCCGATGGTGCCGCGCCGGTGCGGATCGTGGGATATGGCCTGGTGGCTGGCCTGGATGGCACGGGCGACCGCGGCATGGGTGGCTCGCAGGGCGGTCAGACAGTGCAGAGCATCGTCAACCTGCTGCGACGCTTCGATATCACGGTGCCCGCCAATGTCCTGCGCACGCGAAACGTGGCGGCCGTGCTGGTCACCGCCGAAGTGTCGGCGTACCTCCGCCCAGGCGGTCGGTTCGATGTACAAGTCGCCAGCATCGGTGACGCGCCGTCACTACGTGGAGGCGTGCTGTACATGACGCCACTGATCGCGGAAGTCGGTGGTACACCCATGGCGACCGCCCAGGGCGGGGTCGTGCTGTCCGAAGGCAGTGATCGAAGTGGCGCCCGATCCTACGGCACGCGCGTCGAAACCAGTGCGCGGGTTCCGGCCGGTGGTGTGGTCGAAACCGACCTGCCGCGTGGCACCTATGCATCGTCATCTGCTGCACTCCTCTTGCGGGAGCCGGACATTGCGGTCGCCAGTCGCATTGCGGCGGTAATCGACAGCGCGATTGGTACGGGTACCGCCCGTGTGGATGATCCCGGCTCAGTCACGCTCACGCTCAAGGACTCGGCGGGGTCGGCGCGCAGCGCTGCGATCGCCAGACTCCGCGAACTGCCGATTCGCATCGTGCGCGGTGCGAAGGTCGTGATCGATGGCCGCGATGGCACGGTGGTCGCGGGTGGCGACGTATCGGTGGGTGAAGCGGTGGTCACGCACGGTCAGATCACGCTGTCGATCGGCGGCGGTACCGACAGCACGGCCGTCAGCGCCGGCGAGGTGCGCCTCCTGGCCGGCATTTCGGTGCAGCGGATCGCAAGTGCCTTGCATGGCGTCCGCTCCTCGCCCCAGGAAATAGCCGCCATCTTCAGCGCATTGCGCGAAGTGGGTGCGATCTCGGCTGAGGTCGTGATCCGATGATGACGCCATCCGTTTCCAGCGCCGGCGGCGCCGCGACTGATCCACGGGAAGCGCAGATGCGAAAGGCTGCCGCCGATCTCGAGGGACTCTTTGTCCAACAGCTCTTCAAGACGATGCGCGAGACCGTGCCGACCGAGGGTGGACTGGTCGAGCGGAGTCAGGGGGAAGAGGTCTTCTCCAGCCTCATGGATGAGCGACTTGCCGCCGATACTGGTACGCGGTGGCATCGCGGGCTGGGAGACGCGATCTACCGTGCGTTGCGGGAGAAGGCAGGGCTCACCGATCAGACACCACTTGCAGCAGCAGCACTCCCGGCACCCGCAGTGTCGGATCTGTCCGCGACGCCCCGCGCGTCGTCCGCCCGGCTCCCCTGAGACTCGCCATGCTCCCGACATATGCACCCAAGTACGCCCCCGCTGTACCCCGCCGCGAAACCGCGATCGAGGTGCTGTCGGACGTCCTGGGCACGGAGCGCAGGCTCCTGGAGGAACTGATGAACGTGATGAAGCAGCAGCGCGCCGCAGTGGCAGCGGATGACCTGCAGGCCCTCGACGACAGCGTGTTCGCCACCTACCGCGTGCTTGCCACACTCGGCGAGGCGCGTCGCCGTCGCAAGACCGTCAACCGGTTGCTCGGTGGCGCCGAAGACATGAATGTGAACGATCTCGAGCAAGTGCTCGGTGATCGCGCCACCCCGACGGTGATCGACGCGCGAAATGCGTTGCAGAACGCGGCCGTGTCACTCAGTCACGAGGTGGACATCAACAAGCAGGTGCTGCGCATGGCGATGGACAATGGCAACGACTACGTGCAGAAGCTGTTTGGCGCATCACAACCCGCCGCCGCGACCTACGTCGCACCGACGTCGTCACCAGCCGCGCAGGCGCTCCGACCGACCACCGCGCGGCTGACGCCGGCGATGGTGCCAACGACGCCGCGCTTTCTCGATCGGTCGGTCTGACCCGGTATGCCGACTATTGGCGGTCTCCTCAGCATTGCGCGGTCCGGCCTCACCGCCAGTCAGGCGCAGATCAGCACGACATCGCAGAACATCACCAACGCGCAGACACCAGGATACTCCCGCCAGCGCGTCACGCTGATACCCGGCTATCCGGAGCAGCTGCCGTACGGCACATTTGGCACCGGCGTGCTGGTGGCCAACGTGGTGCGGATGCGCGACGATATGATCGATGCAGGCTACCGCCGCGACTCCGGTGCCGCGGGCGCCAGCGAAGAACGGCGCGACGCGCTGCAGGCCGTCGAATCAGTCCTCGGTGAACCATCACCCTCCGGACTCGCCAACACGCTGGAGCAGTTCTGGGCGTCGTGGAGCGATCTCTCGACGAACCCCGACTCGGGCGCGGGGCGAGGCGTGGTGCGGCAGCGAGGCGCACAGGTGGCCTCGCAGCTCAACACCTTCGGCAACCAGCTCGAGGATGCCAGAACCGTCGTGCGTGCGCGCCTGCTCGAAACCGCGGATCGTGTCAATGCGCTGTCGTCGCAGGTCGCGGACATCAACGCCAGAATCGTCTCCGCCGAAGCTGCCGGTACGCAGGCGCCCGACATGCGTGATCAGCGCGATGCGAAGATCGACGAACTCGCGTCGCTGATCGGTGCCACTGCCTACCCACAGGCCGATGGATCGGTGAACGTCAACGTCGGCGGCGATTCACTCGTCGATGGGGCGAATTTCAAGCCGGTGCGCATTCAGGCCCTGCCAAGCGATCCGACCAGGCTGGGCGTGGCACTCGGCGCACTGCCGGCCGGCGCGTCCCCCACCGAGACGATGTACCAGCTTGGCGGGCAGATGGCCGGCATGCTCGAGAGTTACAACGTCGCGTTTCCTGGTGCACAGGCGAATCTCGATGGGATCGCCAGCGCCATCGTCACGGCGACGAACTCCCGCCATCGCACTGGCTTCATCGGCAGCGCGGCCGCCGGCGATTTCTTCGATGCGAGCCGGACCACTGCGCGGACGATCCAGCTTGACAGCACGATCGTGACGGACGTGAACCGGATCGCCGCCTCCGGCATCAGCAATGAGCCCGGCGACAACACGGTTGCACTGTCACTGTCACAGCTGCGCGACACCGCCGTTTCCGTGAACGGGCAGACGGTCTCGATCAACGAGGGCTACCGCAACGTGGTGGCCAGCATCGCCACCCGGGTCAACGGTGCCAACGGCACCGCCATCGCCGCGCGCACCCTTGCCTCACAGACCGATGCGCGCCGCGAAAGCGTGAAAGGGGTGTCGATCGACGAGGAGATGGTGAATCTGATCAAGTATCAGCAGGCCTACTCCGCCGCGGCGCGGCTGGTGTCGGTGGTGGACGAGATGTCACAGACGTTGATCAATCTCGGCAGGTAATTAGACTCGACAGGCGGCGCGGAGTCGGCGCCTGGCAGGACTCACAATTCGCAGATGGGGAAGCAAGGATGCTGATCCTGAGCAGGAAGGCCGGTGACGCGATCGTCATCGATGGTGGAATCCGGATCGTCGTCGTGCAGTGCGATCGCGGCGGTGTGCGCATCGGGATCGAAGCGCCGGCCGAGACGACGATCCTGCGCGCGGAACTCGTGGATCAGGTGGCTGCGCAGAACAAACGCGCCAGTCTCGGTGGCGGCGTGAACCCAGCCCTGATCGGTCACGGTGGCGCCCTCGCACCGCGAAGAGACGTGTCGCCGGCCTGACGCAGTCAGGCGCCAGCGATCCGAATGCCGAACGACGAAAGACTCAGGCCATCGCGCGCCGGTTCGCGTATGACGACACGACTGCCAGGCTCGCACGGGAGTATGCGGCGCTGTCGCGCTTCAGTGTGCCAAGGCACTGCGCGAGGACCTGCAAGTCACCCGCACCGACCTTGCCGAGTCCCGCGGTGCTGATCGTGGCGTGACTGTCGTCATTCAGGCTGAGCACCGGTACACCTGCGGCGCCGGCCATGGCGAGCCATTCCTGCGACGGTCCGGCATCGCCGGTGTGCAGCAGCACGCCGGCATGCCGCGCGAGTACGGCAATGTCGGACATCGCGCCCGGGTGATCCACGATCCGCAGATTCGGCGCAACGTGTTCGAGACGGCTCCGCGTCTCCGCGTCCAGCTCGGAGAACCCCTTCGCCACCATCACAAAGGCAATCTGCGGAAGACTGCGCGCGAGTGGCACGACGCGCTCCGGCCCATCGATGCTGTCGAACGCCCCGATCCAGATCACCGGCGCGATCGGGGCCCACGAGGTCCTGACGACCGACGCTTCACAGCCCGCACCCGGTGACCCGGGAATCGCCTGCATCGACGTGCGCTCCGCCACCAGAATGTGGCAGCCACCGTCGGCGGGACACTCGCGTGTGCGGCGCGTCTCGAGACCCAGGCCGCGCAGCGCCGTCGTCAATTCCGCCACCGTCGCCACCTCGTACGGCAGTCCGCCCAACCAGTCCACCAGATCGTAGTATGGGTCCATCCCGCGCTCGCAACTCTCCGTCCACCAGCCTTCGGGCGACACACCGTTCCTGGTGCGGTGCTGGTACTGCTCGAGGATCCACTCGAACTCCATCCGGCGCTTGCCCGAAAGCGACGCATTGTGGTAGCGCTGCTTCAGCCGCAGATCCGCTCCGAATTGTGGTCCCTTGGCGTAGATCGAGATGAAGCAGCGTCCGCCCCGCTGAACGCGCGCCGCCGCATTGGCGATCGCCGCCCACATCTGACCGGTGTGGTGCAGCACGCCCCAGGAGTACACCAGGTCGAACGTGCCGAGCGACGCCATGAATTCGCTGTCGAGGACCGACCCCTGCATCACCGTCCACGAGGACGGCTTGCCGGCCTTCTCGTGAAATTCTCTGGTCGCGGCCACCGAGTTCTGGTCGTAGTCGAAGGACACCAGCTCCCGGGCGCCCATGGCATGCATGCAGTACGAGTGAATGCCGGACCCCGAACCGATGTCGAGTACGCGACAGTCGCTGAGCGACTTCTGTCCAAGCCAGAGCTCGATGTCTTCGCGAGCCGTGATCAGGCGCGCCTGATTGATCGACGTCTGGTAGTCGAGCCAGTTCTGGCCGAAGCCGAACCGGTCGATGACATCTTCGTTGAAGTCCGTTGGCGCCAGAGCGAGTGTTGTCATGAAAGACACTGAGAGAGGCGTGGGGCGCGCCCGCGTCGAGAGCGTGCGCGAATCCGTCGTCATGTGCTGTCAGTGTAGAGGCAATCCACGTGCCATCCGCAACCTGTTCTGTTGCAACGGGTTGCGATTACGTGCCGGACGACGGTGATCGGAAGAGATAGCCGCAGGAAGGAAAAAGCTGCCGCGAGTCGGGGAAGCGGCAGCGCGTCGCCCGCCGTCAGTACTCGTCCACTCGGGCGGTGTCGTGGTCTGCCACCACCACCACGCGGCTACGTGTGGCACGCGGACGATTCTGCCCGTACCGGTCAGACCTTCCGACCAGACGGTGGTGGAGATTTTGCGTAACCCCCTACAAGAGAGGCACTTACGTTCTGGCGCAGGAGTTGCTTTCGAGCGCAGCGTGGTTCACCTCTCGATCGCGTCTTCAGCGTCATCTCTGTGAAAGCCATAATTCTGTGTGGTGGGCTCGGCACGCGACTGCGTGAAGAGACGGAGCATCGTCCCAAGCCGATGGTCGACGTCGGCGGTCGCCCGATTCTCTGGCACATCATGAAGTACTACGCACAGTTCGACGTGCGCGACTTCGTCATCGCCCTCGGGTATCGGGGGTCGGTGATCAAGGACTACTTCCTGAACTACGAGGCGATGAACAGCGACTTTACCGTGTCGCTGGGCCGCCTCAGCGCGATCAACTACCACGCGCAGCACGAAGAGCAGGACTACCGCGTCACGCTGGCAGACACGGGGGTTGATTCGATGACAGGCGCGCGAGTCGCGCGCGTGGAGCGCTACGTGGGCAACGAACGATTTCTCATCACCTACGGCGACGGGCTCACCGATCTCGATCTCGACGCGGCCCTGCGATTTCACGCAGCTCACGGGCGCCTGATGACCGTGACCACGGTGCGCCCTACCTCGCGCTTCGGCATGCTCGATGTCACCGCCGAGGGGCGCGTCGACGCATTCACGGAGAAACCGCAACTCGATGGCTGGGCAAGCGCCGGCTACTTCATCTGTGAGCCGGAGGTATTTCGCTATCTCGATGTCGCACCTGGCTGCATACTCGAGCAGGAACCGTTGCAGCGACTGGCGGCGGCCGGTGAGCTGATGGCCTACCGACATGAAGGGTTTTTCTACGCGATGGATACGTATCGCGAGTACCTGCACCTGAATGCCATCTGGGAGTCCGGTGACGCCCCGTGGAGCAAGGTGCGGCGCGGCCTCTCGCTGCACGTCCCACCGTCGCGCATGATTCGATCGGCCTGAATGGCCCAAGGCGGTCGCCGCATCGCGCCGTGAACCGGCGACCGCGTCGGACGGCTGGCCGAGGACCCACATGCGGCTGTCAGCAGTGTGCGGCTGTCAGCAGTGTGCGGATGTCAGCAATGTGCGGCTGTCAGCAATGCGCGGACTGCGTCGACGACCGCCTCGGCCGTCACGCCGGAGCGAGCGCGCAACCAGCTCTGGCTGCCCGCGCACGAGAGCGGTGTGCGCGAGAACCGGATCGCCTTCATCCGGAACGGGGCGCCGGCGTCGATCAGCGCATCGCCCACGACGGAGGCCAACCCACCTTCGCCATGCTCTTCGATCGTCACGATCGGTCCGCGACGTGCCGCCGCAGCCAGTGCCTCCCGATCGATAGGCTGAAGAGTCGGCATGCTGAGCACACATGCCTGCACGCCCTCACCCGCGAGCTGTTCCTGTGCCCGTACGGCTTCGGCAAGCACGCCGCCAGTGGAGATGATCGTGCAATCCTCGCCCTGCCGAACACACAACGCCCGCCCGAGAGCAAAGTCGGGCTCCGATACATGCACCAGCGACTCTCCCGCCTTGCCAAGCCGGAGATACGCGGGGCCCGGCGTCGCAGCGAGCGCACGTGTCGCGGCCCGCGTTTCGACCGGGTCGCCAGGTGCCACGACTGTCATGTTGGGCAACACGCGCGTAAAGGCCAGATCTTCGACCGCATGGTGACTGTATCCTTGCGCACCATACGCGACGCCGCCGCCAACGGCGACGATCTTCACCGACAGGTTCGGATAGCAGACGTCATTGCGGATCTGCTCGAGCGCCCGTGCCACCGGAAAGTTCGCGATTGAGTAGGTAAAGACAATCGCGCCTGTGGATGCGATGCCGGCGGCCATTCCCGTCATGTTCTGCTCGGACACACCGGCATTCAGATAGCGATCGGGAAAGGCCGCCGCAAACGGCTCCAGCACGGAGTAGCCAAGGTCGCCAGTCAGCAGCCAGATCCGCCGGTCGGAGGCGGCCAGCTCGACGAGGGTCTCGATGAACGTCGTTCTCACGGAGCGAACTCCACTTCGGCAAGTGCCGCGATCAGCTCCGGCGCCGATGCGGACCGGTAGTGCCAGCGCAGTTCGTTCTCCATGAATGAAACGCCGGCGCCCTTCACTGTGCGGGCCAGCACCACGATCGGGCGATCGTCACCGTCTGGCGCTGGTGCAAACGCCTGACGCAGTGCGACGTGATCATGACCGTTCACTTCGCGGACCGACCACCCAAAGCTTCGGAACTTCTCAGGCAAGGGCTCGAGTTGAAGTACTTCCGCGACGCGCCCGAAGCTCTGAATTCCATTCGCATCGACGACGGCCAGGAGATTGCGCAGTCGGTGGTGACCCGCAAAAAGAATCGCTTCCCAGTTCGAACCCTCATCCAGCTCGCCATCGGACAGCAGCACGACCGTTCGTTGGGCCGCAGTTCCGCGCTGCAACGCGAGGGCAATTCCCGCGCCGACCGGCAACCCATGGCCGAGCGACCCTGTCGACCACTCGACCCCGGGCACATGATGGCTCACGTGCCCCGTGAATACTGAGCCATCGGCCGTGTACGAGGCGAGCTCGGTGTCCGGGAAGAAGCCTACGCGTGCGAGCACCGCGTAGACGATCGCAGCAGCATGGCCTTTGGAGACGATCAGCCGATCTCGGTCCGGCCAGGTGGGTGCGTCGGGGTTCACGCGCAATACTCCAGAGTACAGCACGGCAAGAATGTCCGCGATACTCAGGCAACTGCCCACGTGGGAGGCCTGCGCTGCCGCGGTCATCCGCAAGGCGTCGGCGCGAATGGCACGCGCCAGGTCAGCGCTCGTCACGCCGCCATCTCGTCGATCGGTTCCAGTGCGTCGCCCAGAAAGAGGATGCGGCCGCGGAACTGCAGCTCGACACGCAGCAGGCGAACAATCTCATCCCGATACGCGAGCGCCGTCACGACAATCGAATCCACTGGGTCCGTGTGCAGCGCCGTCGGAGCCACCACGTGCAGCCCGACACCTGGCAGTCGCTTGCCCTGCTTGTGCGGATCGGAATCGATGACGTACGCCAGCTCCGTCAGGCGAGCGGCGGTCAGCGAGGCGATCCCTTTCCCGCCGGCGCCCCATGCCGCCACACGGCGACCAGCCAGACGCTCGCCGGCAGCAAAGGCCTGAAGGGCGCGGGTGGTTCGATCGAGCGACGACTGCATCATCGCGAGCGCCGAGGATGGATTCCAGCGCACGAAGGCCACCGTGAATTCGCCGTGCATGCCCTCTTCCAGCCCGAGCACTTCGAAGCCCTGCTGCTCGAGCAGCCGCGCCAGCACACCCTTGGTGAAGTAGTTCAGGTGGTCGGGAAAGAAATCGAAGTAGCGCTGATGCCTCAGCGTCTGCTCGATACATGGAACTTCCACCAGTCCGACGGCGCCTGGCGCGAGAGCTGACGCGATACCGGCAAGGAAATCACGCGGATTTGGAACGTGCTCCAGAACCTGTCGCGTCACGAAGGCATCATACGGTCCGCCAGGGACCGGGGTGGATGCGCCGACATAGCCATCCAGAACCTCGTGACCGCGCTCGAGGGCCAACATCCTGAATGGCGTCGACGGCTCGTTGCCTGTGACGGTCGCGCCAGCGGCCCGCAGATGGTCCAGATAGTTGCCGTCACCGCACCCCACCTCGATCACGCGTCGCCCATTCAGCGCAAAGCGCTCGACGAAGCGTTGCGCCTGTTGCGTCTGAAACGTCTGCATGGTCGATGCATGACTCACCGTCATCACGTACTCGTCATAGAACGCCAGATCCAGCGTCTCTGTCAGCTGGATGAAGTCGCAACCGACGCATTGCCGTACATCGAGCCGGATTGTCTGGAATGGCTCCACGGCATCCGCGCGCAACAGCCCGGAGATGTTCGGGGGCGCGGGCTGCATCACCAGAACTGATGCCAGCCGCGTGTCGCCACAGAGGCGGCAGGCGCGCGATGTGTCAGACATGCGCATGCTCCTGATGACGCCAGATCGCCGCCGCCGTGAGTTCGTCGAGACCCGCCTCGATGCTCACTGAGGGGGCCCATCCGGTCGCCGCACACAACCGGGTGATGTCTGCTTCGAGCCACATGATCTGATCTGGACGATAGGGCACGGCGCCGAAGTGCGGTTCAATTGACGCATCGATGCGATCACGCAGGCCGAGTATCACGTCCCGGAGCACACGCGCGTCGCCCGAGCCGAGATTGAAGGTGCCGCCGGCCTTTTGCTGCGCCACGGCATGAATTGCGCGCGCTGCGTCGCTCACATGCAGGAACTCCCAACGTTGTTCACACGGCGTCAGTGCTGGCGCTGCTCCCCTCACCATCGCAGCGGCCGCCATCGGCAGCACCCACGCCGGATCAGCGCCCGCACCATACGTGGAGAACACGCGCAGCCAGCTATGCTGCAGGCCGCACAGTTCCGCTGCCGTCCGCGTCACCACCGCGGCAGCCACCTTTGCGGCGCCATAGAGCGTTGTCGGGTTCAGCGCCCGCTCTTCAGCAATCCGGCCCGCGCATTGGCCGTACTCGGCCTGGGATCCGAGGCCAATGAAGTGACCTGCCCCGCATTCGCTGGCCAGCGACGTCAGCTCGAGGGCCACCAGGACGTTGCGAGACACCTGCCACTCCCGATTGCGTTCGCTGCCGCCAACGCCAGTCCAGCCGGCATGAATCACCGTGTCCGGCTCGTACGCCGCGCAAGCCTGCCGCACGGCAGGCGCATCGAGGTGCGACAGATCGGCCTCGATCCACGTCACGCGCTCGGCCACAGCCCGCAGCCGTCCGTGCTCGGCGCCCGGACGAACCAGCACCGCGACCGAATCGCCAGCGTCCAGCGCCACCTGTACCGTGGCCGCACCGATGAAACCGCGGGCACCGGTTATGAGGAAACGCATGCCAACAGATCGATCAGGCTGCTGAATCTGGTGCCACTTGCCTCGACGTCCGCCTGACCAGCGCGGATTTCGTCGATGTAGCCATAGGAGAACACGATCACTTCATCCACCGGTTGGAGGTGGAGCTGTGACGGCGACACGACGGGCACGCGAGAGCCCGGCATGAGCTTTCCGTGGAATGCGCTGTTCCCGTCGCAGACATACGCGATGTCGTCGGCGGTCAGGCCTGCCTGCGCGATGGTGAGCACACCGCGGCCGCCGGCGCCGTAGCCTGCCAACGTCCGACCCTCAGCACGTGCGTCGCGGACGTACTCGCGCAAGGCACGCAGGCGCGCCTCGGCATCCGACGCAAACGCGGCGTAGGTGCTCCGCTCGTCGTACGTCTTCCACGTCGCCAGCACCGCGTCGCTTGCCGAGCCGTCGGCGGCGTGCCGGGTTCCAGTCGGCGCCGCCGCAAACAGCAGCGAGTTGCCGCGGCGCTGTGCATCTGGCATCAGCGCAGTTGAAAGAAGCGTGAAGCCCGCCCGCGCCAGCATGCGCGAGACCGTCAATGGTGTGAGATAGATCGAGTGTTCATGTTCGAAGAGACATGTCTCGGCGCGTGAGACGATATCACCGAGGTGATGTACCTCGACAATCAGCACGCCGCGCTCCGGGTCCAGCACGCGCCCCACCACCCGTAGAAACTCGACCGGGTCTGGCAGATGATCGAACGTGTATGTGAGTACAACCGCATCGGCCGGCTGCAACACCGCAGGAATCAGTGCCGCGCCGTCGTTGTCGAAGAGACACTGCAGCACTGGAACTCCCGCCGCCTGCGACGCCTCTGTCAGATCGAACGAGGGTTCGAAACCGAGTACGCGACACCCACGGCGCTGGAACGCCGCCAGCTGCGCTCCATCACCCGACCCGATTTCGAGAACTACGGCATCCCGCCGCAGCCCGAATCGGGAGATCACGACATCCGCCAGTTGATCCATGAACCGGCTTGCGAACTGCGACCCCGCCACCGTGTAGCGATAGTCGCGATAGTACTCCGAGACATCGACATCGTGACGGGTCTGCACCGTGGCGCACGCCGGACACCAGTGGATGGCGAGACGGTGGCGGAACTCCGACCCGATGGCGCTGCCCGGCACGACGAAATCGTCAGTGAATGGCAGGTCGGGAAAGGCGAGAAACTCCTCGAGCCCGCTCGCACCGCAGGCGCGGCACGTGTCGCGTTCGTGGATCATCCATCCGGCATGTGACATCAGGCGCTCCTCTGCAGCAGATGACGACTCGGTTCGCGACATTCATTGTCGGCAAAGTGCCGGTCATACCAGGCGATCGTGCGCGCGACGGCGGTGTCGAGATCAAAGCCGGGCTGCCAGCCCAGCTCCCGCCTGGCACGCGACGAATCGAGCCGTTGTTCCCTGATCTCACTCGACGCCGTGCCACGAATATCGAGCGGGTACGTTTCTCCCATCGCGTGCACCAATCGCTCGGCAAATTCCCGCGCCGACATCACATGATCAGCGGAGATGTTGTACGCGCGACCGCGCAGCAGTCGCTCGACCTTCAGTCGTGCCGCCAGCAGCATGTAGGCTGCCGCGCCATCCTCGACATACAGATAGTCACGGATGTAGGTCCCGTCACTGCGGATGACCGGTGCCCGACCCCGACGCACGTCTCGAATCACACCCGGCACGAGGCGGTTCCAGTTCAGGTCACCACCACCGAAGAAGTTGCCGCATCGCGTGATCGCGACGGGCAAGTCATAGGTGTGCGCGTAGCTCGCGGCGATCAGGTCCGTACATGACTTCGAGACATCGTATGGATGCCGGCCCTGCAGTGGCGTTTCTTCGCGGTACGGCATCGCTGCCTGATCGCCGTACGCCTTGTCCGAGGATGCCACCACGATGCTCTCAATCAACGGACTGCGGCGACAGGCCTCGAGCAGCGTCCACGTGCCGGCGATGTTCGACTCGAAGGTGCCGACGGGATTCCGGTTCGCAACACCGACGACGGTCTGGGCCGCGAGGTGAAACACCGTGTTGATCTCATACTCGCCAAGCGCCCGTTCCAGCAGCGGCTGATCAGTCACGTCGCCATGCACCACGTTGCAGCGGTCGATCGTGCCATGCGCCATCAACGGGGAGCGTGGCACGGTATCACGCACCAGGCATACCACCTCGGCACCAGAGGCCAGCAGTCGCTGCACCAGCCACGAGCCAAGTAGCCCGGTGGCGCCGGTGACGAACACACGTGCATCAGGCCAGTCGTCTGACATGGACGCAGAGAGAGGTGCGAACTGCGGAATCGAAGGAGGCATGCGGTGTGCGCAAAGGAGATCGGGCTACCAGACTCACCACGCCGAATGCAGAAGCCATGCCGAGCCGTAACCGATTGCTATTCATAGTGTTATCGAAATCAACGCCAGCCGCTCCCGGTCAAACATGTCGGCAGTCAGTGCCGGTGCCCCGGTCGCGACGCGGCACCTTCTGCCGGATGTACGCGCTGGAGTCAGCAGCCGCACAGTTTGCGCGAGCGCGATGAGCCGAACACCACTGCTGTCCGTGTTGGTGCCGACCTATCAGCGTGCTTCGCTGTTGCGGGTCATGCTGCAGGCCTTGCTCCCTCAGGCGTCGGAGTGCGAAGATCTGGTGGAGATCTGCATCTCCGACAACGCATCAACTGACGAGACCGCCGCTGTCGTCGAAGCCGCCCGTGCCGCCCATCCGCGCGCAAACGTCCGCTATGTGCGACGTGAGCGAAATCTCGGACCCGTGCGCAACTATGTGCTCTGTGCGACCGAACAGGCGGCGGGCGAGTACATCTGGGCGCTGGGCGACGATGATCTCCTTGTTGCCGGTGCGCTGCGGCGTATCTGTACGGCGCTTCGCGCCAATCCACAGATCAAGTACTTCTACACCAATTTTGCCTGCGCCAACTTCCAGGAGCACTGGCCGGAAACGGCGCATGGCGGCTACGATGGCGCGATTGCCGAAGTCGCGTGCGCGTTCCTCGAGAATCGTCCCATCCGGTACTGGCAGGATCTGCTCGACCGATCCTCCTCGATGGGCACGCAGGTCTATGCACACATTGCGCCGCGTGAGACGTGGATTCGCTTCTGGCATGAGCGCGAGATTGCACCGGACTATCGTTCGCTCGAGAGCACGTACCCCCACACCTGTATGCTGATCGACATGGCATGGGATCAGCCGGCGATGTATCTCGGCAGCCCGGCGTTGGTCCAATTCGGCGGACGTGCGGGCTGGGCCGACGGACAAGGCGCCCGGATCACGCTCGTCTCACTGCCGATGCTCATCGCGCGACTCGACGACAGGGGGTTGGGCTTCCACGCCTACGTCCGTGCGCGTGCCTACCTCCGGGAGATCATGCTGGCCGGCTATCGCACCGCAATCGCCGGGGGCAGCGGTCCCGATGCGGCCGAGATCCTTGAGGCGTCGCTCGCCATGGGCAGGCGGTACCCGGATCTGATTGACGCGATGCTGACCGCGATTCACGAGACCGGCGGAACGGTCGTGCCGGAGGTGATTGACGTGGTGCGTGACGCACTGGTGGCGGCGCAGGCCCGGGCGATGTAGCGGGACGCATCCCAGCGCGGGCCTGTCAGATCGGACAAGGCACGCCGTCTCAGGCACGCACCCTTACGCGGCCTCGCGGCCTGCCGTCGGCTGCGGGGAGCGATCACGCAGCAAGGCACGCACCCGCTGGAACCCCTCGTTCCCTGGATCGACCCTGAGCAGGGACTCGACGACATCCATCGCCGCGTCGATTGCGCCCGACGCGACCGTGCGCTGCAACTGTTCTGTCTGAGCCACGATCCATCGCCGACCCCCTGGCGTGGTGGTCGCCATGCGACGATGCGCCGTCTCGCGATCGGCAATCGCGTCGCGCAGGAACGTGCGATAGTCCTCGCCCTTGACCGCCCACGTCCACGCGGGGACAACCGCCGCCGATGCTGCCACACCCATCTGCACGCGCCGCTCAGGATCATCACGCAGTGTTGCGATTGCCTGCAGGAATGCCTCGCGCTCGCGCGGCACCATCAGTGCGCTCACGCCATCGACGAGATACTCCGGCACCGTGCCGTTCTCGGTCGTGACAATTGCGCAGCCACGGGCTGCCGCTTCCAGCAGCGAGTTGTTGCTTCCTTCACTCAACGATGCACAGACATACACATCCACATCCGCATACCACGCCGCCATCTCGTCGAGCGTGAGATTGCGATCCGCGTATCCACAGAACACCAGCTCCACGCCCGACAGTGTTCCGATCGGCTCGATGAACTCCGCAAAACCCTTCACCGCCGTCTGCCGGTTTCCGGCCCAGCCGACACGCAGCGGGCGTTCGGGATGCGCCGATCGGGCGACGTGCTGGAATCGCGCACCATCGATGCCGTGCGTCACGTACGCGACATCGGGTAGCCACGGTGCCAGCTCACGCCGAAGCCGTGCCGACACGACGTGCGTGCGCTGAAAGTGCGTCCGCAGGTATCGCGCCAGCTCCGGTGCGGCCACGTTGCCCCACGACACATGCGATCGCAGCGCCGTCACGTACTTCCACGGCATCGTGATGCGATCCGCAGGCACCAGTCCAAACTCCATCACGTAGATCAGATCCCAGGCGCCCTCGTCGAACGTCTCGGTGTGATACTGGACCACGATCTCGAACTCGTCGGCCAGCACTGCCTGGAGCGTGCGCGCGTGCCGCTCGAAGATCCAGTTGGGGACATCGGCGACGATCAGCACCCGAGGGCGCGTGGCCGGCGCACCGGGCGCGTGGGCCGACAGCGATGTGATCGGGAGCGATGTGACCGGCACCACGGCCACCGAGTCGGCCGTGAGTGACACGGTGGGCACTGCCTGGCCTCGCGCCTGCGCCTGTCGCAGCCACTCTTCGAGTACCAGCAACACCCACACCGGGCCATGGCGCCCCTCGCGCAGCAGATCCCGGGCCGGCGCTGGATCAAACAGCGACCGCAGCATCGAATCGCGCCCCAGCAATCGGTCCTCAACGAAGGAGCGCGCGTCCCCATCCGGCGCGAACCACCGCGCCAGCGGCACACCGAAGCCCTGCTTCTTTCGGTGGACGAACCGATCCGGGAAATAGCGCGACAGCAACTTCTTCAGCACATGCTTGCCGGTCAGCTGACCGAGAGGGTCGATGCCGACATTCACGCCTTCCGGCATCTGCGTCAGCAGGTCCCAGACACGGACATCCACCAGCGGCGTGCGCGTTTCCAGCGAATGCGCCATGCTGGCGATGTCCACCTTCGTCAGGATGTCATAGGGCAGGTAGGTCATCGCGTCCATGTACTGGACGCGCTGCACGACGCCAAGGTCGCGGGCTTCGGCCCAGGCAGTCTCGAACGACTCGATCGGCAGCAACGTCTCGCCGCGATGGTTGCCCGACCAAAGTCGAGTACGCGTGTGCGGATCGCAGTACTGGATGCACCGCTGCCACGCGCCCAGTGGTGGACGCTGCAGCACGGCGTCGCCCTGCTGTGACACCCACGACAGCCAGAGCATGTGCGAGTGGTATCCCGCCATCGCTTCGTCGCCACCGTCACCCGTCAGTGCGACCTTGACCTCACGCGCCGCCAGTTGGGACACCGCCATGGTGGCGACCGCCGAGCTGTCTCCGAACGGTTCACCGTAGTGGCCGACGAGTGCTGACAGCGATGACAGCGCATCGACCTCGAGAATCTCACATGTATGCCGTGTGCCCAGTCGCGCCGCCGCTTCGGCGGCCCACGCCGACTCATCGTGCGCCGGGTCCGCGAACCCGATGCTGAAGGTGCGCACGGGCTGGGTCGCAATCTCCTGCGCCATGGCCACCACACCGCTGGAGTCCAGCCCCCCCGAGAGAAATGCACCCACAGGAACGTCAGCCACCATGTGTGCGCGCACCGATTCGCGCAGCGTGGCGTCGAACGCATCGAGCCACTGTTCATTGCTGCGAAACTCACTGGTCCGGAACTCGGGCCGCCAGTAACGCTGCGGACCATGCACACGACCGTCATAGTCCACTGACATCGTGTGCCCCGGGGGGAGCTTGCGGGCCTGACGGTACACCGTGCGCGGTGCCGGAATGTACTGCAACGCCAGATACTCATCGATGGCACGGATATCGAGATCGACCGTGGCATCACCGAGCGCGTGAAACGCCTGCAATTCCGACGCGAAGGCAAACCAGCCCGGCTGCTCGAGATAGACCAATGGCTTGATGCCGAACTGGTCACGCGCCAGGAAGAGGCGATGCCGTCGCGCGTCAGCGATCGCAAAGGCGAACATGCCGCGCAGGTGCGTGACGCACCGATCACCCCACTCCTCGTATGCATGCACGATGACTTCCGTATCCGATTGCGTGCGGAACCGGTGTCCCCGCTGTGCGAGGGTGTCGCGCAACTCGCGATAGTTGTAGATCTCACCGTTGAAGGTGATCCAGATGGTGTGATCCTCGTTGGCGAGCGGCTGCGCCCCCGCCTCGAGATCGATGATCGAGAGGCGGCGATGCGCCAGCGCCACCGGCCCCTGCACATGCACGCCGGCGCCATCCGGGCCGCGATGTTGCTGGGCGCCCGCCAGCGCCACGGCACCTGCCTGCAGGCGCTCAGCGGGAAACGGCGCGAGAATTCCGGCTATGCCACACATGGGAATCGAGGGTCGCGAGAGATCAGTTCAGATCGCAGCCGTCGGCATGCGCCGCGTCTGCGTGGTGAGTGCACGGTGCACGACAGCAGCAAGCTCCGCGATCCGATCGGTCGCCTCGTGGCGCTCGTGCAGCCAGCGGACGTTCGCAGCCGCGGCGACGGCGTACAACGATGGTTCGGTGAGCAGCTCTTCCACGCGCTGCGCCAACCCCGTCGCGGTACCATCCGCCACGCGGCCACACCCGTGTGTGGCCAGCATGCCATCGGGATCCACCGCCATCGACACGATCGGGATGCCATGCATGCCGGCTTGCAGAAACGTGTTTGGAAAGCCTTCGACCACCGATGTGTTCACCAGAAGATCGGAGAAACGGAAGAGTGCATCCATGTCCGGCAGTTCCACCTGATCAGCCAGCATGAGGTTCGGCAGTTTGCTGCAAAGCTCATTGAGCGTCGTCTCACTGAACGACCGGATCTGGTTGCAGACCATGATCATCGGGCGATGCGGCAATGCCGCTGCCAGCATCAGCGCTTCCTCGTACCGCTTGTTCGGATCGAGACGCCCGATCCAGAGCAATCGACCACCGAACAGGGGTGCGCTCCGCGGCGCGGTGCGCACCTGCTGCGGTGCCGGATTGCGGATCAGCGTCGCATCACGGTGCATCTTCGCCCGCAGCAACCCGAGCTGCCGCTCGGTTTGCACCACAATCTCATGCGCGTACCGCATGCTGTACCACGTGTAGTGCCCCGGAATTCCGTAGGTGTCACGTTCCCGTGATCCTTCATAGGCAAACGGGTCGAAGACGATGTCCGACGCCAGGGAGACGACCAGTGCGCTCCCGTGCGCCATGCAGAACCGCGCCAACTCGGCCGCCGCGTCATTCGCGCCAAACGCCACATAGACGTCGGCATCAATGGCACCCCAGACAGAGCGCACCGGGTCGTCCTGGTGCCCCTCGAAGAACGGGACGTCCGGACGGCAGTGCACCGTGATGCCATCTGCCCTGCGCAGCGGTGCCGCCGCCGCACCCAGCACCACAACATGCAATTCGAGCGCTGGATCGCGCGCCATGCCTTCGAGGAAGGTCACGCCGCGCACCTCTGCGCCTCCGAAGTAGCCCGTGGTTCCACTCAGCAACCGTGATGCGAATGGCAGCGAGAAGCAGACGCGACGCCGCGGCGCCATCTCCACGGCGCTCAACGTCCCACGCTCCGCAAGACATGCCGCCGCATGGTTTCGATCGACATCACCGCCAGCTCCTCCGCCATCGCCGGCGGCATCGTATCCTGTCGCGTCCGACGACGCGCGCGCGCAAGCGCCAGCGTCTCGCACACGATCGCCACTGTTCGGCGGCTATCGTAGTGCTCTTCGATCATGGCGCGCGCCGCCACACTCGCATCCGCCCGTGCGACGGGATCGAGCCATCGGCGCACGCCGTCCAGGTATCGCCCCACATCTGCGCCAGCCGCGCAGACCAGACTCCCGGTGCCCGGTGTCACCAGCTCGCGCTGCCCCCCGACATCGGAGACGACAGGCACACACCCCATCGCCATCGCTTCGTACAACGACCGCGACACCCCTTCGATCTCCGACGGTGCGATGAACAGGTCAGCCGCGGCATACACGTGCCGCAGGGTGTCTTCGTCGAGTTCGCCGAGCAACTTGCACCATTCGGCCAGCCCGGCTGCATCGATCTGTTCCTGCAAGCCCTGCATCAGCTGCCCACCACCGGCGAACACCAGCACCACGTCACGCCCTTCGGCGCGCAATGCCGCCAGAATCCCGACGCACAGGTGCGGGCGCTTCTCCGGCGACAGCCGGCCCGAGAACAGCAGCAGCAGGGTGTCAGCTGTGGCACCGAGCGACGCACGGACCGCCGCCAGCCGAGGACCACGATGCTGCCACAGCGCGGTATCGATGCCGATGTGCGCGGCCCGCACCGCATCCGGGTCGCACCCGCGCGACGTCAGCTGCGCGACCAGCGAGTGACTGGTGGCCAGTTGCGCGTCGAGTTGCCCCGTCCAGCGTTCGGCCATGGTGGCGTAACTGCCGTACATCGCTGACTCGAACCAGTCCGTATGCACGTAGTCCACGAACGCGACCTCGGGATGGCGGCGGCGCAGATAGGGAAGCAGATGCAGCCCCGCGTAGCAATGGCTGAGCAGCACGACCTCGATGTTCCGCGAAACGATGAGCCAATCGATGTATGCCGCCATTGCCATTGCGGGCACCGTCGAGAGCACGTGGTGAATGTCTGGCGCAACCGCGCGCACAACTGAGAGCCGCCATTCGGTACGCCAGAACTCCGTCATGCAGGTCGTCACGTTGTGTCCTGCGCTGACGAGGCGCGGCAACAGCTCCGCGTTGAACGCGGTGTATCCCCCCATCGGAAAGCCCTGCACGAGCATCAGGATCCGCATCCCTGAACAGGGCGATCGCTGTGCCGTCAGCGCCGGCGGCTCCACGACCGCAAGGCACTGCTGCGGCTGCAACGGAATCCCGCCAGCCGACAGCTCCACCAAAGTCGCCTCCTCGAGCCCGAGCGTGACCAGCGAGCGTCGCGCGTCGGCCAGTACCGGTGCGACGGCCGCGGAGGTGCTGGCGGTCAGCACGGGTTCGGCGAGCCAACCCGCGCCGCATCCGGTGTCCCGTCGCAGACCGATCGCGAGCGCCGCGGCCGTCGCGGGAGGGCATGACCTGCCGGCGTCGAGCAGGCGAGCAACGTGCACCGTGCGCACAACGAGAAACTGCGCCAGGCACTCCAGCGGAACGCCTGATGTGGTGTTCGCGCCAGCCGCACCACTGACACACGCCAGTCCGGGTCGCGTCGCCAGAAACCACACCGCACGCTCGCAGGCGGTCACATCCAGCTCTGCGCCGGCGAGCACCAGCACGACGAATTCGCTCGATGTCGCCACCGCCTCGGCCGGTGTATGGCACACGGTCACTGCAACGCTTTGCCGCGCCACGGACGCGACGCTACGCTGCCGTGCCGCAGTCGATGCGCTGGAGGGGAGAAGCAGGGCCGGCAACATTGCGTCAGCCGCCACGCAGCCAGAGCAGCGACCGAAGCGCCAGTGCCGCGGGCTCGCGCCGAGCGAGCAGGCCAGCGGGCCAGTAGGCCGCGGCGTAGTCGCGCTGGAGCGAACCGGCAGTGAACGGCGCAGGCGAGAACGCGGCGAAGGCCCGCGCGCGATCGGCTCCAAGGCCTTCGCCATGGGTAAGGTCGCCGATGGCGACTGCCTCTTCCGGCGTTGGCTGCTGCACCGTGCGGACGAAGTGCCGCAGCGCCGCCTCGACACTGATTGGCTGCGCGCCAAAGACCTTTCGCTCTGCCGCCAGGCCCCGCGCGTATGCCACGGCACCGTCGCGCAAATGCTGTATGGCTGCCCGTTGCGGCTCGGAATGATCGAGTGCAGAGTGCACGGCGATTGTGCGGTCGCCCTCCACGCGAAAGCCGCGCAGGCTGCCGCGTGTGGTGGTGCAGATGAATTCGACCAACTGCTGCAGCTGCTGCACGGCTCTCGCGTGATCGTGCGGCGTACCCGCATTGAAGAGAAATCCGCTCGCCTGGCTGCCCATCAGATCGGTGGACACGCCCGCATGGGTGCCGAGGTAGTAACCGCGCACATCCAATACCGCGCGTTCGAGGGATGCGATTGCGACCAACCCTTTCTGAATCGTGCCGTTCCACCCGATGTCCACCAGGCCGACACGTCCCGGCGCGAGGACCCCTTCCTGCAACAGATAACGCCAGAGCAGCTTCCGTTCCGCGCGTGAAACGGCAAGCATCGCCTTCGCCACATCCTGTCGGCTGAAGAGTGACGCGACGGCAGTCATCCGTTCGGCGTCGTCACGTGCAACAATGGCGTCCGGTGAGACACCAATGGCCCGGAACGCGGCGGCGAATTCCTTCGCGCGCAATCCGACCCGCTCGAGAAACTCACGCGCTGGGCGCGGATTCTCGCACGCCAGCAACTGCGCAGTCATCGACCCGTTGCCGACTTCCAGCGCTGGAACCACGAAGGCGCGACGCGACGATTCGAGCAGCGCCAGGGACGGCCCCGGTCGGTCCGCATGCAGCGCGTTGTAGACATCGAGAATGATCTCGCCGTCTCGCAGCAGAAAGTACGCGCGATCGATACCATCGGCCGTGAAGCGGCTCTGCAGCCAGGCGGCGAACGCACTCAGCATCGGCCCGGCCACCGCATAGCCGAATCGCCACCAGAACGGAAATCCCGGTTCCAGCGTTCGCGATCCGATCTGGGCCAGTCCCATCGCGATCGAATCCCCGGGGCACGACGACAGGCGATCCGTGTGACGACTCGCCGCCCACGGATGCAGCACCGCCAGAAATCCCTGTTGCGCTGGAATTGCGAAGTCCGCACGGGGATGATCGCCAATATGCAGCACGGCATCGGCGGCGACACCCGCCGCCGCCGCGAGCTGCTTCAGGACCTTGCCTTCGCCCTTGCTCACCCGAAGATCTGCTGAGCTCACGACGTTCACCCCTTCCAGTGCGAAGCCGCACTCACCGAGGAGCTGTCGGAGGAAGACTGCATCGTGATACGTATCACTCACACACCAGACAGTCTTGCCATCTCGCAGCGCGCGTTCGAAAACTGCTCGCAGATGGGGGTGCGCCACGCAGAGTGCCCGCTCCACCATCTGCTCGGCGCGCACCATCGCCGGGATATCCGACATTGGTCGCCGCAGTCGCTCCGCCAGTACCTGGTGAATCTCATGCAGGGTCACCTCGACCGATCCACGCGCAACCACGCCGCGACGCCGCGCATCGTTCTCCGCCTCCTGGCGGTGTTGCGCAAGCGAGAGTGGATCCAGCGACCACGCCGCGAATGGCGCTGGTGTCGCCAGATGCAGGAACACATCGCGAGGTGCCGCGACCTTGCGTACCAGGAGCGTATCGAACACATCGAAACTCACCACGCGTGCGAAGGGCCACGCCGCAGTGATTTCGGCGTCAGCAACTTCTCCCGCTGTTGGCAGTCGACCGCAGGCGTGAAACTCCGGCGATTCCGCCATCGCCAGTGCGTCGAACAGCGCTGCGGCTGGTTCAAACACGTCACGCACCGCCGGAACAGCGGGGATGCGCAACGGCACAGGCATCATGCGCCGAACCGAGCCAGGAGGGACGGCTCGAGGGAGAAGATCATTTCATTCGTGGCCATCGCATCGGCTGGTACCAGCTCCGGTCCATCAGCACCCTGTGCCAGTGCAAAGTGCTGAAACCCGAAGACACCCAGCACGGCGGCGGCAATCTGAAGGCTCTCCCCGTCGCGTCCGCCTTCGTCAGCGCGGCCACACCGCCACGCCACTGCACCGATCTCGCGCCGCTGCAGCGCGGCCAGTGCACCACTCATCAGGGGCGCCACCGAGGCAGCACTTCCCGCATGTACCACCGTCGTCGCACCGTCGAGCGAAGCCGCCAGTGGCAGCTCTCCAAGCGACGTGGACAGACGTGCCGTGACGAATGGGATTGCGGCACTGCTGCGCGCACTCGCCTCGAGAGCGGCCAGCTGCCCAGCGTCGTCGCAGAGCGCGATCGCACTCACGCGCGCGGTCCCCGTGGCCGCACTCAACGTCGCGAAGCCGACACCTGGTGACGCGTCCACGTAGCGATCGCCATCCCGCAACGCCTCGTCGAGGAAGAGCCGCAGCTCCGCCGCGGCGCCGTGCTCGCCGTGTTCGGCGACGAGGGCTTCCGCGGCTGCATTCGCATCGGGAATCCGCAGCACGAAGCGCGGCGAGCCGTCCTCCCGAACCGGCAACGACGGCACCAATGCGCCAGACGCATCGGTGATCAGTCGAGCCAGTGCAGCATCCGAGGTCTGTGTCTCCCGCCAGACATCCGCGAGTGCCGAGACTTCCGAGTCACCGCTGACGTGAGCCGCGGCGATCGCTGAAGCGACGAAGCCAGCAGCAAAGAGTGCCTCCGCAATTGGACGCTGATCTGGCGCAGGCGAAGGGACGAGTGCGCGAAGAACGGTGCCGGGGGCGTGAGACCACGGGTGCACAACGTGGGGCATAGACATGAGGAGTCCTCTGATCCGTGAGCGATCGGGTGTCCCCTCGCCCAAAGCACTCCCCGTGCCGTCGCGCAAACACTTGTGTGTCAACGGCTTAGGAAAATCGCCGCTCCCCGGCACCCCACCCTGACCGGCCAGACTTGCCGCTTCCGCGGCAGTTTGCGCCGATGTCGACCGCCAGAATCACCCCGTCGAGAGTGCCTCGCGACTCCGTCGACGCATCTCCTTCAGGCTCGGCAGCCACCAGGTCACCGTCGCGGCATCAGGCCCGAGCACCTGCTCGATCTCCAGTGCCGCGCTCCCGAGCAACGCCGCCGCCAGCGCCATCGGCGGAATGACGACCATCGATGCAGTAGTCGGCTCGGCACCGGCATCGCGTTCCGCCCGGAACGACAGCTCCGCCTGAGTCGCCGTACCGGTGCATGTCACACGGACCACACCGCCAGGAGCCGCGAACCCCTTCAATCCCGTCAGCGTCACCAGCGTCGCGTGCATCAGTGCCGATTCAGGGACCAGCACCGGTGGTGCGTCCAGCGCGCCCTCGAGATACACCGGGATGTCGCCGAGACTGGAGTGTGAGCGGTGCAGCTGGATGGCCGTCGACAACACGTCGCGGAGCAGGAGTGGCATCGGCTCGCGATCGATCGCGAATGGCAGCGCCCGGAATTGCCGAAGATGCTCGGTCAGACGTTCGGCTTCGTGGGACAACCCCGTCACGATCGTCTTCCCGACGGGGCGCTTCGGGTCAAGCGATTCAATCGTCGCGCCGAGGGCCAGCGCCCGGTTGTTCAGCGAATGCCCCAACCCCCGCACGATGGCGTCGATCGTCTCGAACCAGAGCAGGACGTCGGCCCAGGTCGGCTCCCGCCCGCTTCCCAAAGGCGTCGTCACGAGAGCCGGCCTCCCGTCACAGTCCAGCCCGCGGCGATCCCGGCCGATACTCCCACACGGAAGGCGACCCCTGGTCGTCTGCTGACCCTTTGCCTGGACTTACCAGCCGTGTTCTTGATCATCGGTCTCGTGGTCGTCGTCGGATCCGTCATTGGCGGGTACGTGATGCACCATGGCAAGCTCGCCGTGCTCTGGCAACCGACGGAATTCATCATCATCATCGGCGCCGGTATCGGCTCGATGATCATCAGCAATCCGCCAGCGGTCCTGAAGCATATCATCGCGGGCGTCATTGGGCTGCTGAAACCGAACCCGTTCGACAAGAAAGCGTACGGTGAACTGCTGCAGGTCCTGTTCCAGATCTTCAACAAGGCGCGCAAGGACGGCCTCGTCGGACTCGAGTCGCACATCGAAGACCCATCGACGAGCGACATCTTCAGCAAGTACCCCGGCTTCATGCATCATCCGCATGCCGTCGCGCTGCTTGCAGACACGCTGAAGGTGCTGTTGACCGGTACGATCGAGGATCACAACCTCGCCGAGATCCTCGACATGGACCTCGACCAGCATCATCACGAGGCGAGCCTGGTGCCCGGCGCAATTGCCACCGTCGGCGATGCCATGCCCGCCTTCGGCATCGTCGCCGCGGTCCTCGGCGTGATCATCACGATGGGTGCGATCGGCGGATCGCCGGCGGAGATTGGCGGCAAGGTGGCCGCCGCCCTCGTCGGAACCTTCATCGGCATCCTGCTCGCCTATGGGCTCTTCAGCCCGATCGCGAAATCGATCGAGATGCGCAATTCGAGTGAACACGCCTATCTGATGTGCATCAAGACCGCATTGCTCAGCTTTGCCCGCGGCGATGCACCGATGACCGCGGTCGAGTTTGCCCGCCGTAACATCGAACCCGGCGATCGCCCGACCTTCGCCGAACTCGAAGAACTCGCGAAAGCGGCGAAGGCTGCATAGTGGCGAAAGACGGCAAGAAGATCATCATCGTCAAGAAGAAGAGTGGTGGCCACGGCGGCCACCACGGCGGCGCCTGGAAAGTGGCGTACGCCGACTTCGTGACCGCGATGATGGCGTTCTTCATGGTGCTCTGGATCGTGGGACTCGACGATCAGACCAAGAAGGCGGTCGAGGGCTACTTCGCCAATCCCGTCGGCAACAAGAACGCCTACAGCGGCGGTGCCTCGCCGGTGGCCTCCGGTTCCTCACCGGCGCGGGTGTCGAAGAACGCGCTCAAGCTGATCGTACGGAAAGTCGAGGAGCAGCAGTTCCGCGACTTCAAGCAGCGCATCGCCTCGCGACTCGACAGCAATCCATCGCTCGAGGGGCTGAAGGGGTCCATCGAGATCATCATCACCAAGGATGGGCTACGCATCGAGCTGGTGGAGAAGGGCAGCGGCGATGACTTCTTCCCGACCGGCTCCGCCGTGCTGCGCCCCAAGGCGGTGACGGCGATTGCGTTGATCGCCGAGGAGATCGCGCTGCTCTCGAACCCGATCATTCTCGAAGGGCATACCGACGGCGCGCCGTTCGGCGAGGGGGGCTCGTACACCAACTGGGAGCTCAGTGCAGACCGTGCCAACGCCGCCAGACGCGTGGTGAGCGCTGCGGGGATCCCGAACAATCGCCTGGTGCAGGTGCGTGGCCTGGCGGATCGTGATCTGCGCAATCCGGACAACCCGTTCGACCCCACCAATCGGCGCATCTCGCTCTTCCTGCCGTTCCGCGCCTTTGACGACGAAAACGCCGCCGCCGATTCTGCCGCCGTCACTGGCCCGCCGCCCGTCAAGAGCTGATCGTCACCACCACTCTGCAGCCCGATCACAGGAGAAGTGGTGCGAGCCGGAGAGCATGAGTGCATGACTGCATGACTGCATGACTGCATGAGTGCATGAGTGCATGAGTGCATGTGAGCCGACGCACAACGGCCACTGCGGAACTGCGCTACGCAGCGGCGGAAAGACGAGCACTCACATCGCGGTCGCACACCAGCCTGGCTGCATCGCGCATCACGTCTCGCGGCAGTGCACAGGAATCGCAAATGGTGTTGGGAACTGCGCTGCGTTGGGTGTCCTGACGCAGCCCGCGTCAGCCCGTCGTCTTCACCTGCTCGATCGCCCACCCGAGGGCGGCAGGATAGTGCGCCGCGATCTGCACCAGCGCTCGGTCATCGTTCCCCGTCACCAGCTCGACGCGATCCCAATCGCCAACCTCATACGCTTCGAGCCCGGCCAGCAGGGGGCCGTGCGGGCCCGTCCGCTCGAGCAGGGCCTGCGACACGGTCTCCGACAGCTGCAGTGAGGCGATCACGTCCTTCATCGGTGCCTGCAGCAGCACATGCAGCATCGAGAACATCCCCACCAGGAATCGTTGATCTCTGTCGCCGGCATCGCTCATCAGCTCGAGCAACCGTGCCCGCGTGAGACTCAGTTTGAAGAGTTCGCGCTGCCGGGCGCCACCATTCGAGAAGCTCGCCATCACGAGCAGTGTCAACCATCGTTCGAGCTGCGTCCGCCCCAGCAGGCGAAGGGCGTGAGGAATCGATTCGATCCCCGTGAAGCCCATCGCCGCGCTGTTGACAATCCGCAGCAGCTTGAACGTCATCGCAGGATCACGCTTGATCCCCTGCTCCACCTGATTGGTGGGTGTCTTTTCATTGCGCACCAGGTTCAGCAACTGCAGTGCGCTCGCTTCCGCCGCTGACAGATCGCGCTTCACCACCGTTTCAGGCTGGCAGTAGAAGTATCCCTGAAACAGGGTGAATCCGATCGCCGCGCAGGCAGCCCGTACCGCGTCGGTTTCCACGCGCTCGGCCAGCAGCTTCACATTGAACGTCTTCAGCTTGGCAACCAGCGGTTTCAGGTCGTCGACCGTCCGACCCTCCACGTCGACCTTCACGATCGTGACCAATTGAAGCAGCGGCACCCACTTCTCATCCCAGACGAAGTCATCGAGGGCCAGCGTGTAGCCACGCTTCTTCGCATCGGCGCAGGCCGCAACGACGTCAGCATCCGGCTCCACCGACTCGAGAACCTCGAGGACGACCACCTTTGGATCGAGCAGTTCCCAGGCGCGCTCCACGATCAGATCGCGCGACAGGTTGATCCACACCTTCTCCCCTTCCGTCAACCGCTCGAGACCGATACCGAGCACCGCTTGCACGACCGTGCTCGACGCCATGACACTTGGCGTCGCGCCGCGCGCGCTGGTCGCATCCTCGGAGTGCCGGTAGAGCAGTTCGAAGCCGACCAGCTTCTGTCGATCGTCGAATATCGGTTGGCGGGCAACGATGGCGTCGGACATGATGGAACCGGCAGGCGGAACGGCGCGTCCGACACCGCGGGTCCGCGGGTCAGAAGGGAGGCGTCTCTCGGAGTATCGGTCGCTGCACCTCCGGGCTTGCCTGCGTCAACCGGTCAGACCACAGTTCGCGTCATGGACCCTGCCGATATCGCCACTCTCGCCACACCCGCGCCCCCGCCAGCGGCGATCCTGGTCCGGAACTTCAGCAAGCGATACGGAGCGGTGACGGCCGTCAGCGGCCTCAGTCTGGAGGTGCCCCCCGGCGAGATTCTGGGCCTCGTCGGGCCCAACGGCGCCGGAAAGACCACCACCCTGCGCGCCTTGGCGGGTATCCTCCGTCCAACGGAGGGCACCCTCGCGATCGCCGGCTATGATCTCGCCGTTTCGCCGGTCGACGCCAAGCGGCGCCTCGCGTTTCTGCCGGACGAACCGCATCTCTTCGACTATCTCACGGTCGAGGAGCACCTCCGCTTCACGGCGCGGCTGTATGGGGTGGCCGACGCCGCAGCCCGGATTCCTGAACTGCTGGCAGAAATGGAACTGACCGAGAAGCGCAGCGTCCTTCCCAGCGAGTTGTCTCGGGGGATGAAGCAGAAGCTCTCCGTCGCCTCGGCCCTGCTGCACGATCCCGCCGTGCTCATCCTCGATGAGCCGCTCACCGGACTCGATCCGTCGGGGATCCGGCGCATGAAGGACACCATCCGGCGCCGCGCCGAGCGTGGCACCGCGGTCATCCTCAGTTCGCATCTCCTGAACCTCGTCGAAGAGCTCTGCACCCGGGTCCTGCTGCTGCGACGTGGCTCCGTCGCCGCCCTTGGCACGATCGAAGATCTGCGCGCATTGCGCCCGGAGTTTGCCACCGCCTCGCTTGAAGACGTGTTCATTGCGCTCACCGACGACGCGCCACCTGCCGGTCACGCGGCGTGACTGCCGACACCGCGCGGCCGTGGCATGCGCTCTGGTATCTCTACTCGCGAAGCTGGCGCAACCGGGTCCTCCAGCAACTCAGGCGATTGCGTCAGCCGCGCTACATCGTGGGAGCACTGGCGATGGGTGCATACATCGCGTCCCTCCTGTTCTCACCATCCGCCCGCGCCGCGGTGATCGGTGATGCGTCGTTGCTCGACATGCGCCACCTCCTCGCCATCGTGGGATTGAGCCTCGCCCTTGGCGCATGGTGGCTGGCCGCGCCGAGTGACAACGCACTCGCATTCAGCTCGGCCGAAGTGTACTTCCTCTTTCCCGCTCCAGTGAAACGTCGCACACTGGTGCAGGCACGGTTGTTCAGTGTGCAGGCGCTGCTGCTGATGCAGGTGCTCATCTGGACGCTGCTGTTGCGCCGCGGCAACGGCGATCTGCCGGGCGCATTGCGTGCGATCGGATTGTGGGTGTTGTTCACGACGATCTCGTTGCATCGACTGGGGGCGACCCTGGCGCGCACGCACGCGCCGGATGTGCCGCGCCGCAAGCCAGTGGCCAAGACGATCGCGGTGCTGTTTCTGGTCGCGCTGGTGGTCGCCGGAATCCATGCGGCGCCGGCGGCGATGATGGCGTGGCGCAGCTATCTCGCCCTCTCGTCGTACGACACCACACAGGTGCTGGATCGGATGCTGGCGGGACGCGTCGCGGTCCAGTCGATACTGGACGACCCCTTCGTCCACGCCCTCGTGTGGCCGATTCGTGCTGTCACGGCACCGGCCTTCGCGCGCGGCAGCGCGGCGTGGGCACTCGCGATGCCTGGCGCACTGCTGCTGCTGGCACTGCACTACCTCTGGATCCTTCGCGACCCGCAGCCATTCGAGGAGCTCGCGATCGGATCCAGCGCGCGCTTCGCTGATCGCGTCGCACGACAGCGCCGTGGCGCGTCGATGACGGGACTCACGCCAACACGGCTGCGCTGGGAGCTCGGGCTGGCGGGACAGCCCGCCATGGCACTGGCCTGGAAGAATGTGACGGCGTCGGTGCGCACCTTTCGCCCCCGTTCTCTCGTCATTGCGATCATCATCGTTGTCATCATCGCTGCCATTTCAGGTCGGGGCGCCGGCGGCGGTGACGTCGCGAGCAGTTCCATGCGTTCGGCCTTTGTCACCACGTTCGTCAGTGTTTTCGTGGCGGCGGTTCTCACAGCACCTGCCTGGTTCCGCCTCGATCTGCGGCACGATCTCACCCACCTCGCGTTTCTCAAGACCGCGCCACTCCCCGCGCACACCATCATCGCGACTGAGATCGTGACGGCCGCACTCATCACCACCGTCGCCATGGCGCTGCTCTTCGGGATCCCCGCATTCTTCCTGCTGCAGGGGATCGGCGGCCCCCTGGGGCGGCCCGGGCTCGCATTGAGCGTCCTCGGCGGAACCGTCGCCATCGGCGGTATCAACCTCTTGCACATCACCCTCTACAACGCCGTGGCACTCTGGCTCCCCGCCTGGGTTCCATTGAATCAGGGCGGTGCCTCCACCGGCGGTGCGTCGGTCGTCGGGCAGGTGTACATCACCCTGCTTGGCATTCTGGCATCGCTTTCGCTGCTGCTTGCGGCGCCGGGCGCGGCAATGTGGGGGCTCTGGCTCCTGCTGCTGCCCAACGGGGTATCTGTCGCTGTGATTGCGGTACTGGCACTGGGTGTGGGGATGGGCATCGTCGTGCTCGAGTGGCTGGGACTCGCGCGGCTGCTCGGATCCGCACTGGATCGGCTCGAACCGTCCGACATTCCGGCAGCACAACCCTGAGCCAGAGGCGGTTATCTTCTATCATGTTCGACGACGACGCAGACGAGCGCCCCGACGGCGCAGACGCATTTGATGGGGAGAACGCCGGCGACGATGATCGTCCGGCGGTCTTCGTGACGACGACGACCGCGATTCCGATCAAGGTCCAGCGCATGGAAGATGAGCGCGCCCCCGAGGGCGTCTGCCTCGGCGCCTTCATCGGGGAGCGCCTCGTGGCCCGCTGCGCCATGCCGAGCGACGCCATCGAACACCTGCTCCGTCTCGACCTGTTCTCGGAGCCCGTGCCGCTGGGGCTGTTTGCCTATGAGGAAGATCCTGGGCTGCAGTGCCGCCTCTTCGCGCTGGTGCCGCCTGACAAGCTGAAGGACTCTGATTCCGCAGATGAGCCGTGGAAAGAGAGTGTCCCGACCTACGAGCAGTCCCGGTCGACGGATGACAGCGAGTCCGGCGCCGAGCTGTTCGGGGACCCGGACGAGGATGGCGTCCGCAGTCGCATGGAAACGGTCCTGCTTGGGCACATCGTCCGCTTCGAGAGTGACCGCAAGCACAACGATGATCTGGCCGCCGAGGCGGTCGATATCCTCCAGAAGATCATCGTCGGCGGCCCGCTCGACGAAGCCGATACCAAGGCGATCGACGAACTCCTCGACTCGCTCTGAAGGATCTGTTTACAGCCCCGATCGCCGGTGCCCCCTGATCGGTCGGAATGGACGGAGAATGTCTCGGGCAGATTGGCCCCTTCCAATCTGCGTGCCGCTGGTGCCTATTTGCCGCGTCTCCCCGTCCCGCACCGACGCTGGACGGCGTACTGGCCACCAACCCGGACACTCATGGCACACATCACGAAGATTGAAGGCATTGGCGACGCGTACGCCGACAAGCTTGGCACTGCCGGCATCAAGAGCACCGAGGACCTGCTCAAGATGGCGGCCGACAGGAAAGGTCGTGAGTCTGTCGCTGCAACCACCGGCATCAGCGAAGTCGTGTTGCTGAAGTGGGTGAATCAGGCCGATCTGCAGCGCGTGAAGGGCGTTGGCGAAGAGTATGGTGAGCTGCTCGAACGCTCGGGCGTCGACTCCGTCCCGGAGTTGGCGCAGCGCAACGCCGCCAACCTCGCCGCACGCATGATCGACGTGAATGCGAAATTGAATCTCACGGGTTCGGTGCCGTCGGAAACCACCGTTGCCGCATGGATTTCTCACGCAAAGGAACTTGGCAAGGTTGTCTCGCACTGAATCGGCTTCGCGGGCGGGCACCAGTGGTGCGCGAGCCCGCCTGAGCGTTGCAGCCGTTCAGATATCCATCACGCCGTATTGATCCCGCAGCACATTCATGTGGTGCAGTTCGTGGCCTGCGACGATGTACGCCAGTGCACGGACACTGACCGGATTGTTCGACGCCGTGCCGATCCGGTCCCAGGCCTCGTCTGCCATGTTCTCGAACAGCAGGATGGTGGCCGCGTGCACCGCCATCAGTTCACCAAGGATCTGTTCCAGCGGAATGTCGTCATAGCGAGCGACCGCGGTAAAGGAATTTTCATCGAACGACGCCAGCGGCGTGGTGTCGCCGCGTGCAATCCGCATCGCGCGATAGCTCATCACCCGCTCGGTGTCAGCGATGTGCCCCACCGATTCGCGGATCGACCACTTCCCTGGCGCATAGCGATGGCGCTCCTGCTCCGGCGTGATGGTGCGCATCGCGCGGTAGTTGGCATCGAAGATCACCGGCAACAACCGGCGCAGATCGCCATCCGGCACCAAGGCGATGTACTTCGCATAGAACGCTCCGAACGTGCCAGCGGCCGGACGTTCGAACGTCAACTCATCCTGATGCGGGAAGGGGAGTGGCATGTGTTCCATCAGCGCACTCCCGCTGGTGACGCCAGCGGCACGCCGACCAGCTCGACTTCAAAGACCAGCGTCGCCATCCGCGGAATCACCGGCGGGCTGCCGATGTCGCCATAGCCGAGCTTGGCCGGCACGATCAGCTGACGCTTGCCGCCGACCTTCATCCCTCGCACCCCTTCGTCCCAGCCACCGATCACCTGACCAATTCCGACAGTGAACCGGAACGTCTCATTGCGATCGCGGCTGCTGTCGAACTTGGTGCCGTCGGCCAGCCACCCGGTGTAATGCACTTCGGCCGTCGTCATCGAGTCGGCGGCTGGGCCCGTGCCGACCACCAGATCGTGCACGTAGAGTCCACTCGGACGGAGTTCGGTCGAGTCGAGCTTCACGTTCAGACTCGGTGCAAAGGCCAGTGCCGCCGGATCGCCTGACACAGCCGGCGTTGCAGGCGGGGCTTCAACACACCCCAGTGTGGGCGCGGCTGGCAATACCGCGAGGAAGACGAGGTGCCACGGAAATCGGAGACGATTCATCATGGCAGGAACGCTAGCGAGCATGCGCCGCTCGCGCGAGCAGCGGCCGACGCCTTGCCGAGTGCTGTACCCACCCGCACGTTAACGGATATGCCCTACGGATTCGCCGACATCGAGACACCGGTCCCACTCGTCGATCTTGATCGCCTCTCGGTGAATCTCGATCGCATGGCCGCGTACGCCGCACTGCACCAGCTCGACCTGCGCCCGCACGTCAAGACCCACAAGTCCTCGCGCATCGCGGCCGAACAGATGCGGCTCGGCGCCGTCGGCCTGACGGTGGCCACGCCGCGTGAGTTGCAGGTCATGAGCGAGGTCACCGACAGCATCTTCCTCGCGCACCCCCCGCTGGGCGCCAAGATCCGCCGTGTCCTGACCTTCGCCGAAGATGTGCAGCTCCGCGTCTCGCTCGACTCGCACCTCGCCATCGAAGCGCTGGGCGCCGCCTGTCGCCAGCGTGACCAGACGGTGGACGTCCTGATCGAGGTCGACTTCGGGATGAAGCGGATGGGCGTCGCCGACCCCAACGATGTCGTCCGGCTGGCTGGCGCGGTGCGGCGACAGCCCGGGCTGCGATATCGCGGCCTCTGCTTCTATCCGGGACATATCCGCCAGCCTGTCGATCAGCAGGAGGGGCTCATCGACATCCTCTGTGGCGACCTGAAGAACGTCCTCGAGTCGCTCGACCACGCTGGCCTGCGGCCGGAGATCGTCAGCGGCGGCTCGACGCCTGCCGCGTTCCGAATGCATCACATCCCCGGCCTGACGGAAATCCGCCCGGGCACTTACGTCTTCAACGATCGCGATACCTACTCCATGGGCGCATGTGCCTGGGAGGACTGCGCCCTCACGGTGCTTGCCACGGTCATCAGCGACGCCGTCCCTGGCCAGGTGGTGATCGACGCCGGCGTCAAGGCGCTCGGCCGTGAGCCGATCCGTGCCAAGGAAGGGGGCGGCTACGGCGCCGTGCTCGACCACCCGGAAGTCTCGGTGGCACGCATGAGCGAGGAGCACGGCATTCTCGATCTCAGCGACTCGCTCTGGCGACCACAGGTTGGCGAACAGGTCCGCATCGTCCCGAATCACGCCTGCATCGTCACGCAGCAGTTTGACGCCATGCTGGGAATCCGCGGTGACATCGTCGAGACCTGGTGGCACGTGGGAGCCCGCGGACGCAACAGCCCGGAGCTGGCACCGGCACCGCTCTCGATCTGATGGCCGTCTGGTGCGGAGCGGAGCCTCGAGCCTCGCGTCGCGGGTCCGCGGTTCAGCTCTTCTGCAGTGCGTCCGACGGGCCGGCGAGCCACCGGGGCGCTGTGGAATCGGCCTCGACATAGACGGCCGTCCCGTAGCAGAGCACCTCCGTCACACCCTTCATGAGTTCGGTTGTGTCGTAGCGGACGCCAATCACCGCATTGCCACCCAGATGGCCTGCGTGACTGACCATCATGTCGAACGCCTCACCGCGCGTCTGCTCGCAGAGCCGCGTGAACACCGTGATGTTCCCGCCTAGAATCGTCTGCAACGATCCCAGGCCCATGCCAATGATCGACCGCGATCTGACCACGATGCCCCGGACGATGCCCAGCGTGCGGGTCACGCGGTAGCCCTCGATCGAGAAGGCCGTCGTCGTCATTTCGTTCACTGTCATCCAGGCCACCTGGTGAAAGATTGGACTGCGGAGCATCGGAGAACAGCCACCGGAAAATGTACCACGGCCCCCGTTACACGACGGATCCCGCGCCACGCCGCAGCGTCCGTCGCTCGCGGCGACACGCATCCAAAGACCACAGCGGCGCTCCACGTACCGCATGTCACACGCGGGAGCCTCAGGTCAAGTCATCACACCAGCGGTCGAAACTGAACGGGACGTGACCCAACTCACACGCCCGTCCCACGCCGCTTCGCCCGTCGGCCCTGCAGCGCCCGTCGCGGCAGCGGCAGCGGTAGCCATCGCGGAGTATCCGAAGCACGACGTGCTGGAGTCCTTCGCGGTCTTCGACGCGGTCTCCGACGTGATCTGCGTCACCACGCTCGATGGCACCCTGCGCTTCCTCAACCGCGCCGGTCGCGATCTGCTCGGTCACGTCGGTGACGACTCGGCGCTGGTCGGGTGTCTCTTTCCAACGCACACACTGGCCGCGCGCGAACTTCTGCTCGACGAGGTCCTCCCGGCCGCGCTTCGCCATGGCAGCGCGACCGGTGACACCGCGCTCCAGACAGTGGACGGTCGAATCTTCCCGGCGACACAGACCGTGATCGCCACGCCGCCCAGTGGGACGATGCCCGCCACGTTCACCATCGTGATCCGCGATGTCAGCATCGAACGGCACGCCGCGGCGCGACTTGGCGAGAGTCATCGGCTGTTCGAGATGATCGCGCGCAACTCCCCGGATCTGCTCTATCTCTATGATCCGGTCGACGAGCGCATCGTCTGGATGAACCGTTGCCCGCATGCCTTTCTCGGCGGCGACGAGCGCGACCCGCGCACACTCGATCGCACCGAAATTCATCGCCTCGTGCACCGCGACGATCGCGCACGGTTTCACGCCAGTGCCGCTCGGATGGCATCGGCCTATGGCGACGGTGACACGCTCACCACCGAAGTCCGGATGCGCTCACCGGGTGCCACCTGGCGCTGGATTCACACACGCGCCACGGTCTTCAGTCGTCGTGAAACCGGCGCTCCGCTGTTGCTGCTTGGTGTCGCCACCGACATCAGCGCGCGCAAGAAGACCGAGCATCGCCTGATTGCCGAGCGCGACGCCGCCGAGCAGGCCAGTCGGACGCGAGGTGAATTCGTGGCGCGCATGACCGATGAGTTTCGGACGGCACTCCACGCGATTGTGGGCTTCGTCAGCGAGGTGCGACTCGATCGCGACCGACGGCTCACCGCGCGCGATCTCGCGCACCTCGACAGCGCCGTGGACCACGGCCAGCGGCTGCTCGAGACGGTGTCCGACCTGCACGACTTCTCGGCCATCGAGTCGGGCGAGGTCCGCGTGCACCAGTCGCTGGTCGATGTGCGCGCCCTGATCCATGAGACCATCGTGGCGTTCGCTGACCACCCTGGCATCGTCGACACGCCGCTGCGGGTGCATCTGCCTGCGGACGCTGCGCCGCTGCTCACTGATCGACTCCGGCTCCGGCAGGCCTTGACGCAGCTCGTGGCCCATGCGCTCGCCGTCACGCGCGAGGGGCCGATCACCGCGTCGCTGGCCGTCGATGGCGATCGGCACTCATCGATCGCGATCGAGGTCGAGTACACCGACAGCACCGCCGCTGCCCTGCAACCAACGCGAGTGTTTGCCGCCTTTCAACAGGTGATGCCGCGTGTCGAGACCGGTCGCGAGGTGGGGACAGGGGTAGGCCTCGCCCTGACACGGGCGATCTGCGAGATGATCGGCTGCACCCTCAGTCTCGAGGAAGATGCGTCGTGTTCGACCAAGCGCTTTCGGATCGGTCTGCCGGTGCCATCCCGCGCGGCGCAGTTGGCTGGAGCATGTCCGGTTCAGTTTGGCACGCCAGCCGACAGCACTCTCTGACCGTGCTCCGTCGCTCTAACTTTGGGGTAGCCCGAGTCGGACCGTAGAGCGTCGCTGTGCGGTCAGACCAATCCCGTCTCACAGTCAGCTACTCCAGACATGCTCCTCCGCACGCTCGTCTCCGCCTCCGTTCTCGGTGTTGCGCTCGCCTCACCCCTCGCGCTGCGCGAGAGCACGCCGCTCGTCGCCGGCACCCCTGTGGCGATGACAACCTTCAATGTCGACGCGGCACATACGATGGTCATGTTCAAGGTTCGCCACCTTGGCATCAGTACCGTCACCGGTCGTTTCGCGAAGTTTGCAGGCACATTTCAGCTCGATCCCGCTTCGGGACAGGTTGGTGACGCGTCGATGACCATCGAGACGGCCAGCGTCACCACCGACAATGAAATGCGTGACAAGGACCTCAGGTCGGCAAATTTCTTCGCCGCCGACAGCTTTCCGCAGATCACCTTCACGTCCACTCGCGTGACCAAGGGTGCGGCGAACACCTACACGGTCGAAGGCAATTTCACGATGCGCGGTGTCACCAAGCCGGTCACATTGACCGCCGAACTGGCGGGATCGCGACAGACTGCACGCGGTTGGCTGGCGGCGGTCAACTTGACGGGAAAGGTCAAGCGCAAGGAGTTCGGTCTGGTCTGGGATCGCATGGCCGAGGGCATCGCCGTCGTCAGTGACGACGTCGCGATCTCGATCGAGGTCGAAGCGAAGGAAGCGAAGCCCGCTCCGTAACCTGCGACGCTCGCGACATGACATGGGCCGGCGTCACGACACAGTGAGACCGGCCCATGTACGCGTCGGTAATGAAGCGATGGCTACGCGCCCAGCGAATTCCGGCGAAACGCGTTTCGCGCCGTCTGCATCAGCAACTCCGCCATCCCACCGAGAAACATGAATCGTGCATCCTGCGAGGTGCCGGCTGCATAGCGTGCATACAACTGCAGGACAATGACGGCAAGCTTCGCCTGTCCGAACACCCACCAGTAGACCGGATCATCCACCGCGATCCCTCGCGCCGCCGCGTACCGCGCCACCACCTCCTCGCGCGTCAGGCACCCGGGCGCCGCGGTCACCCCGAGCGCGAGCGCCTGCAGCATCGGCGCATCGTCCGCCTGGACCCAGTATCCGAGCGACGTCGCCAGATCGAAGCGCGGATCACCGATGGTCGCCATTTCCCAGTCCAGTACGCCGCGAATCACGCTCGGATCGGCGGCATCCACCAGCAGGTTGTCGAACTTCCAGTCGTTGTGCAGCAACGACGGCGCGATCGGTGCCGGCAGCCGCTCCGCCAGCCACGCGAACACCGCCGCCGCATCACTGTCTTTCACATCGGGTGGACGCGCCGCAGTCCAGCGTGCGGCCCAGTTGTTCACCTGCCGCGCACCAAAGCCCTCGAGCTTCGCCGGATCGTACAGTGGCATGCCGGTCACCGGCAACGCATGCAGGGCCGCCAGCCCATCGACGCACGCCTCACTCATGCGGCGCATGACAGCGGGATGCTTCAGCGCCGGCGCATCATCGAGCGTCCGCACCGCAACACCTGGCACCAGCGACATCAGGAAGAACATCCCGCCAAGGACCGATTCGTCCTCGCACAGTGCAATCGGCGCTGGCACCGGGACCGGCGAGCCATGTACCGCCGACAGCACGCGGAACTCCCTTCGCATGTCGTGCGCACCCCGATCGGCACGCACGCCGACCGGGGGTCGTCGAAGAATCACCTGTCGCGCGGACTCCCCGGTGCCAACCGTGATGGCAAAGGTCAGGTTGGAATAGCCGCCGCCGAGGCGCTTCGCCGTCAGCGGCGTGTCGACCGCCATATCGAATCCCGGGACCTCCGCCTGCAGCCAGCCCCGCAACCGATCCAGATCCACCTCGGCGGTCGGTACGCTCACGACGCCGCATACCGCTTGAGAATCGCACGACCCAGCGACTGCTTGTGCACCTCATCCGGCCCGTCATAGATGCGGGCCCCACGTTCATGCGCCCACCAGAGCGCCAGCGGCGTGGCATCTGTCAGTCCCATCGCGCCATGCACCTGAATCGCGCGATCGAGCACGCGTTGCAGGACGGCAGCAGTATGGAACTTGATCGCCGATATTTTCTCCCGCGCACCGAGCGCCCCCGTGGTCTCGAGCGCCTCGGCTGCCTCCAGCACCAGCAGGCGGGCCGAGTCGATGTCGGCGCGCGACTCGGCAACCCAGTGCTGGATGGTTTCGCGCCGGGCCAGCGGCTCACCTGGTGAAAGCTCCCGGCGGACTGCGCGTGTGCACATCAGGTCGAACGCGCGCTCGCAGATCCCGATCCAACGCATGCAATGATGCACGCGGCCCGGTCCGAGTCGTGCCTGGGCCAGCTCGAACCCCTGCCCTTCGCCGCCAATGCGTGACGCAATCGGCACCCGCACACCGTCGAAGCGTACCTCGGCGTGCGAGTGATGATCCCCGCCACGCTCGCCCATCACCATGATGTTCTGCACGATCGAAAAACCCGGCGTATCCATCGGCACCAGAATCATCGTCGCCCGCTTGTGCGGCGGCGCATCCGGGTCGGTCACCGCCATCACGATCGTGAAGGCGGCGCCATCGGCGCCGGTCGTGAACCACTTGTGGCCATCGATCACATAGCTGTCGCCGTCTTTCACGGCGCGCGTCGACATCCACACTGGATTCGACCCGGCATGTTCCGGTTCGGTCATCGCGAAACAGCTGCGAATCTCACCACGCATCAGCGGCACCAGCCAGCGCGCCTGCAGCGTGGCGTCGGCGTGTGTGTGCATCAGCTCCGTGTTGCCGATGTCCGGCGCCTGCGCGTTGCAGAGCCAATGTCCGATCGGCGAGCGGCCAAGGACTTCGCTGACGCGCGCAAACTCGACCAGCGTCAGTCCCAGACCGCCGTCGGCAGGCGGCAGGTGTGGTGCCCAGGCGCCGATGCGCTTGACCTCCTCGCGCAGCGTGTGGAGCTGCGGCAGCGCCGCCCGCCAGCCTTCACGGAGCATCAGCGACTCCACCAGCAGGCCGGGACCATCCAGCAGATCGCGCAGTCGCGCCACCAGTGCAGTCACTTCGGCGACGCGTGTCACGGAGTTCGTCATGCCAGGTACCCGCCGTCGACTGTGAAGGTTGCGCCAGTCGTGAATCGGGCGGCATCACTGGCGAGATACAGTGCCATCGCTGCGATGTCTTCCCCTTCGCCGATTCGTTGCACCGGCTGCTGGCGAAGCATGTGCTGCATCGTCTTCTCGTTGGACCAGAGGGCAGAACTGAAGTCCGTCTTGATCAGACCAGGACAGATCGCATTCACCGTGATACCGTCGGGGCCCCACTCCTTCGCCAGGACGCGCGTCAGGCTCAACAGCGCTGCCTTGCTGACGCTGTAGATGCCGAGCCCCAGTTCCGGGGTCCGTCCGCCGATGCTCGACATGTTGATGATGCTGCCACCGCCGCGCGCCTGCAGGTGCGGTCGCGCGGCCTTCGCCAGTTCGAATGGAGCGTGCAGGTTCACCGTCATGATCTTCGAGAAGATCTCCGGTGTCGCCAGCTCCACCGGCCCATAGATCGGATTGGCGGCCGCATTGTTGACGAGGATGTCCAATCCGCCGAACAGGGCCGCAGCCGCCTCGATCAGCTTCGGAGCGTCTTCCACCTTGCCCGCGTTCATGGCCAGCGCCTTCGCATGGTAGCCGAGACCCGTGAGTTCGTCGACCGCGCCGGCCAGCACCTCCACCTTGCGCGCGTTCAGCACGACGTTTGCCCCGGCACGCGCGTAGGTCCGGGCGATCGCGAGTCCGATCCCGCGCGAGGCACCGGTGATGAGCGCTGTCTTTCCGGCCAGCGAGAACGGGGCATCAACCTGAGCGTGCATGATGAAGAGACGTCCGTGAGTGTGGGGTCGATGCGGCGGCGCGAGTGGGTAGAATAGTGGCTGCACGAAAGATCAGCGCAGGTGGTGGGCGGGCACGCCGATGGCCGCGCGGCTGGGCGGCCGACAGGTCCGCTCTGCCCGTGCCGCCCGTCTCCCCCGACCCCACAGTCGAGAACATCATGAAGGCTTCGACCCTGTTCACGCGCGGAATGCCGCCACTCGTCGTCACGATCGTGACCCTGCTCGCCGCGCGGCTGATGGCGCAACCAGCGCGGACGTCGCCGACCTCGCTGCCACCGACGGGTGGGCGTTACTCGCATATTGTGACCTCCGAGCTGCGCCCGGGCGGGCGGCTCGTCGTCATTGCGGGGCAGGTGGGTGCTGACTCGACGGGTCGGATTGTCTCGACCGACCCGGCCGAACAGATGCGCGTCGCCTACGACAATCTCGAACGGGCGCTGCGACTGGCCGGCGCCACCTGGGAGGATGTCCTCAAGACGACGACGATCCTGACGCGGGCAACCGACATCCCGGCTTTGCGCGAGTTTCGGGCAGCGCGATTCGCCAACCGGCCTGTGCCGGCCAACACACTGATCGTCGCATTGGCGCTGTACGACCCGGCGGTGCTGTTCGAGGTCGAGGCACTCGCCGTGATCCCTGGCCGGCCGGAACGCCTCCCGTAGTCCCGGCTCGGGCGCCGCTCGGGCACCCTCGTTCGCGACCGTCGAAACGCACGAAGCACCCGGGGCGGGGGCCGCCGGGTGCTTCGCAGTCGTGACCTGCAGGAGAGGCGCGGGCGGGAATCGAACCCGCGATTAGCGGTTTTGCAGACCGCTGCCTTACCACTTGGCTACCGCGCCATGTCGCCCACCAGCCGTTCGATGGACCGGAAAGCTGGTCCGCCTCAGCCTGCGCGACAAGGGCACGATCGCCCGATTGCACCGATATTGTTCCCGCTGGCAGCGCGCGACGCCTTCCCTCTCATCGTGTCGACCGGACCCTGATGCCGCCGAAGAGCATGCTCATCGCCGTCGCCGGCATGGTCGGCACGGGAAAAACCACGCTCACCCGTGCGCTCGGCCGGCAGTTCGGACTGCAGATGGCGCTCGAATCCGTCGACGACGAAAACCCGTGGCTCACTCCGTACTACGGTGCTGATCCCGGCGCGCAGCAGGAGTATGCGCTTCGCTTGCAGCTCCACTTTCTCGCCACGCGCTTCAATGCGATGCGACGGATGCGGGCGCAGGGCGGTGGCTGGATTCTCGACCGCACCTGGTACGAGGATGCCGAGATCTTTGCGCGCGGGCTGTTCGAATCCGGTGTCATGTCACAGCACGAGTTCGGGTTGTATGCCCGGCTGTATGCCGAGCTGCTGACCGGACCGGCCGCGCGGCCACCGCGCCTGCTGATCTACCTGCATGGATCGCTCGACATCGTGGTGGCTCGAATCGGGCAGCGGGGACGAGAGGCGGAGCGCGAGATGCCGCCCAGCTACTGGAAGGCGCTGCATGGGCGTTACGCCACATGGATCGGCCAGTTTCGACGCTGTCCGGTGCTCCATCTGGACATCTGCGACTATGACCTCCTGCGCGATCCCGCCGCCATTGACGAGATCGCGACCGCTGTTCGCCGGCGTCTCGAGCCCGAGATTCCCCAGACGGAGCTCTGGCCAGGTGGTTTCACCTCCTGACACCTCGCTCCAGCCGACGCGGCGACGTCTTGTCTGACGAACTCAACAATACAGTATTTTTTCCGGACTTGCACCTCTGGATCGACAGTTCGGCACTTCAGGGGCGGAAATTGCCCCTCTGAGCGGTTAGTTTTGCAGTTCTTGCACGAATCGGCGAACACTGCCGCGATGACATCAATTTTTCCTTCCTGCCCCGTTTGCATCATGCCCTCGTCGAACACTCCGCGCACGTCAGCCCTGCGGGCCATTGCCACGCGCCCGACGCAGACAGAAAATGCCGGCCTGCCGCCACGCACCTCTGAGTACTTCGGCAGCCTCGCCTTCGGCGCCAAGCAGATGCGCGCGAAGCTGCCGCCAGACGTCTACGCGAAGCTTTCGGCGTCCATCCGGCTTGGCAAGAAGCTCGATACCGACATCGCCCCCGTCGTCGCGCAGACGATCAAGGAATGGGCGATGTCGCTGGGCGTGACACACTTCACGCACTGGTTCCAGCCGCAGACCGGCCTCACCGCCGAGAAGCACGACGCGTTCCTGAGCTTCGATGACTCGATGACGCCGCTGGAGACGTTCAGCGCGGCGCAGCTCATCCAGTCCGAACCCGATGCCTCGAGCTTTCCGTCCGGCGGACTTCGTGCCACCTGGGAAGCCCGTGGCTATACCGCCTGGAATCCCGCCAGCCCGGTCTTCATCATCGAGACCGCCGGCGTCAAGACGCTCTGCGTGCCGTCAGTCTTCATCGGCTACAACGGCGAAGCGCTCGATGAAATGACGCCGCTCCTGCGCAGCACCGACATCCTCTCGCAGAAGGCCATCGAACTGCTCGAAGTGCTCGGCGACAAGGGCGTGCAGCGCGTCTTCACCACGATGGGCACGGAGCAGGAATACTTCCTCATTGATCGCGCATTCTTTGCCATGCGCCCCGACCTCGTCATGGGTGGGCGAACGCTCCTCGGCGCACCGCCGCCGCGTGGCCAGCAGCTCGAGGATCACTACTTCGGCGGTATTCCTGAGCGGGTGCAGGCCTGCATCGCCGAAGTCGAACACGAGTTGTACAAACTCGGTGTGCCGATCACCACCCGGCACAACGAAGTCGCGCCCTGCCAGTTCGAGATGGCGCCGCACTACGAAGAGACCGACGTCGCAGTGGATCACAACCAGATGGTGATGTCGGTGCTGCGGAAAGTCGCGCTGCGCCACGGCCTGCAGGCGCTGCTGCACGAGAAGCCGTTCGCTGGCATCAACGGCTCGGGCAAACATTGCAACTGGTCGCTCGCGATTGCCGCCAGCAATCCGGAGCTCAACGGCTTCAACCTGCTCAAGCCCGGCAAGACGCCGCATCAGAACGTGCGCTTCCTGCTGTTCCTCGCGGCCGTGCAGAAGGCCGTCTTCAAGCACAGCGGCCTGCTCCGCGCCGGCATCGCCACCAGCGGCAACGAACACCGCCTCGGCGCCAACGAAGCACCGCCCGCGATCATCTCCATCTTCATGGGCGAGACGCTCACCAAGGTGATCGACGAGATCGCGGAAGGCCGCACCGGTGGCAAGACGGCCGCGCAACGCATGCTCGACCTCGGCGTCAACAAGCTCCCCGAAGTCGCCCAGGACAACACCGATCGCAACCGGACCTCACCGTTCGCATTCACCGGCATGAAGTTCGAGTTCCGCGCCGTCGGATCGTCGCAGTCCATCGCTTTCCCGGTCATGCTGCTGAACGCGGCCGCCGCTGAAGCGATCTCGGAGATGACCGTGAAATTGCGTCAGCACATCGCCGATGGCGTCCCGGTCGATGAAGCGGTCCTCGCCGTGGTGAGTGAAGCATTCCGCGAAACCAAGGCCGTCCGCTTCGAAGGCAACGGCTACTCGGCCGAGTGGGTCGAGGAAGCAGCTCGGCGCGGCCTGCCCAACTTCCGGAAGACACCGGAAGCCCTCGAACAGCTCATTACGCCGCAGTCACGGAAGACCCTCACGGAACTCGGCATTCTCTCCGAGGCTGAACTCGAAAGCCGCTTCCACGTTCGCATGGAGCGGTACGTGAAGGACGTGATGATCGAGGTGAGCACCCTGAAGGAGATTGTCGACACCCTGATCCTGCCGACTGCCTTCACCTACTTCGGCATGCTCTCGCAGGCGGCCGCCAACGCCGTGACGGCGGGAATCGCGGTGATCCCGCAGGTGGCGCAGGCGAACCATATCGGCACCATGATTCAGGAGCTGCAGACGCGCCGCGATGTGCTCTCGAGCGTCATCGAACGAGCCGAAGGACTCCATCACGACCCCACCGCTCAGGCCAAGCTGCTCACCAGCGAAGGCTCCGACGCAGCGCTCGCCGTTCGGGAGCGCTGCGATGCGCTCGAGCTCGTTGTCGCCGATGGAATGTGGCCGCTCCCGAAGTACCGCGAGATCCTCTTCCCGGTCTGATGCATGACCCCGAGGGGCTGAAGCGCGTCTGATACGGGCGGAGTGCTACTGCTGTGGCACTCCGCCCGTCATCTTTCCATGAACGTGCTCCAATTGTTTTCAGACACCCGCGCTCCAGCCGTGCTTTCCGTCGCCGTGCGTACCGTCGCCGCGTTCTCCTCTGGCCTCGGCGCGTTGTCGCTGGTCGTGGTCGCGCTCACCGGCGCGCCACTCCGGGCCCAGGCTGGGCCCGATACCGTCACCAGCACACTGCTGCGCGCCACGCACCCATGGCTCAGCGACGGTGGGCGATTTGTCGATGTGCAGCGAGTGGTCCGCGATGCACGAGCGAGCGTTGCGGACGGTGAACTCCGGTGGACTACGAGCGCCGGCGCACCAACGACCGTCACCCGTGCCGTGCTTGCCCATCTTGCACAGGATGTCGAGACGTCGCGCAGCGAACGCGCCAACATCGCCATCCTGGACTCGGCCGCGGCGCGTTTCGGAATGCAACCCGCCACGGCGCCCGAGCGTGGCCTGTTGGACATCGGTATCGACATCGTCATTGCCAGGCATGCGTTCGTGCATCGTCAGGGTCGAATCGACCCGTCACGTGTGCACGCCGAATGGTCGCTCGCTGCCGCCGAACTCGATTTCGGCTCCGTCCGCGCGGCACTCAGTGCCGGTACGCCGCCAGCCGAGGTCTTCAGCGCCCTTGAACCACAAACGCGCTCGTATGCGATGCTCGTGGCCGCGCTCGCAGAGGTCCGTCGACAGGATGCCGATACCAGCGAACAGCTTCCGGCGCCACCCGCGAGGCCACTCAGCGCCGGCAGCCGCTACGCCGGTGCCCGTGCGCTGGCTCGCGTCCTCGAGCGCCTCGGCGAGCTCCCGCAGTCGTTCAGCGTCGCGACCGTGCACACGACGTATACCAAGCCGTTGTCGGACGCGATCGCGCGATGGCAGAATCGCAAGCTGAAGAAGGGCAGCGTCACGGGGCAACTCAGCGCGCCGGTGCTGGAGAGACTGCTGGCGGAGTATCGGGGCCGTGGTGACCGGATCGCGATGGCAATCGAACGCTGGCGGTGGCTGCCGCGCACCTTCTCCAACGATCCACTGGTCGTGAACCTTCCTGAGTACCGGCTGCACACCTACGGACGCTTCCAGGGTGACTCCGCCGACCCGCTCAGCATGAATGTCGTGATCGGCCGCGCCGACTCGAATGCCACACCGGTGTTCGCGGCCAACATGACGCAGGTCGTGTTCAGCCCACAGTGGCATGTGCCGAAGTCGATCATGCTCGGAGAAATTCTCCCCGCTGCAAAGGCCGACACGGGATACCTCGCCAAGCACAACTACGAGCTGGTCACCCCCCGCGGCAAGCTGCTCCCGAGTACTGAGCAGAACGTGGCGAACATCGGCACCACGGTCTGGGTGCGGCAGCGGTCCGGTGATGACAACTCGCTTGGCAAGGTCAAGTTCCTGCTCCCGAATCCGTACGACATCTATCTGCACGATACGCCGTCACGGAGCCTCTTCTCGCGCAATCGCCGCGACTTCAGCCACGGCTGCGTGCGACTCGGCAACCCCATGGCGATGGCCCGCTACGTCCTCGGCAGCCAACCGGCGTGGACCGACTCGAAGATCACCGAGGCGATGAACGCCGGCATCGAGAAATTCGTCCGCGTGCCACGACCGATTCCGGTGTTGATCGTCTATCAGACGGCGGTCGCCGATCCCGACGGATCGTTGCGATACTTCAACGACGTGTATGGACACGACCGGGCGCTGGCCGACGCGCTGGAAAAAGCTCGGTAGGACACAGCGCCTCTCATCAGGACGCGGCGTACGTGGCTTACGATGGCAGGAATAAACTGCGTTGTTTGGGAGACGCAGAGACGATGAGCCGCAGAGGTACTGCGTTGTTGTAAACTGCCAAGCACACCGCCGCTTCGCGCACCTCAGCTCCCGCGTCACGCCTCAAAGAAAGGCAGTTGCTCTTCTCTGCGGCTCCGCGCCTCTGCGTCTCCCCAACAAGGCAGTTGGTTCAACGCCCCACGACCAATCCAGCAGCCGGCTAGATCGTGAACGACAGATCGTTCTTCTTGACACGATAGCCTGCCGGCGCCATGAACAATGCAGCGTCCGGTTGCGCGGACGACAGCGACGTGATTTCAACCATCGAGCGCTTCGGCGACTCGCCCGCTTCGTTCACCGTCACGACGGCTTTCATCGGGAAACCACGGAACAGTGCCAATCGCGCCCGTGACACGTTCGCCTGGTGCGTCGCATCCTGCTGTGCCATCGCGCTGGCACCGCGCATCAGCAGTTCGAACAACGGGTTGCGAGGCATGCTCTCCTGTGTCGGCAGCCAGTAGTCAGTCACCACCCGGTGATGCTTTTCCTCGGCGTTC
>JANPFJ010000003.1:0-14710 GCA_031423355.1 Gemmatimonadaceae bacterium | reverse complement strand
TTCTCCGGCGGAAAGTTCATCGCGAACTACGGCTACTCCCGGGGCAGTCGGCCCGATGCATTCACGGGGACGCGCGAAGCGATGCCGCTGCTGCCGCGACATCGCGTGGGCGGTGATCTGATGCTCGAGCGCCCCGGTGTCTATCGGATGGGCCTCGAAGGCACGTGGTTTGGCGCACAGCCCCTCGATGACAATCCCTTCCGCACCACGTCGAAGCCCTACGTGTACATGATGGCCATCGCGGCGAAGCAGTTTGGACCCGTCGAGCTGGTGGCCAATTTCGAGAACCTGCTCAACGTGCGGCAGACGGACACTGACCCCTTGGTGCGACGGACGCGGGGCATGGGCGGCCGGTGGACGACCGACGTCTGGGCGCCGCTGGAAGGGTTCATGGCGAACGTGGCCCTCCGATATCGCTGGAAGTAGACGCCCGCGTGACGCATCCTCCAGTCGCTGGCGCGCAGACTCGCCTCCGCCCTCATGGAGATTAGCGGAAGATGCCGCGCGCGATCCCTGCTGCAGAAAGTCCGGAAGGCGTCGTGCGATGGTCGTGATCACGGACACGGCTTCCGCTGTGCCGGCGCCCATGCCGCATGCTCACGCACGATCTGATGCTCGTGCGAACACATCGCCTCCAGCACCGGTCGGTCGTCGTCGGTGCCGACGTTGCCGAGCACTACGCACGCGTTGCGCGTGAGCATCCAGAGTTTCGCGCGCTTGATGGCGCTACCCTTGAACGCATTCGCGTCGTCGACCGGCTCCATCATCAGGATCTCGCGCGCCAACGCTCGCGTGTCGTCGCGCGACGCGCGCTCGGCGAAGAGGTCGCGCGGCGCAAACGCCGGCTCACGCAGCTCGGTCGTGAACTTCACACTCCACGGGCAGCAGGTCTGGGAGAGGTGTCGGTATACCGTTTTGAGATTCCCCGAGCGACGGGCCTGCGAACGCTGAACCCTGGCAGAGCCTGACTCGGGCCGCCCGCGATCGTCCTCCCGTCGGGCGCCGACGGAGACCACCCACCGGTGCGCAGTCCTGCTCCCGCAGAGCTTCGAGGTCGACCCGCTTGCTTGTCCCACCGGCCGCGGCGCGATGCGCATCGTCGCGCACGAGATCGCGAGACCCGCGAACGCGAAGGGACTCGGCAGCGCCTACGTCAGATGACGTATGGGGCCGACGAGGCCGGGCGCGATAATTGTCGCACACACACTCCACTGTTTACCCGCAGCCACCACGTCCATGCATACGCGCTTCCGGGTCACCGCTCTCGCCGCCCTGCTCTTTGCCTGCGACTTGCACGCACAGGGCTCCACGCCCCTGATCACCAATCGTCGCTCAGGCATCGACATCTTCATCGGCGAAGGGACGGGGGGATGGGTGGGCTCGTCCGACGTCAGAGGCGGCAGCGCGAGCAGCTTCGGCGTCGGCATCGCGCGCCCCGCCGGCAAGCGGAACGCGTTGCGCACGGAATTGGGGGTCCGGTACTTGAACGGTACGCTGGGCACCGGCAGCGGCTTCACCGGGCCCGCGACACTTTCGCTCGGTCGGTTGGGAATCTCCGGCCAGTTTCGGCGTTACGGCGCGAAAGGCCTCTTCATCGGCGGCGGCGTGATGGCCGAAAAGGCGACGCGTTGCGATGTCGACATCCCGGGACTATTCGGTGGCGAGACAGTGGACTGCGCCGACTACGAAAACGTCCCCATCCGGCCGAAAAACACCAGCCTGTCGGCACTCGTCACGACCGGCATCGAGTACGGCTATTTCGGGCTCGACGTGCGACTGGATCAGGGCCTCAGCAGCTCCGTGGATACGCCGAACGGTGGCGCGCGCAGCACGAACGTGAGTCTCGTCGGGCGTATCCTGTTCGGCGGACGGAAGGCGTCGAAGGAGTCACGCCACTGATACGCGGCCGGGGTGTCCACTGGCGGTGCGACGTGCACGGCATTGTGCACAGACGATTCGCACAGGTGGGAGCGGACAGCGCGGCGATGTGGCGGCGAGACGGGCGACCGGGCATGGACCCGGAACCACCTACGTCCGTAGACGTATTGGACCGCCGAGGCCGCCGTGCAATTCTCCCGGAGCAAGTACCTGGCTGTCTCCCTGCAGCCACCTCGCCCATGCACACGCGCCTGCGGAGCATCGCTCTCGCCGCCCTGCTGCTCGCCTGCGACGTTCAGGCTCAGGGTAGCCCGTCGCGCATCACCAACCGCCGCTCGGGAGTGGACCTCTTCCTCGGCGGTGGACTGAGCCGATGGTCCGGCTCATCCGGCCTCGTGGGGAGCACAGGGAGCAGCCTCGGCGTCGGCCTCGAGCGCCCGATCGGCAGACGGGACGCATTCCGGGCCGAGTTCGCGCTTCGCGGCGTCCAGGGTGCGCTTGGGGGGGCGACCCTCATGCTCGGACGCCCGGCGGTCTCGGGCCAGTTCCGGCGGTACGGCGCACATGGACTCTTCGTGGGCGGCGGCGTGACGGCCGAATTCACCGCGAACTGCGACGTCAGCATCGAGTCCGACATCAGATTCGGATCCGACGAGAGCGATTGAATGCGCCGATTTCAGCAACCCGCTAGAGCTTGCACGACGCGGCTCGTCGCATCGTTCTCCCAGTCACGGACACCACGTCGGGAAATCAGCAGGATGCCCTGGCTGAGATCGGGCGCCACCGCGAGGCGGGCGTTCGCGGTGATCAGCCGCAGTCCATGGGTTTTGGCCGCGCTGCCGAAAGCAGTATGTGCAGCGTGGCGAGGAGGCGCTGGCCGAGGCGGTGTACGTCGAACTGCAGGCGCGGGGGGCAGACCGATGAAGTGTCGCGGCTTGGCGTTTTGATCGCGGCCGATGCACTTGGCCGCACTGACGAGGCCATCGCGTACGCCATCGAGTCGGTCGAACGATGCGACAACACCGGACCGTATTGGACGCGTGCTCCCTTCTTCAGTGATGCACTGCGGGCGCACCCGCGGTATCCGGAACTGCTGCCGGCGATCGGTCTGTGATCGTCGCCTGTTGACGCCCGCGCGGTCCGGAGTCGAGCGTTCGTCGTTTCCCAATCGTTGCCGCGCCGCCTGTCAGTCGCGAGTGTCGGTGTTGCGGAGCACCACGGCGGCATTCCGCCGCAAACCCACCAGCTTCGCCCGCGTCATCGGCGACTTCCGGAAGACGGCGCTGAATGCCTCCTGATCGAGCGCAAGGATGTCGCGTGCGAGCGTCACCGCGTCCTTCCGCGCGATGAACTCCCGCGCCGCGAACGGCGAGTCTGCAGCCAACTCCTGCGAGAACTTCTGGTTCCACGGACACACGCTCTGGCAGATATCACAACCGTATATCATCCCGCTCACCGGCCGCCGAAGGTCTTCCGGAATCTCCCCCTTCGATTCAATGGTCACATAGGAGATACACCGCCGCGCGTCCATCACCCGCGGAGCCACGAACGCCTCCGTCGGACACGCTTCCAGACACCGCGTACACGTGCCACAGTGATCGGTGGCAAAGGGCTCGTCCACTTCGAGCTCGAGCGCCAGCAGCAACACTCCCAGAAAGAAGAACGATCCATGCTGTGGCGAAATGAGCATCGTATTCTTCCCGAACCACCCCAACCCTGCCTTCCGCGCCAGATCTCGCTCCAGAATCGGCCCGGTATCGGTGTACGCCTTCCCCGGCACCGTGACGCCCAGCTCCGCTGAAGCCCAGTCCTGAATGCCGCGCAACATCGGCACCAGCACGTCGTGATAGTCATCCCCGCGTGCATACCGAGCCACCGGACCATCCGGCTCCCTGCCACCATAGTTCACCCCGATCACCAGCGCGCTCAGCGCACCGGGCACCGGTAACGTCGAATCGCGCCGCTTCTCGGCGCCACGCTCCAGATACGCCATCTCACCGGCGTAGCCATTCGCGATCCAGTCGTCGAAGGCGTTGGCGGTCTCCATCGGCCCCAATCGCGCCACCCCAGCAATCATTGCCCCACGCGCATACGCCTCGGCCTTCAACCGATGCGCAAAGCCGGCGGGTGCGACGAGTGTCACGTCAGGTCGGCAGGTGCCAGGTCCATCGCGCGTAGTTCGCGATATCGTCCACCGGCGGGATCGCGTGATGGTCGCCATACGCCGTGTGCATCCGCCACTGCACGTACTCCCAGGCCGGAATCGGCAAAAACGGCGCGCGCGTTAACCAGTTCCGCCGCCTGAACCGCCACCCGACCAGCAGCAGCGGCCCAATCAGCGTCGGCTCACGCACACAGCGCCACATCAGCGCCAACACGAGGGCAGGCCAGGTCATCCTCTCAAGCTAGCAAACCTCGGCCGCATCGCATAATTGGTCCACAGCTCAAAGACGTCTGGAAGAGCTGGACGCCAGGCTCCTGCGGCGCCCGCAACACCGAACAGCCGCAAAACAGCAATGCCAACGACACCGGTCAGGGAAACGTCAGCCCCATGGCGACGCAGATCCTCCTCGCCGTTTTTCCGCCTCCGGCGAGTCGTCAGCTGTTTTGCGGCTGTTTGCCCTTTGGCGGGCGCCGCAGGCGCCTTGCGTCACGCCGTTGCCTTTCCACGGATCGACGACAAAAGCCTACTGCAACGCAAACGTCACCTTCACCACCGTCGTGATGTCCTTCTCGATGCTCGTCACGTCGTTCATGCCGTAGTCCGACACCTCGGTCGAGAACCGCGGCGTGATCTGCACCACGCCAGTGTTCGCGCTCCGCACATTGCCGACCTTGGAGCCAGCAGCCTTCGCGATCACCTCGGCCCGCGCCCGCGCATCGACCGTCGCCTCACCCATCATCGCGATCCGCAGCTCGGCCAGCTTGGTGTAGAGGTACTCCGGCGACGACGCCTCGATCGGAATGCCCTGTCCGGCCAGCGCCCCTGCTTCACGCGCCAGCAGCTCGATCGCCCGCGGATCGTTGAGACGCACCTGAATCGTCTGCGACAGCTTGTAGCCGGCGATCTGGCCGGTTTCGCGGCCATCGCTGGTGACCACCATCATCCGCTGCGTCTCGACTGGCCGCACCGTGATCACACTGTCCGGCAGCCCGCGCGCCTTGAGCCAGGCCCGTGCGCGATCTCCATACCCCGACACCTCACCGTAGGCGCCCTGCACCGTAGGCGACTGCACCGTGACCGTACCCTTCCAGATGCCGAGGTCGGCGACGATCGCGCGGCGGGCACTTCCCGTCACCTCGATCACGTCATTCTTCCGCCCCACGTCGCGCGCTGCGCTTGCCACCAGAAATGCACTCGCCACGATTGCCACCGCCACTGCGACCAGCCCCGCGGTCGAACTGCGCGCACCGTCAGTCATCGTCCGAATCCTGAAAGAGAAAATCCCGCTACCTGAGTCACGCGTCGAACACCTTCAGAAAGGCTCATGCATCGCAGGACTGCTTAACGCAAAGGGGCAAAGACGCAGTTGCACTTCTCATTGACCGGCCTCAGACACCGAGAAACGCCATCGCCCGGTGGAACACATCCTGCGTCCGGCGGTACGGCACCGTTGCCGGCACGTTCGTCAGCATCGGCACCAGCATGTGTTCGCGGTGCAGTGCCCCGTGCGATGACCGGTGCGGAATCGGCTCGTACCGCCCACGGAAATCCCAGTCACGGGTGGCGCTGATGATGAAGTCTCCCGTCCGCCGGCAATCGTTCAGCGCCAGAATCTGTACCAGCGCATCCGGATAGTCCGTCTCCAGCGACCGCTCCCACACCTCCGATTCCGAGACGCCGTGCACGTCGCCGAGGCCAAGTGGGTCACCGGTGCCGCAGTAATAGTGATACCGGTCGCCCTCACGTCGCACCATCGCCGTCCCACGGCCGTCACCACCACGAATTTCAACACTCGTATCACTGTGCGGCAGCAGCAGCAAATCCACCGACGGTCGCGCCAGCAGCATCTCCGCCGTGTCGTTCCAGCGTGGCGACAATGCCTTCCAGTACGGGCGCGCTCGTGATGCCAGTTCCACGAAGAGATGGGCCATTGCGTTGCCACTCACCATCACGGCCATCTCCGGGTCACGTACTCCAAAGATCTTTGGATGTGCCAGCACCCGCAGTCCGGCCTCACGAAAGAGGTCGGCCAGATCGTCGTGTGCCTTCACATCGACATGTCCATGATCACTCACGACGAAGAGCGCCAGTTCGTTGATCCAGCCTTCGCGCGTGGCGGCGGCGGTGACATCGGCCACGAATCCATCGACGATCGTCAGCGCCTTCCACACGATCGGATCACGATGGCCCACACTGTGACTCGTCTTGTCCACTCCACAGAAACTGGCGAACGTGAACGGCGGTCGCTCGGCCAGTACGCGACCCAGCATCTCCTTCGACAAGGCGCGGTCGACATCCAACCAGCCCGCGACATCGCCGCGGAAATGGGTATACCCCGCGCGCAGCGCAAACCGGACGCTGTCGGTGAGCTTGTTCCGGTTCGGGAGGCCGCGCCCGATCATGTTCATCATCGCCAGCCCGCCGCCCGAACGCTCGAACGCCGTCGGTTTGTCCAGCGTCAGGTCGCGATCCACCTTGCGCATCTCACTACCGATGTAGCTGCGCGTGTAGTGCGGCCACGCGGTGTCCTGTCGGCCGCGGTCGAACCACCGCAGCCCCGGCAGGCCGACGTGTCCGGGATGTTCACCCATCAGGAACGGCACATACGCCGGTCCGGTGACGGAAGGGAAGACAGTCGTGAGCGTGTGACTGCCCTGCGCCTCGCGCAGCGCCTGGAGTGCGGGGACCTCGCCGGCATCGATCGCGGCAGCGAGGGTATCGGGACGAACGCCGTCAGCGACGACGATGATGACGTGGGGCACTGCGCCGGGAAAGAGGGCGAAACGAACAGGGCAAAGTGCCCGGCCAGACAGAATGGCGCCGCGGCAATCGGAGTGCATCGGGGCCGACGTTGGGTCGCGCCACGGCCGCCGCGGCGGCAGGTGGCACCCCGAACTTCGATCCCAATCCACTACAATTCTACCTACGCAACGCCCGTTCCGACGCGCTGCCGTCACCGCGCACCACACCCGCAGGCCTGCACTACCTCATCCCCGCCCGTATGCCCGCCAAGCGCGCGAAGACGCCTGCTGCCCCATCTACCACAAGTCGCAAGCCGCGCACACCGGGCCGCGCCTCAGGGGCGACGACCGCTGGCGGCAAGACCGCAACCGTCGCGACCATGCAGCGTGCCGAGGCCGAGGCGCTGGAAGGCGCGCGCGAGCGGCACGCCGAAGGGCATCGGAGTGCCGGGCGCGAAACACCGATGTCCAATGCGGTCATCTCACCCTCGAAGCCACCGATCAAGACCACGGCGCAGCCCGCGCCGCAAGGAAAGAAAACCGCCCCGCTGATTCACCCATCCGTCGACACCGATCTGCGCGATCATGTGCCGCTGACGGAGGACGCCAAACTCCTGCAGGCTCCCGGCCCGCGCGACGACTTCACCCGCACCGATCCCTGGCGCGTGTTGCGCATGACCGGCGAGATCATCGAAGGCTTCGACGCCTTGGCCTCGGTGGAGAAGGGAGTCTCGATCTTCGGCTCGGCCCGTACCTCACCCGATGATCCCCAGTATCAGGCCGCCACCGAAGTGGCGCGCATCCTCGGTGAAGCCGGATTCTCGATCATCACCGGCGCCGGCCCGGGCATCATGGAAGCCGCCAACAAAGGCGCGCGATTGGCCGGCGCGCCAAGCATCGGGTGCAATATCGAGCTGCCGTTCGAACAGGGGGCGAATCCGTATGTCGATACACTCGTCAGCTTCCGCTACTTCATGGTGCGGAAGACGATGTTCATCAAGTACAGCAACGCCTTCATCTGTTTTCCAGGTGGCTTCGGCACGCTCGATGAGCTGTTCGAGGCGGTCACACTCATCCAGACTGGGAAGATCTTCCAGTTCCCGGTGGTCCTGTTCGGCACGCACTACTGGGCCGGCCTGGTGCGCTGGCTGCAGTCGCGCGTGCTCAGCGAACGGAAGATCAGTCCCGGCGATCTCGATCTGATGCTGCTCACCGACGATCCGCAGGAAGCGGCGCGGGCGGTGATCGAAGCGCACGCAGCGCAGGCGAAGTCACCGCGCGGCAAGGCGCGCTGAGGTGGCCTCGCTCGAACCGATGCAGCGGCTGGAACGCGGGATCAAGATCATCGTCGCGATGATCAGCCTCGTCGGGCTGAGCTTCATCGGGCTGCGCATCATGGCCAGCCGGTCACGGCTCCATCTGCCGGATCCGAAGCAGGAGTGTGAAGCGGTGGGGCGGAAGTTCGATGTGCAGCGCCGGGTGTGCTTGCCGCGGTGAGGGCACGCCAAGCCATCGGTTGGGCTCAGGGAATGGTGCCGCTGGTACCCCGATACGGCTTCAGGTAACCGAACCAACGCGAATCGTCGGCCGTAAGCCACCCCAGCCACCCCACCCCGAGCACGCTTTCCACCTTGAGTCGATTCTGATCGAACTGATGCCGCTGCGATTCGTCGAGAATCGCGCGTGCGCTGTCGCGGCAGGCGTTGCGGAGCGCAGCGATCCGGTTGAACGTGCCCTCGTGCAGGTCCGGTTCGGACGGCCACCCTTTCAGATTCACCTGGCGTGCGTCGCGGAGCGGCTGGGCGACCACTGCGATGGAGTCGCGTGTCTTAGCCTCCAAGGCTTCCAGCTGGTCTCGCTGTGCATCCGTGATTTTGGAAATGCCGAGCAGGACCTCCTCAAGCGACGCGGAGCTTCTGACGAGCTCAAAAAACAACGTCACTTCGGAGCCCACTCGAGATGAAGCGCTCAGAGATAGCGGCGCGGGCTGCGCGCCCAGCCCGCATGACAGGGCGGCACCGGCGAAGAGAACAGAGAGCCAGCGTGAGCGCGTTGCAAAAATCGAAGAGCGCAAGGAGCCTCCGGAGACGGGAGCCTGACATGCCATTACACCCAGAATCTGGATCCTCAGACACGCGGCGCAAGCGTGGATTGCTGCATTGCAGCAATCTGTTACGAAACGTGAGAATTCTCACAGGCAGAGCGCGGCTCCCCGTTCGTCATCATCTCACCTCACGGCGTATAAAACGCCTCGTCCCGATCCCGCTTCTGCCGTGCGGCTTCTTCCTCCGCCTCGAGCACCTTCAGGTTCTCGTCATACCGCACCCGCTGGGCGTCCGTCAGGATGCCGCGCAACAGCTGCAGCTGCTTCTTGCGCAGCGCGGAGATCCGCTCGAGCGCCCGTTCTACCTGCTGCCGCGGGAAGTTCTGCGGGTTGATGAGCAGTTTCTCCCGCGCCTCACGAATCGGCACCGCTTCGTTGAAGAACAGGCCACGGTGCTTCTCCTCCAGCAGCTCGATCGCATCCCGCTGCAGGTCGGTCAGGTCGGTCACGCCGATCAACGGCCGCTCGAGCGAGGCCCATTGGGCCGACAGATCTTCGATCGAGAACTTCGCCGCCGCGGCGCTGGCGATTGCATTCCCTTGGCCAAACACCGTGCGGGGGGCACCCCCGGTCAGCACGATCACGGCCACAGCGGCGAGCGCCAGTGACCGACGTGCGCCGTTCCTGATTGAAGAAGACATGCGGCAAATCCTCGGTGGGTGATACCGCCCCGTACGCCACAGCACTGGCCCGGGTTCCACGATGCAGAAACGGGGCAGGACGGGCAAGATGCCGTCCCGCCCCGTCCGGTGAACGTTCTGCCTGATTACTCCGGCGGCGGACCACCCATCCGCCCGCGCTGGGCTTCGCGCTCGGCCGCCTCGGCCTTCACGTTTTCATCGAACTTCGGGTGCTGCGCAGCGGTCAGGATCGCGCGTGCTGCGGCCAGTTCTTCGGCCCGCATGGCGGTCATGCCATCACGCATTTTCATCATTGCGGCCATGTCCGGCGGCCCGCCCGACTGCCGCGCGGCCATCATCGCCTCGCGCATTGCGGTACTGGCGGTGGTGAACTTCGCCTTGTAGGCGGTCTCGATCTTGGTGAGGGTGTCCTTCTGAGTGGCGGTGATCCCCTCTACGCCAGCCATCGGCTTTTCCAGTAACGCCCCCGCCGCCGGGTCGCGGCGCATCCCGCCGCCAGGCGGGCCACCCTGGGCGCCCGCAGTCACGGCCGAGCCGATCAGGAGCGCGGCCGTCAGGGCCGCAGCACGCATGTAACGAGTCATTCCGAAGTCTCCGAAGAATTTGAGCACCCTGCCGCGCACCCGGCGGCGGGGGAGGTGGGCGCTCCACGATTCGGCGCAGCGTCCACAAATTCCCGTACCCCGAAGACGGGCATTCCGTTGGCGGTCGGGCGGCAAACGGCTGCCCAGACACACGGTGTCCGATAGCATTGGGGTTGTCCCAACGCGTCAATCGCCCCCGCTCGAGGCTCCACGTGGCTGACCAGCCCCACCGCACTTCCCGCCCGCTCCACCCCGAGACCCTCGCCATCCGCACCCAGACGGCGCGGAGCGACGAGCGCGAGCATTCCACGCCGCTCTACCTCACCTCGAGCTTCGTCTTCGACGACGCGGAGCAGGCGCGCGCACTCTTCGCCGATGAAGTCGCCGGCAACATCTACAGCCGCTATTCCAACCCGAACACCGACGAGTTCGTGCGCAAGATGGCGCTGCTCGAAGGGGCGGAGGAGGGGATCGCGTTCGCCAGTGGCATGGCGGCGGTGTTCGGCAGCATGGCGGCCTTCCTGCGTAGTGGCGATCACGTGGTTGCATCGCGCGCACTGTTCGGCTCGACGCACCAGCTCTTCACCAAGCTCTTTCCGCGTTGGGGAATCACCGCCACCTACGTCGATGCTGATGCCACCGCCGAGGCGTGGGCGGCTGCGGTACAGCCCTCCACGAAGATCGTGTTCGTGGAAACGCCATCCAATCCCGGCCTGTCGCTGATCGATCTCGACATGCTCGGCACGCTCTGCGCCGATCGTCAACTGATGCTGATCGTCGACAACTGCTTCACCACGCCGATTCTGCAGCAGCCGATCCGTCACGGTGCCCACCTCGTCGTGCATTCCGCGACGAAGTGGATCGACGGGCAGGGACGCACATTGGGCGGTGTCGTGGTGGGAAGTGCGGTGCTGATGGCCGAGCTGCGCTTCTTCATCCGGCACACTGGTCCGGCGATGTCGCCGTTCAACGCCTGGGTGCTGTCGAAGAGCCTCGAGACGCTGTCGGTGCGAATGGAACGGCACTGCGCCAATGCGCTCGCCGTCGCGACGCACTTTCAGCACCACCCGTCGCTCGACTTCGTGCGATACCCGTATCTCGCCAGCCACCCGGATCACGGGTTGGCGCAGAAGCAGATGTCTGCTGGCGGCGGCATCGTGGTGCTCGAGCTTCAGGGTGGCCTGGAGCGCGCACGACGGTTCCTCGATGCGCTCGAACTCCTCTCGCACACGCCAAACCTCGGCGATGTACGCAGCATCGTCACACATCCGACTTCCACCACGCACTCGAAGTTGTCGGAGGCGGAGCGGTTGCAGGTCGGCATTCCGCCCGGTCTGGTGCGGATTTCCGTCGGGCTCGAGCATCGCGACGATATCATTGCCGATATCGAACAGGCGCTGGAACGATCTGCGTAGCGTCCAGCGAAACCGATGGCGGCGGAACCATTGGCGCGGTGGTTCGGTTTCCGTTGCGCTGGCTGATAGAATCCAATGAAGTTGTCCGCGTCCCTCACTGTGGCCACCATCATGTCGCTGTCCCTCACTCGACTGTTTCTCCTCGCCGGTGGCGTGAGTCTGGCGGCCGCCGTTGTCGGCACCGGTCAGCCCGCCGCCGCCGCTGAGCGCCCGCTCCTCCGTCTCGCCGCGCCCTCAGCGCCGCCAGTCAACAAGTACGCCGAGGTCTGCGCCGTCTGTCATCAGCAGACCGGGCTTGGCCTCGAAGGGGCGTTCCCCCCGCTGGCCGGCTCGGAATGGCTCAATGGACGCGCCGAGATCCCGATTGCGATCGTGCTGCACGGGCTGCAGGGGCCGATCACGGTCAAAGGCAAACCGTACAACGGTGCCATGATGGCCTGGGGTGCCGCGATGACCGACGACGATATCGCCGGGACGCTCACCTACGCTCGCAGTCAGTGGGGCAATCGCGCGGCCGCAGTCACCACCGCACAGGTGCGAGCCGTGCGTGCGCGTTTCGCCTCGCGCACCACTGCGTGGACTGCCGCGGAGTTGAAGGCGATCAAGTAGCAGCGCCGCCGCACCACGGTCCAATCCAGCCGCGCACCTCGTGCGCAGTGTGCGGTCAGATCCAGCCGCGCACCTTGTGCGCAGTGTACGGTCAGATCCAACCGCGCACGTCGTGCGCGGTGTACGGCGCCTCCATCGCGGCGCACTCCTCAGCTGAGAGCGACACGCTCGTCGCCGCGATGGCGTCATCGAGCTGCGCCAGTTTGGTGGTGCCGATGATGGGCGCCGTGACCCCCGGACGTTGCAGCAGCCACGCCAGCGCCACCTGTGCCATCGGCAGTCCGCGTGCCTCCGCCACACGCTGCACCGCCGCGATCACTGCGTCGTCGGTCGGGTGATCGTAGAGCACATCCATGCTGGACGATTCGAACGATGCGCGTGCGGTCGCACCAGGTGCGTCTGCACGGGGCGGACGCGTCAGCAACCCGCGGGCCAGCGGCGACCACGGAATCACACCAACGCCTTCGCGCAGACAGAGCGCGATCATTTCACGCTCCTCTTCGCGATAGACGAGGTTGTAGTGATTCTGCATGCTGACGAAGCGCGCCCAGCCGTGCGCGTCGCTGGTATACAGCGCTTTCGCAAACTCCCAGGCGTACATCGTACTGGCCCCCAGGTAGTGCACCTTGCCGCTGCGCACCAGATGATCCAGCGCCGCGAGGATCTCTTCCATCGGCACCGCGCGATCGAGGCGGTGGATCTGGTAGAGATCGATCGTGTCCACGCCGAGTCGCCTCAGTGACGCTTCGCATCCCTGCACGATGTGCTTGCGCCCGAGCCCCTTCATGTTCGGACCGCTGCCCATCGTGAAGTGCACCTTGGTCGCGATCACGACTTCGTCCAGGTTCGCATAGCGCCGCAGCGCGCGACCGGTGATTTCCTCGCTCTGCCCGAGCGAGTACATGTCGGCGGTGTCGAAGAAGTTGATCCCCGCTTCGATCGCGCGTCGGAAGAACGGTTGCGCCGCCTCCTCGTTCAGCACCCAGCTGCGCCACGCCGGATCGCCGTAGCTCATGCACCCGAGTGCCAGTCGCGAAACGGTCAGGCCGGTACGGCCGAGTGTCGTGTATTCCATCACTCAATGTAGGTGGAGACCGTTCAGTGCGAGTGCCATGTCGGTACGAAGGACAGAGAAATGAACAGCTCCTGCATGTGGGTGTCGAGCACGATCTCCCACTGTCATTGCAACAGGTGCTCACCCTGGTTTGTCGGGTGTTTCCAAAGCCTTTTGCGCCCTTTCAGTGCCCCTGGCCAGCACCATCGACCCGCCGCCGGACATTGCGGATGAAGTTCCGGCGCGAATACTCCCCGCCACTCGCAAAGCCAGTCAGCGACTCACCGCCCATCAGCGACGTGAGGATCTGCGCGTCCGTCTCGCCGAATGAGATCCGCTGGGTGATGGCTGCGATCAGCTCTCGCATCCACTCGGCCTTTGCCCGCAATGCCGTCGCCGCGTCGGATACGAGCCCGCGGTGCGCATCGAACATCCGCACCGGCTCCAGCGCCGCCGCCCGCTCCAGCGACTCGATCATCTGCCACGGATCCTCGTCGTGATGTGCGATGCGCACCGCCACGCCAAGAAAGAGATCTCCGCTGAACAGGGTCCGTGTGCCCGGTTCCCAGATGGCGTAGTGGTCGGTACAGTGCCCCGGCGTTGGGATCGCAACCATCGTATCGCTCTCGAACGGCACGACCGCCGAGCGCAGCGGCACCATCGGAGTCCAGGTGTAGCGCCGGTAAGCCCGAATCCGCTCCACGGTCGTGATCAGCGGCAGCGTGTCCGGGGCAATCCAGAGCGGGATGCCGCGTCTCGCCACCAGCTCCGCGTTGCCGGCGTGGTCCTCATGGTGGTGCGTGAGCATCACGCCGCGCACCACCGCCGAGTCGAGCAGTGCCCCGAACTCGCGGCGCGTGGCCGGAATTCCGGTATCGATGAGAACTCCGTCCCCAGTCAGGAACGCGCTCGCCGTGTACCCCGTCAGTCGGCTCGCGACGCTGGAAAACCGCCACTGGGTCACTCCGTCGTGCGCCAGAACTTCAACCACGACCCAACTCGGCCATTCCACGCCTCTGAGACAGCACCGTGACGTTATTGTGCAGGCAAACCACGGAAAGTAGGTTCACACCTTCCGCCCGGCCCCTTTTGGCCGGGCGAAGTCGTTTCCCCGTGCAGCAACGGTTGGTTCCATGATCGAGGCCCTCAAGGAAAAACTGTCCGGCGAAGTCGCCAAGCTCCGGCATGAGCTGACGGTCACGCTGCCGAAGGAAATCAAGAAGGCCGTCGACCACGGCGACCTCCGCGAAAACAGCGAGTACAAGGCGGCCCTCGAGCGACAGCGCTTCGTGCAGGCGCGCCTCGGCCAGCTCGTCAAGCGCCTCAGCAAACTGTCGGACATCGATATCACCCAGATCCCCACCGACCGTGTCGGCCTTGGCAGTCGCGTGACGGTCGAAGACTCGGTCACCGAAGAGCGGGAAGTCTACGAGCTCGTCTTTGGCGACGGCGGCGACGTGATCGACGGCCAGGTCAGCATGTCCTCGCCCATCGGGCTCGCATTGCAGAACAAGAGCGTC
>JANPFJ010000002.1:0-1074 GCA_031423355.1 Gemmatimonadaceae bacterium | reverse complement strand
GATTCGATCGGTATCAATCGGTTCCTGGTGGCGTGTAACACGGGCAACAACGCCACCGGCGTGCGACCGACGGCGGACGCGGGCACCTGCAACCCGATCGTGATCAACACGCGCGGCGCCACCACGGCAGGCGGGTATCTGCCGGTTGCGACCGGTTGGACGCAGGTCTTCGACCTCGCGCGCACCTTCGATCCACGCTCGGTCGTGCAGTTGGTTGCGACGCCGTTCTCTGCGAAGACCGTTGTGAACAAGGCCGATCTCAATCGCGTGTCTGTGGTGCCGAATCCGTACTTGGCGCGATCGGATGTCGACCAAATCGCCGGCCGCGTACCTACGGGTCGGATCTACTTCACCGGAGCGCCTGAGGAAGGGGTGCTTCGCGTCTACTCGGTTTCTGGCCAGTTCCTGCAGGAGCTCACGTGGAAGAAGAGCGACTTGCTGTACACCGGCAACAACGCTTTGACGGGTGATCTGCCCTTCAATCTGCGCACTCGTGAAGGGCTCGACATGAGTTCGGGACTCTACCTCTACGTCCTTACCGCGACCGGCCCGAGTGGCAATGGGTTGGTGCAGCGCGGCAAGTTCGTGATCATCCGATAACGGAGCGGCGATGAACATCCTTCGCACTATTGGCGCCGTTGGCGCTACCACCGTCCTCCTTAGCGCGTCGGTCAGCGCTCAGGGGCCGGGCGGAATTCTCCCGACGCCGCAGGATACCCCGAATCGTCAGGGTACCCGTGGCGCCAACTTTCTTCACATCGGTATCGGCGCGCGCGGTGGCGCGATGGCCGGGGCCGTCGGCAGCTCCGTCGCAGGTCCAACGGCGTGGTTCTGGAATCCCGCCGGCGCCGCCGCCTCGGAGTCCTTCTCGGCCGCCGCCGGACGCCAGAACCTGTACGACGATCTTGGACTGCAGCAGACCTACGCCGCGGCGTCTATTCCGGCGCTTGGCGGCGTGGTCGGTTTTCACCTGAACACGCTGGGTTCGGGCCCGATTCGTCGGACCACCGAACTCAACCCGTTCGGCGAAGCGCTTGGCGGCAACAACTTCGAGTGGACCTCGACGGTGGTTGG
>JANPFJ010000001.1:0-1651 GCA_031423355.1 Gemmatimonadaceae bacterium | reverse complement strand
GACGTACACCGAGACGTATCCGCCGATCACGCGAGACCGCGACGGCCTGCGTCGCCTGTTTCGACAGTTCTCGTGGCCCTACGGCATCCCCAGTCATGTCTCAGCGGAGACGCCGGGATCGATCAACGAGGGCGGTGAGCTCGGCTACTCGCTCGCGCATGCGTACGGTGCGGCATTTGACAATCCCGATCTCATCGTGGCCTGCATCGTGGGTGACGGCGAAGCGGAGACCGGTGCACTCGCCGCCAGTTGGCACTCGAACAAGTTTCTCAATCCGGTCCACGATGGCGCGGTGCTGCCCATTCTGCACCTCACTGGCTTCAAGATCGCCAACCCGACGGTACTGGCGCGGATCGGGCGCGATGAGCTCACGGACCTACTCCGCGGCTACGGTCACGACCCGCACTTCGTGATCGGGGATGATCCGATGGCGATGCATGAGCAGCTGGCGACGACCATGGAGCTGGTGCTCGCGAAGATCCGTACCATACAGGGGCAGGCGCGTGTGGCGGGCTCGCGCAATCCGCCGCCGCGACCGCGGTGGCCGATGATCGTGTTCCAGACACCGAAGGGATGGACAGGGCCGAAGGTGGTCGATGGCCTGCCGGTGGAGGGGACATGGCGGGCGCATCAGGTGCCGATCTCCGACTTCCGAAACCCAGAACACGTTCGTCAGCTCGACGAGTGGATGCGCAGCTACCGGCCGCACGAACTCTTCGATGCGGACGGACGTGTGCATGACGCGATCACCTCGCTCGCGCCGGCCGGCGCGCGCCGCATGAGTGACAATCCGCATGCCAATGGTGGCGTGCTCTTGCAGCCGCTGATCATGCCGTCGGTGCAGCAGTTCGCGGTGACCGTCCCAACGCCGGGCGGCGTCGAGGCGGAGGCCACACGAGTCCTCGGCGGGTTTCTGGCGTCGGTCATGGGCCTGAACCTCGTGAGTCGCAACTTCCGAGTGTTCGGGCCGGACGAAACGGCATCGAATCGCCTCGACGCCGTGGTCGACCTCACCGGCAAGGCGTGGATGGCTGATGTCGAGCCGGTGGACATGCAGCTGTCGGCCGACGGGCGGGTGATGGAGATCCTCAGTGAGCACGTCTGCGAAGGCTGGCTCGAGGGCTACCTGCTCACGGGGCGACATGGGCTGTTCTCCTGCTATGAGGCGTTCATCCACATCATCGATTCGATGTTCAACCAGCACGCCAAGTGGCTCAAGGTGACGCGACAGCTCCCGTGGCGCGTGCCCATCGCATCGCTGAACTATCTGCTCACGTCGCACGTCTGGCGTCAGGACCACAACGGGTTCTCTCATCAGGATCCGGGCTTCATGGACCACGTCGCAAACAAGAAGTCGGACGTGGTCCGGATCTATCTGTCGCCGGACGCCAACTGTCTGTTGTCGATTGCCGATCACTGCCTGCAGAGCCGCAATTACGTGAACGTGATCATCGCCGGCAAGCAGCCATCGTGGCAGTGGCTGGACATGGAGTCCGCGATGGCGCATTGCCGCGTTGGTGCAGGCATTTGGGGCTGGGCCGGGAATGAGTCCGTGCACACGCCTGGCGCACCCGACATCGTGATGGCGTGTGCCGGAGATGTGCCGACGATGGAAACACTGGCGGCTGTTTCGCTCTTGCGCGAATACGTC